>DATJIR010000076.1:0-7328 GCA_035493135.1 Verrucomicrobiia bacterium
CCCCCCCCCCCCCCCCCGGCCCCGCCCTTCCCGTGATGTTCTTGAACCAGGACTGCACCGCGCGTGGTCTCGCCCTCGGCGGCGAACAGTCTTCCTCTCGATCTTGCTCGCCTCTGGCTCCGCCGGAACCGGCGGTTGACGGGAGGGGTGGGGGCTGGTAGCGTTCCCGCGTGGCGACCCCCAGTCCGGCGCTGGCCGATCCCTCCCGTTCGACTCCCGACGTGGCCGAGCAGCGGGCGCGCGTGCGCGCGATCGTCGCCCCGCACAGCGGCGAGCGCGGCCTCGACATCGGCTGCGGGTTCGGGATGCTCTCGTGCGAGCTGGCGCGCGACGTCGGGCCGACCGGGCGGGTCGTGGGCGTGGACTCGGTGCCGACCATGATCGCGGCGTGCGAGGAGCGCGCGCGTCACGACGCGGTGACCGGCCGTACCGAGTTCCGCCAGGCCGACGCCGAGGCGCTGCCCTTCGCGCCCGGCACCTTCGACTTCGTCACCGCCATGCAGGTCTACGAGTACATGCCGGATGTCGAGCGGGGCCTGGCCGAGGCCTCCCGCGTCCTGAAGCCGCGGGGCCGGCTGGCCGTCCTCGACACCGACTGGGAGTCCTGCGTGTGGCACTCCGGCGACCGGGAGCGCACCGCGCGGGTGCTCCAGGCGTGGGAGCAGCGCTTCGCCCACCCCCACCTGCCCGCCCGGCTCCCCGAGCTGCTGCGGCGCACCGGCTTCGCGGTGAGGAGCGTGACTCTGATCCCGGTGCTCAACGTCGAGGCGACCGAGCAGACGTACAGTCCGGGCATGATCGACGTGGTGGCCCGCTTCGTGGCCAACCGAGGCGGCATCACCGAGGACGAGGCCGCGCGCTGGGCCGACGACGTCCGCACCCAGGCCGCGCGCGGCGAGTACTTCTTCAGTCTCTCGCGCTATCTGTTCCTGGCCGAGCGCGCGCGCCCGAGCCGCCCATGACGCTCCCATGAAACTCGAGGTCGAGGTCGTGCAGGAGGAAGGCGGCCTCTACCGCGCCTCCGCGGTGCTGTATCCGGACGTCAGCGTGACCGGCCGCACCGAGAAGGAAGCCCTCGGGCTGCTCCTCGAGGCGGTCGCCAAGTATCTCCGGAGCCAGCCCGAGCGCGCCTGAGCGCGCCTACCAGGGCGCCGCGCGTCCCTCCCAGGTCAGGAAGCGCCCGCTGTCCCGGGCCCCGAGCCCGTCGATCACCCGCATCATCCCGGCCACCGATCGTGCCGGGGTCACCGGCGCGTCCGGCCCGCCCATGTCGGTGCTGACCCACCCCGGGTCGAGGAGGGCGGTGACGATGCCGAGGGACCGGGCCTCCGCGGCCAGCGAGCGCATCAGCATGTTGAGGGCCGCCTTGCTCGCCGCGTAGTAGTAGGGAAAGCCGCCGGTGTTCGCGGAGACCGAGCCGTACTCGGAGGAGATAGCCACCACCCGCCTCCGGCGACCGGCCGCGAGCAGGTCGAGAAACTGCTGCGTCACCATGAGCGGGCCCACCGCGTTGGCCCGGAGCAGCAGGAGCGCGTCCTCGAAGCGGAGCCCGCCGAGTCGCTCGCTGGGGTCCGCGCTGCCCCGGGTCGAGTACATGCCGGCGTTGTTGATCAGCAGGTCGAGCCCGTCGAGCTGGCGCCGCACAATCGCGTGGGCGGCGCGGATGGAGGCGGCATCGGTCACGTCGAGCGGAACGACGGTGAGCCGATCCGGATGCGCGCGGGCCAGGGCGGCGAGCGCGCGGGCGGCCGCGGGACGACGGCAGGCCGCGAACACCCGGTCGCCGCGCTCGAGATAGCCGCGCGTGAACTCGAGACCCAGGCCCCGGCTCGCGCCGGTGATCAGGACGCGACGGGCCGGGCGCGGCGCGGACGATTCGCCCCGCGCCCGGCGCGGGCGGCTCACTCGCGAGGGTGCGGCGCGGAGCGCGAGACCCCCTGCGTCGGCATCGACTCCGCGCCGGGCGCCGCGGCCACGGGCTCCGGCGGGCGCGCCTGCGTCGGCATCCGCTCGCCCGCCACGGGGGCCGGAGGCCGGACCGCGCTCGCGGGGATCCGTACCGGAAGGGGCACCGCCTCCGAGACCGCGGCCGCCGGCGGCCGCGCGGGCGGCGGCGGGGCAGCGGTCTCGACGACGGGCCGGGGCTTCGGCACGGCCGGCGCGGGCGCGGGCACCGAGGCCGGGAGCGGGCGCGGGGCCGGCGAGGACACCGGTGGCGGCGCCACCACCGGCGCGACGGCCATTGGTGGGGCGGGCGGGCTCGGCGGTGCCTGGAAGGGCCCGGTCCCGTAGGGATCGGGCATGCGGCCTTGGTAGATGTAGAACCCGGCCCCGGCCATCACCAGGAGCACCGCGGTCGCCACCAGGGCCGCGGCGGTCGCGTTGCGCTGCCGGGCGCGCGCCCGCTCCGCCGCCTGGGTCCGCTGCCGCTCCAGCTCCTTCCGGCACTCGGCGCAGCGGACGAGGTGCGTCTCGATGAGGGCCCACTCCGTGAGTGGGATTTCACCCGCGATGAGGAGCGGGAACGCCCGCCGCACGTCCTGACACTTCATCTACCTCCATCTTCCACATCTCGGACGCCCTGTAAAGCCCTGCGGTAGCATGTGGCCGATGCTGCCCCCCGGCGACGGCAATCCGCTCCTGCGCGCGACGGTGGGCGACATGCTCGCGATCCAGGCGCGGCACGCGGGCGACCGCGAGGCAATCGTCGCGACCGACCGCCGGATCGGCTACGTCCAGCTCCACGAGGACGCGTGCCGGCTCGCGCGCGGCCTCCTCACCCTGGGTGTCCGGAAGGGCGACAAGGTCGCGCTCTGGATGCCGAACCGACCGGAGTGGTTCGCGACCCAGTACGGCTGCGCGCTCATCGGCGCGGTGGTGGTGGCGCTGAACACGCGCTACAAGGCCCACGAGCTGCGCTACATCCTGCGCCAGTCGGACGCGACCACGCTGGTATGCGCGGATCACGTCGGCCCGGTCGACTACCTCGAGACGCTCGCCGAGGTGCTGCCCGATCTCGCCGCGTCGGTTCCGGGCGAGCTCGACGCCGAGGAGTTCCCGATGCTCCGGCGCGTGATCGTGCACGCGGACGATCCGTATCCCGGCTGCCTCGCCTGGCGCGACGTGCGGGAGGCGGGCGACGAGCCCGCCGGCGCCGCCGCGCTCGACGCCGCGCGCAGCGCGGTCACGCCCGACGATCCGTTCACCATCCTGTACACGTCCGGTACCACGTCGTTCCCGAAGGGCGCGATCATCAGCCATCGCAACTGCCTGCCCCACGCCTGGTGGTGCGGCGAGGTCCTGCGCCTGACCGACGCCGACCGGGTGCTCCACGCCCTGCCGCTGTCCGGCACCTGGGGCGGCGTGTGCATCCCCCTCGCCACCTTCAGCCACGGAGCCGCGCTCGTCCTGATGGAGACGTTCGAGCCGGCGGTGGCCCTGCGGCTGATGGAGGACGAGCGGATCACGGTGTGGAACGGGGTGGACACGATGGCAGTGCCGATGCTCGAGCATCCCGACCTGGCGCGGCGCGATCGCTCGCGGCTGCGCACCGGCGGCTTCGCGGCCACCGGCGGCGGCGTGGAGGGGCTCTTCGAGGCGGTGGTGGAGCGGCTCGGCGTGCGCCGGGCCTTCCAGCCCTACGGCATGACCGAGGTCAACGCGATGGCGCTCGTGCACGACCTCGACGAGCCGACCGAGGTCCGCGCCCTCGCCGGGATCTGGCCGGCCGACGGCCTCGAGGCGCGCGTCGTCGATCCCGAGACCGGGCGCGACCAGCCCGTCGACGGCGAGGGCGAGCTCTGGCTGCGCGGGCGGCTGGTGACTGCGGGCTACTACCGGAAACCGGAGGAGACCGTGAAGGCCTTCAGCCCCGACGGCTGGTTCAAGACCGGCGACCTGGCGGTGCGCGACGCGGGCGGCCGGGTGATCTTCCGCGGCCGCCTGCGCGAGGTGCTGCGCATCAGCCACTTCATGGTCGCCCCCGGGGAGATCGAGGCCTACCTGCAGACCCATCCCAAGGTGCTCCAGGCCTTCGTGATCGGGGTGCCCGACCCGCGGACCAACGAGGCCGCGGTTGCCTACGTGATCCCCCGCCCCGGCGTCGGCGACCTCACCGAGGACGAGGTGATCGCCCACTGCCGGGGCCGCATCGCCTCGTTCAAGGTGCCGCGCCACGTGCGCGTGGTGGCCGACGTGCCGCGCACCCCGGGTCCGCACGGCGACAAGGTGCAGAAGGCGCGGCTGCGGGAGATGTTCCTGGGCGAGGCCGCGCCCTAGCCGGTCGTGCGGAGGCGCTCCCGGGCGGCGGCGATCTCCTGCTGGACGGCGCCCGCACCGGGGAACTCGCGGTCGGCCTTCCGGTACCAGTAGCGCGCGTTGTCGAGATCGCCCTCGATGGTGTGGACGATCCCGTGCATCCAGGCCGCGAGCACGGACTTGTCCGCCTGCACGATCTCGTGGGCGGGCTGCCACTCGCCCGCGGCGAGGTGCTCGAGGGCCTTCGCGAGGGCCTTGCTCATCGGCCGAAGTCTACCGCAGTCGTGTTGCCTCCGCTCACCACGACCCCGACCCGCTCCCCGGGCTGCGGCACGTAGGCGCGGTCGAGCAGCGCGGAGAAGGCGGCCGCCCCGCCGGGCTCCGCCACCACGCGCAGGCACTCCCAGAGCGCTTCCTGGGCCCGCCGGATGGCCGCGTCCGCGACCAGCACCACGCGCGCGACGTGCGCCCGCGCGATCGGGAACATCAGCTCGCCCACCCGCCGCGGGGCGAGCGAGTCGGCCGCGATGCCGCCCGCCTCCGCGTCGACCGGCTTGCCCGCCGCGAGCGCCCGGGTCAGCGTGGGCGCGGTCTCGGGCTCGACGCCGACCACGCGTGGCGTCCCCGCGCACCACGCCGCGATGCCGCCGACGAGGCCGCCGCCCCCGACCGAGACCAGCAGCGTGTCGAGATCGGGAGCCTGCAGGGCGAGCTCGAGGCCGATCGTGCCCTGGCCGAGCAGCGTCTCCTCCTGGTCGAAGGCGGGCACCGGCAGGGCCCCGGACCGTGCCGCGAACGCCTGGCTCGCGGCGAGCGCGTCGGCGTAGCGGTCACCGCCGACCACGAGCTCCGCGCCGTAGGCGCGGATGCGCGCGATCTTCGCCGGCGAGGACACGGTCGGCACGAAGACGTGCGCCGGCACGCCGAGCCGCATCGCGGCGTAGGCCACCGCGGCGCCGTGATTGCCGCCCGAGGCCGCGACCACGCCCGCGGCCGGGATGGCGCGCGACAGGAGATTGGCGAAGGCGCCGCGGGTCTTGAAGGAGCCCGCGTGCTGGAACAGCTCGAGCTTGAGCGTGAGGGAGAAGGCGGGGAGGCCGAAGTCGGCGCCGGTCAGCTCCATCACCGGCGTCTCGCGGATGTGGGGCCGGATCAGCCTATGAGTCTCTGCGATCCTCGCCCGGTCGATCGTGGCCGTCACCGGCCACCATGGTAGCACCGGCGCAGGAGCATCCGGGCTCGGCGCAGGGTCCCGAGCCGTCCACCTGGCAGTGCATGCTCAGCATGTGGCCGCACCGGCACGCTCCGCGGATCGGCTGCGAGACCTGGCTCGTGACCATGGCCTGGATGGATCGCAAGGGCGATGCCAAGGCGGCCCTCAAGGCTGGCGCGCACTTAGCCGGCGCGAGCCCGCCGCCCCTACCCTCCCGTGGCAGCGGGGCTGCCGCGCTTAGGCACCGGCGTCGCGGCGGACGAGATTGACCGGCGTCTCGCCCCGGGCGACCCGGTGGATGTTCTGCGCGATGACCGCCGCGCGCGAGTCCATCATGCCCTCGGTCCAGCCCGACACGTGCGGCGTCATCAGGACGTTCGGCAGCGTGTGGAACGGGTGATGGGCGGGCAGCGTCGGCTCGGGACCCTGGGGATAGCGATACCACACGTCGAGCGCGGCGCCCGCGAGGGCGCCCCGGTGGAGCGCGGCGTAGAGCGCGGCCTCGTCGACCACCTCGGCGCGCGCCACGTTGATGAGCATCGCGCCCGGCTTCATGCGGCCGAGCGCCCGCGCATCGATCAGGCCGCGCGTGTCGGGGGTGAGCGCGAGCGTGAGGGCCAGGAAGTCGGCGCGGCCGAGCACGTCGTCGAGGGCCTCCGGCCCCCGCAGGGACGCCAGGCGGTTTGGATCGGGCCGGCTCGCGTCCCGCCGGACGGCCAGGACCTCCATGTCGAAGGCGAGGGCCCGGCGGGCGACGGCCTGGCCGATCCGCCCGTAGCCCACGATGCCGAGCGTCTTGCCGGCCAGCTCGGACCAGAGCGGTACCGGCGCGCCCGACCAGACGCTCTCCCACCGGCCTCGGCGCAGGCTCGCGTCGATCCGGCAGAAGTCGCGGGCGAGTGCGAGCATGGCGCCGAGGACGTACTCCGCGATGCCGACGTCGTGGCCGTAGGCATTGGCCAGCGCGGTCTCCGGCCCGAGCGCGCCGCGGTCGATCCGGTCGAGGCCGGCGCCGGGCACCTGCACCAGGCGGAGCCGCGGCGCCGCCCGCGCCATCTCGCGGGTGAAGGCCATGCTCACCAGCACGTCGACGTCGCCGAGCCGATCGAGGACGTCGCCCTCGCCGCCCTGCACCACCTCGCAGGGCACCCCGATCCGCGCCCGCACCCGATCCGCGACCTGGCCCGCGAAGACGCCGGCGAAGGCGACCCGAACTGGACGTCCGATCGTCACATCAGCACCATCTGAGTCTGGGTGGTCAGCGAGAGCAGCCGCCCGGACTCGTCGGTGATCCGCGTCTGCCACACCTGGGTCCGCTTGCCCCGGTGGAGCGGGGTGGCCTCCGCGCGCACCACGCCGCTGCGCCCGGCCGCGAAGAAGTTGGTCTTGGACTCGAGCGTGGTCGTGCTGGCCCCCGTCGGCAGGTTCACGATGGTGGCCGCCGCCCCCACCGTGTCGGCCAGCGCCATCAGGGTGCCGCCGTGGAGCGCGCCGCCCACGGTACGCAAGTCATCGCGGATGGTCAGCTCCGCCACCACCCGGTCCGGGCTCGCCTCCACGATGCGCAGGCCCAGCAGGGTGCTGAGCGTGCCCTGCATGCGCTCGTTGAAGAGATCGGGATCGATCGCCATGGCTTCTCCTTCCACGCCCTTGGGCCAGGCCCTTGGGCCAGGCCCTCGGGCCCCGGCTATCCTGGCCCAGCGGGCGAGGCAGTTCAATTACCTCGAAGGTAATGGCGAAGCGGCCGGCCCCGGGTGTACCTTGCCCGGCATGAGGCACGCCACCCCCACGGTCAAGAAGCCCCGGGCGAGCGCGGTGGGCCAGCTCATCAAGCAGTGGCGCGAGCGCCGGCGGCTGA
>DATJIR010000077.1:0-4626 GCA_035493135.1 Verrucomicrobiia bacterium
GGTGACCGGGATCCGCTCGGACGCGCCGTTGGGCGCGGTGGTCGCCAGGGTGCCCTCCGGGGCGATCCGGGCGGGGCCGGTGAGGCAGCCGGCCAAGCCCACGGCCGCGAGGATCGCGCCGAGCACCCGTCGCCGGGGGAGGTCGATCATGGTGGAGGAGATTCTATGCCAGGCTGGCCTTGCGCATCCGGCGGGCTGTCGGCTAGCCTGGGGGGCCATGGCTCGCACGCTCGGTGACCGACCCATCCAGGGCCCGATGGTCTGGCACGGCCAGGAGCTGGCCCGCTCGAGCGACTGGATCCGGCGGCTGTCCACCGCCGCGGTGGACGAGATCGACGCCGCACTGCGGGACGTGGAGCGGCGTGGCCTCGCGTGGCCTCACATCCGCAAGGCCGACTTCCCGCTGCCGGGCGTGTCGGCCGAGCTGGCCCAGGTCAACCGGGATCTCGAGTGGGGCCGCGGGCTCGTGCTGCTGCGCGGCCTGCCGGTGGAGCGCTACTCCGACGAGCAGCTGCGCACGATCTGGTGGGGGCTCGGCCGTCACCTGGGCACCGCGGTCCACCAGAACGCCCACGGCGAGCTCATCGGCCTGGTTCGCGACGAGGTGCGGCTCTACGGCGAGGTGATCCAGCCCGCGGTGCCCAAGGGCGAGCGCGTGACCTCGCGCGCCAAGGCGCGCTCGAGCGGCCCGCTGCGCTGGCACACCGATCGCTGCGACGTGGTTGGCCTGCTCTGCGTCCGCTCCGCTCGCCGCGGGGGCACGAGCCGCGTGGTGAGCGTGCCCGCGGTGAGCAACGCGATCCTGGCGCGCCGGCCCGATCTGCACGCGCTGCTCTGCTCCGACTACGTCCGCAGTCGCGAGGGCGAGGAGGCGGGCGGCGAGGCGTCCTGCTACGCGATGCCGATCTTCGCGATGCGCGAGGGCAAGTTCACCACGCAGTACTCCCGCACCTTCGTGGAGGCGGCGCAGCAGATCGCCACGATCCCGCGCCTCACCGCCGCGCAGGACGAGGCGCTCGATCTCCTGGCCCAGGTCTGCGACGAGCTCGGCTACGAGATGGAGCTCGGGCCCGGCGACATCCAGCTCCTGAACAACCACGTCGTCTACCACGCCCGCACCGCCTACGAGGACGCGGCCGAGCCGGGCCGCGACCGGCTGCTCATGCGGCTCTGGCTGGCCCCGCCCAACAGTCGCCCGCTGCCCGAGGGATTCGAGGTCCTCTGGGGGAGCGTCAAGGGCGGGGCGGTCCGGGGCGGCATCGCCCAGTCGGCTTCCGTCCCCGCCTGAGGCGTCGGGCATGAGCGCGGCCCCGCCCGGCGTGGGCACGACCCTCGTGCGCGGCCGGTACGTGGTCACCGGGGTCCAGGAGGGCCGCGCCTCGGTGATCGAGGACGGCGCGCTGCTCCAGCGCGACGGGGTCATCGTCGAGGTGGGGCCGGCCGCCGAGCTGGCCCGCCGGCACCCCACCGCGCCGACCCTGGGCTCGCCCGATCACGTCGTCCTGCCCGGCTTCGTCAACAGCCATCACCACGTCGGGCTGACCCCGTTCCAGCTGGGCTCGCCCGACCTGCCGCTCGAGCTGTGGTTCGCGAGTCGCCTGGCCGGCCGCGACGTCGATCCCTACCTCGACACCCTCTACTCCGCGTTCGACATGCTCACCTCCGGGATCACCACGGTGCAGCATCTCCACGGATGGCGCGGCGCGCCCGCCTCGCGGGTCGCCGGCGTCGCCGAGCGCATCCTCAAGGCCTACGACGACGTCGGCATGCGGGTGTCCTACTCCTACGCCCTGCGCGACCAGAATCGCCTCGTCTACGAGGCCGACGAGGACTTCTGCCGCCGGCTACCGCCCGGGCTCGGGGCGGAGCTCCGCGAGTACCTGGCCGTCCAGTCCATCCCGCTGCCCGATCACCTGGGACTGTTCGTGGACCTCTGGGAGCGGGTGGGGCGCAACGCGGGCGAGCGGGCCCGCGTGCAGCTCGCCCCCGCCAACCTCCACTGGTGCTCGGACGAAGCGCTGCGGTCCCTGCGCGACTACGCCGAGAAGTACGACGTCGGCCTGCACATGCATCTGGTGGAGACGGCGTATCAGAAGGAGTACGCGCGCCGCCGCACCGGGACCACCGCGCTCCGTCACCTCCAGGATCTCGGCCTGCTGGGCCCGCGCATGACGCTCGGCCACGGAGTGTGGCTCACCGAGGACGACATCGAGCTCGCGGCCCGCACCGGCACCATGATCTGCCACAACGCGAGCTCGAACCTGAGGCTGCGGAGCGGCGTGGCCCCGCTGAACCGGTTCCAGGCGCGCGGGGTCCGGGTCGGCCTGGGGCTCGACGAGGCGGGCATCAACGACGACCGCGACATGTTCCAGGAGATGCGGCTCGTGCTCCGGCTGCACCGGGTGCCCGGCATGGACGACGGGGTGCCCACCGCGGCCCAGGTCCTCGAGATGGCGACGGCGGGCGGCGCCGCCACCACCGGATTCGGCGATCGGATCGGGAGCCTCGCGCCCGGCCGGGCGGCCGACCTCGTGCTGCTGCCGTGGCGGAGCCTCGCCGCGCCGTACCTCGACCCGACCACTGCGTCGGTGGACGCGATCGTCCACCGGGCGCGGGCCGCCGCGGTGGACACCGTGATGGTGGCGGGGGAGGTGGTGCTGCGCGACGGGCGCTTCACCCGGGTCGACCGGGAGGCCGCGCTCGAGGAGCTGGCCGCCGCCCTCCGCGCGCCGCTCGGCCCGGAGGAGGAGCGCCGCCGCCGGCTTGCCCGCGAGATCTTCCCGCACGTGCGACGCTTCTACGACGGCTGGCTCGACGGGGCGCCCCGCGACCCCTTCTACGCTCCGAGCGCGCGCCGCTAGCGGTCGGGCCAGACCCGTCGGGCGATGGCTCCGACTAGCCGGAGCTTCGCGGCCTGCTGATCCGCGGTGAGCGGGTTGCCGGCCTCGCCGGAGGCGAACCCGCACTGCGGGCTCACCGCCAGGCGCTCGAGGGGGACCAGGCGCGCGGCCTCGCGGATGCGCGTCTCGACCGCGTCCGTCTCCTCGAGGGCGCCCTGCTTGGTGGTCAGCAGGCCCAGCACCACCGTCGCCTCCGGTCGCACGTGGCGGAGCGGGCCGAAGTCGCCCGCGCGCGGGGTGTCGTACTCGAGCAGCAGGCGGTCGTAGCGGGTGAGCCGCGGGAAGACCTCGCCGGCGATGCGCTCGTAGCCCCCGTTGGCGAGCCAGCGGCCCCCGGGGGCGTTGCCCCGGCAGATGTGGATGGCGCGGGTCACCCCGCGCACGCCCTCGAACACGGTGTCGTCGATCTCGGCGTCGGCGACCAGCTCCGCGGCCATGTCGTGCCCCCAGGCCTCGAAGGCGGCGCGGTTGTTGCCGTCCACGTGCCACTGGGCGTAGTTGGGTGCATCCATCTGGATGTAATCGCCCCCCAGGGCGACGATCCGCGGCACCACCTCCTCGCGCAGGTAGCCCGCGATCGCGCGCAGGAAGTCCTCCGGGCTCGGATAGGCCGCGCGGGAGTACTCGGGGTGCCAGAAGATGCGGTGCCAGCTCGGGGAGGGGATCGTGAACTTGGTCCGCACGCGGGTGTTGGCCTTGAGGAAGGCGTACTCGTCGCTCACCACGTCGCGCGCCACCTGGATCGGCCGGGTGATGAAGGGGCGGGTGGGGTTCGTCCACACCTGGGCCGGCCGCCCGTCCGGCTCCTTCCACAGCGACCACCAGCCCGGGTCGGCGGGGAGGAACTCGAAGCCGGCGAGCGGCGCGCGGCCGGCCGCGTCCTCCCGCAGGGGGATCGTGATGACCCAGGACGAGCGTCGCAGCTCGCCGTCGGTGATCACGTCGAGCCCCGCCCCCTACTGGAGCGCGATGGCCTCGCGGACCGCGCGATCCTCGGCCGCGCGCAGGGCCTCGGGCGTCACCCGCCCCTCGCGGACGCCCTGCCGGGCCAGGCGCAGGGCCTCGGGGCGGAGCAGGCTGCCCACCACGTCGGATCGGGGAGTCATCGCGGGTCCACTCGAGGGCCCCATGATGCCACACGGGGCGCTTACTTTATCGGGCGCAGCCGTTGTACCATGTGGGCACTCGGGTGGTGTGGCCGTCCCCCCGCCGCCGCCCCTTCTACCGCTGGTTGACGGGCGTGGCGATTGTCCTCTAACTGCACCGAAAGGGTTCGTGCGCCATGAGCGTTTCAGTTGAGTAGGCGATCTCACCGCCGCCGGCATTCGGGCAATCGACCGCCGCAGGGGCAGGGGCAAGGCCAGGGCCAGGGCCAAGGGCCACGCGGGCCGATGCCGCCTCGCCCCGTGTCCCGCCCTCCCGCCCCCTCGCTCTTCGAAGGCCTCACCGCGGTCCAGCCGTACGAGAAGCTGAAGCTCGAGACCACCCCCGACCAGCTCTCCATGCGGGCGCTCGACATGATCGCGCCCATCGGACGGGGCCAGCGCGGGCTCATCGTGGCCCCGCCGCGGACCGGCAAGACCATCCTCCTGCAGCAGATCGCGAAGGCGGTGCTCGCCAATCACCCCGAGGTGGCGGTGATCGTGCTGCTGGTCGACGAGCGGCCCGAGGAGGTCACCGACTTCAAGATGCAGATCGGCAAGCAGGCCGAGATCGTGGCCTCGAG
>DATJIR010000078.1:0-38182 GCA_035493135.1 Verrucomicrobiia bacterium
GCCCGCGCGGGGCTGATCGCGGCCGGGGCCTCGTCGGGCGCGGTGGGCCCGTCGCCCGCCACCGTGGTCCGGTGCATGACGCGGCGGTAGCGGGACTCGTCCCAGGGGCGCCCGCGGTGGAGCATGCAGCGGTTGTCCCACATCACGAGGTCGCCGACCTGCCAGCGGTGGGTGTAGACCAGCTCGGGCCGGGTGGCCGCCTCGCGCAGCTCGCGCAGGAGCGCGCGCGCCTCCGCGGTCGGCATGCCCACGATCTCGCAGGCGTGCGAGCCGACGTAGAACGCCCGGCGGCCGTTGGCCGGGTTGACCCGCACCAGCGCCTGCCGCACCGGCGGCACCTGGGCCGCGTGGTCGGCCGGCATCAGCCCGTCGTCCACCAGCCCGCGCGAGTAGACGAAGCTGTGCACCGCGATCTTGTCCTCGAGGAAGCGCTGCACGTCGGCGGGCAGGCGCCCGTACGCCACCCGCATGCTGGCGAACTGGGTCTCCCCGCCCTCGGGCGGGATCTCGCGGGCGGAGAGCAGCGACGCGTGCGCGGGCACCTTCTTGAACGAGCTGTCGCTGTGCCACATCTGGTTGCCCGCGTTGTAGACGTTGCGCTTGTCGCCGCTCGGGATCAGGCGGCCGTCCGCGTCCACGTTGGAGAGGTTGGCGATGTGGACCGGCGTGCCCTCCCGGCTCGCGATGCTCCGGATGGTGGTCTCGAGCGGGCCGAAGCGCCGGCTGAACGCGATCTGCTCCTCGTCCCCGAGCGCCTGTCCGCGGAAGAGGAGCACCGAGTGCTCGTCGAACGCGGCGACGATCTCCGCGAAGGTCGCGTCGTCCACGCGCGTGACGTCGACGCCCTCCAGCTCGGCGCCGAACAGGGGGTGGAGCGCTCTGGTCGTCAGTGGCATGGCCCCTCTCCTCTCAGGGCCCCGATTCTATGCGAGCGATCGGGGGGCCCGCAACCGCTTGCGCCGGCCGCCGCCGCGGGTAATTCTCTCTGCCGGGAGGCCCCTCAATGTCCACCGTCGAGTCACCCGTCACCATCCTGATCAACCGCCTGGCCGGAGGTCCGACCGCGCCCGCGTCGGGCGCGACCCCGCTCCTGACCCGGGTCGCCGAGGTCGTCGCCCAGATGGGCCCGGCCCCCTGGGCCCGCCGCGTCATCGCGGACGAGCGCAACCTCGTGACCCTGATCGCCTCGCCGCCGGGCGGCGGCAACCGGCCGCACTGGCATCGCGAGTTCGACGAGTGGTGGGTGGTGCTCGGCGGGCGTCTACAGTGGGAGCTGACCGGCGGGGTGGTGGTGAACGCGGCCAAGGACGACATCGTGTGGGTGCCGCGCGGCACCGTGCACCACATCCGGAACGTGGGCGACGACCTCTCGCTGCGCCTGGCGGTGGCGATGCCGCCCGCCTGGCACGTCTACCATCCGTGCGAGCAGTGCGGCTTCGCGGACGACGGCCCGCGCGAGTGGTGCGCCTGAGCGGAGGACCTCACGCCGGCTTGCCGGCCCCGGGCACCCGGACCGAGACGTGCGCGATGAAGTCGGCGAGCGAGCCGCCCTTCCAGTCGCGGCTCATCTGCTGCATCACGTGGGAGCCGAGCATCCGGTAGCTCTCGAACTGCGACTCGCTGAAGAACTGGTCGGTGGTCGGCTCGTGCGGGAAGCGATCGTGGGCCATCGCGTACTCGCAGACGTCGGGCGGCTCCGTCCCGCAGAAGGCGGGCTTGATGTAGAGCAGCCAGCCGTCCCGCGCCCCCGGCTCGCCCGCGGGCGCCGCGGGCGGATCGGCGATGGAGTAGCGGATCCGGCCGAGCGCCCAGTAGAGGCTCCCCGCCCGCTTGGCCGGGTCCGCCGAGCGCGGCAGGATGCCGATGCCGCCCTCGAAGTCGATGGGGACGCCCATGTCGGCGCGGATCTTCCGCACCGCGCTGCCGAGGTCCTGGAAGACGCCGCCCTCGTCGCAGCTCGCGTCGCTCACCACGATGAAGTGGCAGCGCCGCAGCACCATCTCGTAGAGCCCGAGGTTCTCGAAGTGCCCGCCGTCCGACAGGTAGACGTAGGGCCCGGTGCTGCTGGTGAGGCCGAAGGCCTCCGCCACGATCGGGCGCACCGCGACGCGCGGGCTCGCGAGGTAGAAGGTGTGATCACCCCGGACGCCCGGGTTCCCGAGCCACCAGCCGAGCCGCACGTTGAACAGGGTGAGCAGGAACGTGACGAGCGGTGAGGAGTGGTAGCCCATGTTGGGGCTCGCCGCCGCGCCCGAGATCGTGACCGCGGTGCCGAGCGACATGCCCTCCGTCCCGCCGTAGTGAGCCCGCGGGCCGCCCGCGCCGGCGCGGGTGCGCCGGTAGCCCACCATGAGACTGCCCGCGTGCAGCGGCGACGCGGTGAAGGTGTGTGCCTTGCGCTCCTGCCAGGCGAGGCGCTCGCCGTGCACGAGGTTCAGCGCCATGTTGACCACGTGCAGCAGCTTCCGGCGCGGCGCCGGCGCGCCGGGCGGCGCGGCCGACGAGCGCGGCCACAGCTCGTGCAGCTGGATGTTGTCGTTGTCGTCGAAGCCGGTGAACGGGTTCGCGTGCCGGTCGGTGTTCGACGCCCCCAGGTAAGCCCGGATGAGCCGGTTGCGGTACATCGCGTGGAGCGAGAACCGGTTGGTGTTGATGAACCAGGCCATCACGAGCCCGAGCCCGGTCAAGGCCGCCGCCACGCCGGCCACGATCCAGATCGGCGACGACACCAGGACGCCCACGTGGTCGAAGGGACCGTGCGGCCAGCTTCCCCACTGCTCGAGCCCGCCGACGGTGCCGCCAGTCGCGGTGATGAGCCATCCCAGCAGCCCGGAGATCAGCGTGGAGAGCCCGATCGCCAGCACCGCCGCGAACGCCACCCCGGCCAGCGGGACGATCAGAGCCATGAACCGGTCGCCCCGGCTCGTCTGGGTGGACGTCCGGTCCCGCGCGGCCAGCTTCGAGAACCATCCCCCCACCACGGTGACGAGGCCGGAGACGCCCCCGACCGCGGCGAGGCCGCGGCTCAACCAGGTCTGGGAGAGCAGCACCGGCCCGAACAGGACGAGCGCGCCGAACACCGTCCACGCGCAGCCCGCGATCAGGAACCAGGCGCCGCAGCGCGCCCACCATTCGCGATCGTCGTCCTCGGTCCAGCGGCTGAGCAGGCCGACCAGCGCGGTCGCGGCGAGGAGGAACGTGCCCACCACGAATCCGGGGGCCAGCGCGGCGTAGAGGATCAGGGTGTAGTCCACCCGGCTGAACAGCCTGGCGGCCAGCACCCACGCGATCGCGCCCCCCACCGCGCCCGCGACGACCACGACCACGAGATCGGCCACGAAGTTGAGCAGCCGGCCTCCGAGCGAGGCGTGCGGAGGCTGCCGGTGACCCCACGGGCTCCGGAGCCAGAGGGTGTACCCGGCCCAGGCCAGGAGATGCACGACGACACCGAACCGGACGAACTCGGCCAGGCCGGGCAGTGGCGTCGCGGTGGCGGCGGTCGCGCGGCCCGAGACCGCGGCCCAGTAGATGGTCAGGGACCCCAGGCCGAGCAGCAGTGGGAGCAGGCAGAAGACGAGGAACTTGCCCTGCCCTCGGCGCGCGGTGGTGCTGCTGGGGATGGTCGCAGCGATGTACGCCACCGCCCAGGCGAGCAGCACGCCCCCGACCACGAGCAGCACCGCGGGACTGAGTAGCCCGCCCGAGGTATTGACCCAGAGGAGCAGCGACAGATAGAGACGCGGCAGCATGAGGGCGGCGGCCAGCAGCGGGACCAGCACCAGCCAGATCAGGATCATGTTGCGCAGGATGGTGCCGAGCAGGGTCCACGCGTCCGTCGTCATCAGTCCCGCCCGCGGGCTCAGATAGTTGCTGAACTCGCGCAGGTGCGAGATCGGCTCGGGCTCGGGAGCGAGCTTCGCGCGCGGCTTGAGGGAGGCCAGCTCGCCCGAGACCTTCGCCACGTCGTTGCCGCTCCGGTGGATCCAGGCGGTCAGCCAGGCTCCGATGTAGCCCCCTCCCGAGACGGTGGAGAGGTAGTGGAACTGGGTGAGCAGCCCGGCCCGGGCCAGGCCCTGCAGCACGCCCAGGGCGAAGGTGGCGCTGCGGATGCCGCCACCCGACAGGCAGAGCGCGGCCCGCTTCTCGGGCAGCGCGTGGATCGCCTCGTAGAGCGCGGCGAGCGGGTCGCCCCCGGCGGCGCCGCGCGGGTCGCCGGGCAGCGGGCCGTGGAGCGCGACGAACTCCTCCTCGAGCACGCGGGACAGGGGAAGGAACGCGGTCGACTGGCTCGAGGTGCCTCCGGTCGCGGCGCGATCAGGGCCCATCTCTGGCACGCTAGGCCGTGACCGCCACGACGGTCAAGGTTTTCGTGCGCCCACTCGAGGGACCGGCCGGGGGGCTTGCGCTCGAGACCGCCCTTGCTATGCTGTGCCGCACGACCGCCACCACACCCGACGGTCACCGGAAAGGGGAGCGCACATGGCGACGGGGCCCTCTCACATCTACGTCGGCGCGGCACGATGGACTTCCGGGACCCAGAGCGGCGTCTTCCGCCGGGGGGAGGGCGCGGGAGGCTGGGAGCTCATGACCAAGGGGCTCCCGGAGACGACGCACGTCCAGGCGATCACGGTGCACCCGAGCAATCCTGACGTGGTGTACGTGGGCACCCAGCACGGCCCCTACCGCAGCGTCGACCGGGGCGAGCGGTGGGAGCGCCTGCCCTTCCCCGAGGACGGCGGGCAGGTCTGGTCCATCCTCGTGCATCCCACCCGCCCCCGGACGCTCCTGGCCGGGACCTCGCCGGTGGGCATCTTCCGCAGCGACGACGAGGGCGCCACGTGGCGCCGGCTGCCGAAGGCGGTGCAGGCCGAGCGCGTGAAGATGCCCTTCGCCTGCCGCGTGATGCGCATGGCCATGGACCCGGCGCAGCCCGACCACATCTACGCGGCGCTCGAGGTGGGCGGGGTGATGCGCAGCCTGGACGGCGGCGAGACGTGGGAGGACGGGAGCGCCGACCTCGTCAAGCTCTCGGAGCTGCCACACCTCAAGAGCCGCATCGTGAGCGACAGCGAGATGGAGGGCATGCTGGACGGCCACGCCCTCTGCGTGAGCGGCGCGGCCAGCGGGACCGTCTTCCTCGCCCTGCGCATGGGCCTCTTCCGCAGCACCGACCGCGCGGCGCACTGGCAGGACATGGAGGTCGGCCGCTTCTCCCCGCTGACCTACAGCCGGGACGTGCGGGTGTCGCCCCAGGACCCGCGCGTGCTCTACGCCTGCCTGAGCCCGGCGGCCCGGAGCGAGGACGGCTCGCTCTATCGCAGCGCCGACCTCGGCGAGACCTGGAGCCGCTTCGACCACGGGGTGAAGGCGGAGTCCACCATGATGGCGGTCGCCCTTCACCCGCGCGACGCGCAGCGGGTCTACTGCGTCAGCCGCACCGGGCAGGTATTCGGGACCGAGGACGCGGGGCGGTCGTGGCGCGAGGAGCGTCTGCCCGACGGCGTCAGCGACGTCTACGCGATCGCCTGCGGGTGAAGGACCTCCTGCTCTCTCCCCTGAGGGGAGAGGGTGGGAGATGGGGAGAGGTCGCGGACGAAGCAGCGCACGTCGCCCAGGTGCTCGTAGCGCTCGGTGTGCGCGGGCAGGCCGGCCCGCTCCCCGTCGATGCCCAGCGACCGCAGCACCGGCTCGGTGAGCAGCGCGTAGCCGCCCTTCCGTCCCACCCCGTTCTTCAGCAGGCGATGCACCAGGATCACCGCGGTGCCGGTGACCCGGCTGCGCCCCGCCACCGTGTGCCGCAGGAACGGCCCGTGGTGCACGACCATCTTGAGGTCGAGGATCGCGATCTGCCGGCAGGCCCCGCACCGACACGCCTCGACGGCCTGCATCACCTGCTGGCGGGTCTTGAACGCGGCGAACGCCTCCTCCAGCACGCCCAGCAGGCGCATGTGCGGCAGCTCGGTGGCCTCGCCGGCCAGGGCGAAGACCGCGTCGCCCTCGATCTCCTGGATCTCGAGCGGGGGGGACAGGCGCGCGATCACCTCGTCGAGCAGGGTGGCGATGATCTCGGAGCCGTGCTCGAGCTCGGTGGTGGTGACGAAGGCGGTGAACCCCGATACGTCGGCCAGGACCAGGAAGCCGCGATCCGTTCTGCTGTCCATGCCCCTGTGACACCGCTCCGGGGCCCGTGTGAAACGCGGCGTACGGGCGCTAAGTGCGCTCCAGGATGTGCAGACCGCGGCCCCGATCGATGAGGTAGAGGAGCCCCCGCCCGTCCACCTCCACGTCGTTGCTCGACACCCGGGCGTGGCCCGTCGGCGGCTCGGGCAGGAAGTGGGCGACCTCCCGTGGCGCGTGCGGGTTCGACACGTCCACGACGCGCAGGCCGTGGGCGAACCAGGCCACCGGGATCTCGGTCCCGGTCACCCGCTCGCACGGCTGGTGGCAGCCAGTGAACTCGGGCTGCGGGTCGCCGTCCACTCCGGCCACCTGGAAGGTCGAGATGGGGACCGGGTGGCGCTCGTCGGTGATGTCGACCAGCCACATGAACGAGGGCGGCCCCGGCGCGGTCTTGGCCACGTCCTCGTCGGCGGCCAGCATGATCCGCCGGCCGTGGAGCGGGAAGGGCAGCGGCAGCGCGGTGTGGGTCGGCGTGATGTAGGGCGGGCTCCAGTCGAGGCCGGACACGAAGCGCGGCTTGCTCATGTCCTCGATGTCGAGGATGACGAACCCCCCGTGCCAGTAGCTCACGTAGAGGCGATTGCCGGCCCGGATCGGGTGATGGCATCGGTGGTGCCGCCCTGACCAGGCGGGCGTCTCCCCGCCTCCGATCCACTGCCCGGGCATCCACCAGCGCCCGACTTCCCGTGGCCGCGTCGGGTCGTGGAGGTCCAGGATCATCACGATGTTGCCCACGTAGCCGTCCATCTCGGGGGAGATGTAGGCGTAGCGCCCGTCGAAGGTGAAGCGGTGCACGCCCGCCCCGCCGCACTTCCAGAACGTGATCTCGCGCGGCCGGGCCGGGTCGGAGACGTCGTAGATCACGAGGCCGCCCCCCACTCCAGCCGGCGGCTGGTTGGCGGGCTGGGCCTCCCGGTTCACCAACATGAGCCCGTTGGCCGCCCGCACCTTGTGGGAGTGCGTGTGCGCCGGCACCTCGACGGTGGCGAGGACGCGCGGCCGGGCCGGATCGCTCACGTCCACGATGCTGGTGCCGTGGGGGGCCTTCATGTGCGCGACGTAGGCGATGGTGCCGTCGACCGATACCTGGCCGCCGCCCGGGCAGTCGAGCCAGGCGACCGGCTTGAGCCCGCGGCTGCTCGGGGCCGTCGTCGTCATGTCGGCCGGAGCCTAGCAGACGATCCGGGCGCCGCCAAGCCCCCGGACGAGGGCGATTTGACAGCCGCCCGGAGGAGTGCCAGAGTCTCGCCAACTCGCAAAGGAGCGTCGCCATGGCCCTCTCCACCGATCGGCTCCCGGCAGTCGGCAGTGCCTACGCGCGACTCGAGGACAAGATCCTCGAGCGGGACCAGGGGGGCGCCAGCGCCATCTTCTACGACCTCGTGCGGGCGGGGGTGCCCATTCCCCAGCTGGTCGGCCAGCTCGTGCGCATCCACGCGCCCTACACCCACGTGCCGTATCACCAGCGCCTCGACGACGGCATCGTGCGGTTCGTGAACAACGACCACTGCCTGCTCAGCTCGCGCGCGGGCATCGACCTGCTGCCGCTGATGCCGCCCGAGCTCCGGTACCTACCCTTCGCGCAGACGGTCTGGTACATGCCGACCGGTCTCGATCCGTGGAACCAGCTCGTCGGCAAGATGCCGGGCCACTACGTGCGACTCTACGAGATCAAGTTCGAGGGCAAGCCGCCGCTTCCCGAGGTGCACTGGCCGGACCAGGAGCCGCTCGCCATCGAGGGCACGTGGCCCGAGAGGCTCAACACGTGGCTCACCCTCGTGCAGCGCGGCGAGGTGATCAACGCCTACCGGGTCTTCCTCGGGCTCTGGGACGAAGCGGCGAGCGATCCGGCCAAGCGCCCCCCGCTCCTGGCCCAGCTCGTGTTCGCGGGCCTCGTCGACGTGCAGGATCGCGTGCTGTACAACCGGTCCTACACCACCGGCCACAAGTCCTACCGCGCGCGCGCCACCGTCGAGCTGGCCCGCGCGGTGGGGTGGACCGACGCGCACCACATCCTCTACGCGGGCGTGCCCGACATCGCGGTGGGCCCGCGCTGGTACTCGACCTACGAGATGGGCTGCCTGGTCGTGCAGAACTTCCTCGACAACCGCGACCGGGAGCTCTGGGACAACGACGGCGCGCTCACCCCGGTGGAGTCCCTCGCGCTCCAGGACGCGCTGCTGAGCGGCCAGGAGCCGGGCTACATCGACCTGATCGTGGCCTTGCTCAAGAGCGGCCGGGGCCCGCGCCAGATCATCGACACCGTCCAGCTCGCGTCGGCCCAGCTCATCATGGAGACCGGCGATCCCAACTCGTACTCGATGCCGCAGCACAGCTACGAATACTGCAACACGGTGCGCTGGTTCTTCGATTCCTTCGCGCACCCGCACCGCCTCAAGCTCCTGTTCGTGGCCGCCGCCTTCGTCAACCGCGCGGCGCACCACCAGAGGCACACCCCCGACAATCACGCGGTGAAGGTCGCCCCGCCCAAGGGCTCCGACGCGCTGACCGCCGCGCAGCTGCTGGAGCGGCTCGACGCGGCCCTCGACGGCCTGCGCCCCTTCGAGGCCATGGACTGGACCGCGGCCTACCTGCGCTCCGGGGCCGACCGCGACCTGCTCGTGCAGACCCTCGCGGTCGGCGCGGCCAAGGCCGGCAACGACCCGCACAACCAGGAGCTCGGGATCTGCCTGCTCGACGACTACGGCCACAGCACCGCGGCCGATCGCGATCGGCTGCTGCTCGCCTCGGCCAAGCACACCGCGGGCCATCGCAAGTACGGCAGCCACCTCGACGCCTGGCGACGCTACGCCGACGCCTTCGGGCTCGCCCGATCCTGACCGTCGCCGCGCTCGTCCGCGCTCAGAAGGCGAGCCCGCTCGTGAGAAGCACCGCCTGCTCGATATGTCGCCGTACCCCGTCCAGATACGACGCCTGGAGCTGCCCACCCTCTTCCTGATCCGGCCGGGCACCGGTGAGCGGCCGATTGCTCTGCAGCGCGTCGGCGGCGGCCTGCAGGTGGACGAGCGCCTCCTGGGCCTTCCGGTTGCTGATCTCGAAGAGCGGATCGACGAACTTCGCCCCCGACGCGTTCATGACCATCTCGTGCTGCGCCGCGCGGAGCTCCGTCCAGGCGCTCCGGAGGAGTCCCTCGGTACGCCCCGGATCGCTCAGGCTTTGAAGAGCCTGGCGCTGTAGCTGGACGCTCTTCTGAACCTGCCGCTGGATCTCCGCCGGGTCATAGCGAGGCCTGCCGGACTGCGAGAGAGCGGGAGACGCCGCGACGAGCGCGCCCAGCAGCACCGCGGCCACGAGACTGCAGAATCGCCGGACGGGACCGGCATCCAGGGACATGGCACCCTCCCTTGGATCGGACGGTTGACGGCCGAGATCACCGGGAGCTCCGGAACCCGCGGAGAGCACCTCGGTGCCCATCTACGAGGGTCTCGAAGCGTCGACGGCCCGGCGACCCGACCTTACCTCGCCGGGCCTCGGTTGGCCAGGGCCACGTGTCGAACCTCGCGTTCTACCCGCCCACGTGATCGGTCGGGTGTCAGGGCCGTGCTACGATTCCCCGGGACAACGCCCCTGGTGAGGGCCCTCATGAGAAAGCTCACCGCGAAGTCGTTCAAGAGCATTCCCGGGAAATACTACCGCACCCCGAAGGAGCTCTGGGGCTTTCGCAGTGATCGGGGCGACGGCGCGCCGTCGGCCATCGCGCGGGCATTCCTCGAGGCCAACCACGAGACCCTCGGCATCACCTCCGCGCTCGACCGGCTCGACGTGCGCCGGGTGATCCGCGGCCAGGGTGCCGACCACGTGATCCTCCAGCAGCGGTGGCGCCGACGCCGGATCCACCGCGCCTACGTCACCGTGCACATCGGCCGGGATCGGCGCGTGTACCTGGTCAAGAGCCGGGCCGTGCCGGAGGACGTGCTGCGCCACGCCGAGGAGCCCCGCATCGCGAGCGCGAGGGCGGTGCGCGCCGCCCTCGCCGGCGGCGGGCGCGGCAGGGGGCGCGCGTGGGTGGTGGGCACGCCGGAGCTGCTCTGGTACCCGGCCCGGCGGCTGCTGCACCCCGCGTGGCGGGTGCGGATCCACCGGACGAGGCCCCGCGCGGAGATCATCACGTACGTGCACGCGGTGAGCGGGAACGTCATCAGCCGCTACGACAACCTGGCCGAGGCCACCGGGCGCGCGACGGTGTTCCTGCCGAATCCGATGGCGCGGGCGCGCGACTTCGAGCCCCTCGACGGGGCCGAGCGGGTGCGGCGCCCGCCCGCCGCCGCCTACGCGGCGGTGACCCTCACCGGCCTCAGCGGGAACCGCCGACTCGACGGCCGGCGGGTGACCACGCGGCTCACGAAGCCGCGCCTGGTGCGCGCGGGGCTCGACTTCTCGGTGCCCAGCTCCCGGGCCGGCTTCGAGGAGGTCTCGGCCTACTACCACGTCAACGAGGCCATCGCGTACCTCGAGCGGCTGGGCTACCGCGGCTCGCGCAAGCTGTTCGCGCGACCGCTCGACGTGAACGCGCGCGGCACTCGCGACGACAACTCGTGGTACAGCCCGGGCGAGCGGACCCTGACCTTCGGCACCGGCGGCGTGGACGACGCGGAGGACGGCGAGACCGTGCTGCACGAGTTCGGGCACGCGCTCCAGGACGCGATCTGCCCCGACTTCGGCCAGTCCCCGGAGGCGGCCGCGATGGGCGAGGGATTCGGCGACTACTTCGCGGCCAGCTTCTTCGCCGGAAAGAAGCCGCCCGCCTATCGCGACGCGGTGATGACCTGGGACGGCGCGCAGGGCGAGGGCACCCCTCCGTGCGTCCGGCGGCTCGACTCGTCCCTGACGTACGAGAGCTTCGACCACGGTCCGCGCGCCGACGAGCACGAGAACGGCCAGATCTGGTCCGCGACCCTGTGGGACATCTGGAAGGCCACCGGGCGGCCGGTGGCGGACCGTCTCATCGTCGAGAGCCACTTCCAGCTCGACGGCTTCACCACCTTCGCGCGCGGGGCACGGGCCATCCTCGACGCCGACCGCAACCTCTACCGGAAGCGCTACGCCGGGGTCCTCAAGCGCATCTTTCGCCGGCGCGGCATCGGGCCGGTGGAGTGACCGGGAAAGAGCCCGGAGGGGCAGGGTCGGCCCAGCCCCTCCGGGCGACTGCCGCGTGTCGAGGCCCTAGTCGGTTCGAGTCGAATGGGCCTGCGTGATCTTCATCGCGACGAGCTGTCCGCTCGGCGCCTTCTTGTAGCTGACCTTCACGTACCCACCCGCCTTGATGTCGCTCAACGGCGAGCCGCTGCTCGGATCGGTCGTGAGCACGAAATCCTTCCCCTTCGAGTCCCGCACCGTGAAGGTCCGAGCGCTCTCGTTCACGTCCACGATGCTGCCCGTCACGCTGTGGGGCATGGCGAGCCTGCCCGGCTTGTCGGTCGCGGCGGAGTCGCGTCCATTGTCCGCCGCGAAGCCCGACCCCACCATCAAGGCACGTCCCTCGGACCGGGGCTAATCCGCCCGGGCCTCGGCGGAAGCATCCGACGCTGCCGCCCGTGGAGGAAAGAAGCTCCCGGTAGTGTTTGGCTCTCCGGGTACTTCTCGGCCACCGGGCCCCCCCTTGTCGACGCGCCTCCGCGCCCGTATAATTCCCGGCGTCGCGATGACCCTCCACGCGCTGTACCGGATTGCCGACCTCGTCGCTCACGTTCGGCAGCCCGCCGACATCTACGAGCCGGCCGTCGACGCGATGATCGCGGCCACCCGGGCAGACCGCGCCAGCATCCTGGTCTTCGACGAGGGCGGCGTCATGCGCTTCAAGGCGTGGCGCTCGCTCTCCGAGGGCTACCGCACGGCGGTCGATGGCCATTCCCCCTGGACCGCCGACACCAAGAACCCGACCCCGATCTGGATACCCGACGTCTCCGCCGACCAATCGCTCGGGCCCCTGCGCGAGACGATCCTCGCGGAAGGCATCCACGCCCTCGGCTTCATCCCGCTGGGCCATCACGGGCGCCTGCTCGGCAAGTTCATGGTGTACTACGACGCCCCGCACGACTTCTCCGACCTGGACCTGAAGGTCGCCGAGATGGTCGCCCACTACGTCGGATTCGGGCTCGACCGCGTACGGGCCGAGGCCGCCATCGAGGAGCTCCTGGAGCGCGAGCGCGCCGCGCGGCGTGAGGCGGAGTCGGCGAATCACGCCAAGGACGACTTCCTCGCGATGCTCTCGCACGAGCTCCGCAATCCGCTCAACGCGCTCGTCAACGCGGTCGACGTCCTGGAGCAGACCGGCAGCCGAGATCCCGTCCCGGCCAAGGCCCGTGCGGTGCTCCGTCGCCAGACCGCGCACCTCGCGCGGTTGCTGGATGACCTGCTGGACGCCGCCAAGGTCGGGCGGGGACACCTCGAGATACGGCCGGAGCTCACCGACCTCTGCACGATCGCGCGTCAGGCGGTGGACCACCTCTCGCATCGCTTCGACGCCAAGAACCAGACCCTGCGCGTCTCGCTGCCGGATCGACCGGTCGCGGTGAAGGGCGACCCCGCTCGCCTCGAGCAGGTCATCGGCAATCTCCTCGACAACGCCTCCAAGTACACGTCGGAGCGAGGCTCGATCCGGCTCGGCCTCGACGTGGATTCCGACGAGGCGACGCTGCGAGTGACGGACACCGGCGAGGGCATCCCGGCCGACCGACTGCGAACGATCTTCGACCCGTTCACGCAGCTCAACCCCACGATCGCCCGCAGCGCGGGCGGGCTCGGGGTGGGCTTGAGCCTCGTCAAGCGCATCGTGGAGATGCATCGCGGCAGCGTCGAGGCCCGGAGCGAGGGCCGGGGCGCGGAGTTCATCGTTCGACTCCCGATCGTGGCCGAGCTTCCGCCGCCCCCGGCCGAGGCGGCCACGCCCGCGGTCGCGCTGCGGCGGATCGTGCTCATCGAGGACAACGACGACGGCCGCGAGGCGGTCACCATGGCCCTGAGGGCGCTCGGGCTCGAGGTGCATGCCGCGAACAGTGGGCAATCGGGGATCGAGCTGGCGCTCCGGGGTCGACCGGACCTCGTGCTGATCGACATCGGCCTCCCGGACCTCGACGGCTACGAGGTCGCGCGCGTGCTGCGTCTCCGGCTCGGCGAGCGGGTCAGGCTGATCGCGCTGACCGGCTACGGTCAGCAGGCGGATCGCAGACGGTCCGAGGCGGCCGGCTTCGACACCCACCTGGTCAAGCCAGTGGCGCCCAGGGACCTGTTCCGGCTACTCCAGATCGAGTAGGAGTCCGCGCGCCTGCAGGCCTGGGAGGAGATGACCCGAAGGGGCGGCCAGGCAGCTCCGCCCCTTCGGGCCACGTACGGCTAACCTATCGTCCGCCTACCAGCCGCGGTGGTGCCGGTGATGATGGCCACCACCCCCGCCGACCGGCACGAAGATGCAGGCTTGAGTTCCGACTGTGACCGCCAACAGCAGCAACATGATCCTCAGATAGCGCATCGCGCGCACCTCCTTGGAGGATCAGACGTCCCTAAGGGCAAATCCATTGCCCCGGCACCCACTGCTGCACGTAGGTGTAGCGGCCCCACGCATCCACATAGGGCTGATTGACCGGGTACCCGGGCTGCCAGGCGCAGGCGGGCGACGCGTAGGCATAGTACGGGAACGGATAGAACCCGATGGACGGCCTGCGCGCGAACCGCTCGTGACCGTGAAAGCGCTCGTGGCCACCACGAGCCTCGTGTCTGCCATCATGCCCACCGTCGCGCGCGGCCCAGGCGGGCAGCGGCAGCGCGGCGAGCGCTAGAATCGTCATCCCCAGCACCAGCTTCCGAATCATGGAAGCACCTCCTCGATGCTGACTCCTTCTATCGAGTTGGACGGTGCTACCCACCGATTCATGCGCCGGTACCGGCGCGGGTTGCGAGCCGCCGGCTCGCTACGCCCCGTCCCCTCAATCGAAGGTCGACGGCACCGACTGACCCGTGGCGGGCGGCAGGTAGCCGGCGCACCCGGCTGGCAGCAACAGCAATCCAATCCAGGCATAGCGCATGGTCGCCTCCCGTCGGCTCGACAGCCCATTGGCCCTGATCGCCACATCGGTGCTCGTCACGACCACGTCGATCTTGTACCATCCGCCTCAGGAGACCGCACCATCGCACCGCGAGGCTGGGCCCGGGCCGCATTCCTCAGTGCCGGCGTCGTGGTGTGCCTGGCCGGCTGCATGAGCGCCGCTCCCATCCCGCCGACCTACACCCAGGACGAGCTCAAGGCGACCTGCGAGCGCAACGGCTTCCGGTGGTACCGGGACGACCTGGTGGGCGGCTTCTGCGCGCGTCGGTGAGTCGACCGGATCGCGTGGCCGCCCGACGGCTACGCGCCTCCGTCGCCACACGCGTCGATGGTCACGCTGCGCGGAATGGCCCGTCCGTGAGTGAGCGGCGGCCCGGGCGGCGTGACGCTCGCGCAGCCGGCGAGAAGGAGCAGCAGTCCGATCCACGCGTAGCGCACGGTGCCCTCCCTGTCAGTGCCCCTTGAACAGCAAGTCGGCGGCTTGCCAGAGACGTACCACATTGCGAACGACACCAGTCTCCGCGATCCGAGAAAGTATGCTCGACATGATCAGCGTGTAACATGTTGAGATAATTACATTTGTAGCGTACACCCTCGGTCAAGGATGGGGCTGGCGTCCTATCGTGCCCATCGGGAAATTTTTACTTGACGGCCTCCCACGCCCGGGCGCACATTCGACCCCCGCTCACGGAGGGCGGCCCGGGATGCTCCAGGCAGCGCGCGGCGACCTTGAGGCGCTTATACGGGCCAAGGTCCTGGCCGGGGCTCTCCCGAAGGACACGCCCCGCAAGGTCTGGGCTGGCTACGGCAGTGGCAAGTTGTGTAGTGCCTGCGATTTTCCCACCACGATCAAAGACGTCGAGTACGAAGTCGAGATGGAGGACCATCACACCTTCCTGTTCCATCAGCCGTGCCTCGCGCTGTGGCATCAAGAACGCGCGAGATATCTCCAGCCGTAGCGGTCCGGGGCCGGTCGAGCGTCATGGGAGACAAGAGTCATGGCGACGACGACTTGAGGCGTCAGGTCCGCGCCCGATTGTCCGACGGCCGCTTGCCTGCTATCAACGGCGTCTCCAAGTCTCATCGAGGCACCGGTCGCCCATGCATCGTCTGCCGTCGTGCGATTGAGCCCATCGAGGTCGAGCGCGAACTCGACGGCGCGGGCGTCGTCCTGATCGCGCACGAGGCGTGCTACGTGACATGGCGGGAGGAGTCGATTGCCGTCCGCGCCTCCGGGGGTCGAATCAAACCGCTATGAGCAACATGGGCGACGACCCGGGATCCTTCGCTGAGGGCCTTGACCGCATCCCCGACAGCCCATAGGCAACCGGAGCCGCGAGTGGCGAGTCATCAGCTTCGCAGATAGACTCCCGCAGCGGTGACCATCGCGCCGACTATGACTCCAAGCGCCTGCCGCCACCCGAAGCCAGGAGACAGACCGAGACCCGCGGCATCAGCGAACCCCGAGATGAGGACGATGAGGATGCCAACGCTCATCAAGGTCCGGGCGAACGCCTCCCGCATGATCACCTCATCCAGGTTCTACTCGATCACCTGATCCGCCCGCTGCAGGAGCGACGGCGGGATCGTGAGGCCGAGGGCCTTGGCGGTCCTGAGGTTGATGATCAGCTCGAACTTGGTCGGCTGCTCGACGGCCAGGTCCGCGGGCTTGGCGCCCTTGAGGATCTTGTGCACGTAGCTCCCAGCGCGCCGATAGAGATCAGACAAGCTTGGGCCGTAGGACATGAGGCCCCCGGCCTCCGCATCCTCCCGCTGCGTGAAGATCGACGGCAGCCGGTTCGTTGCCGCGAGATCCACGAGCCGTGCTCGGTGGGGAATGAACGCCGGGTCTTGCACGACGAGCAGGGCCCCCACGCGCTCCTTAGCCATCGCAGCGAAGGCGCCGTCGAAGCCCTCGGGTCCGCGTGCCTCCAGAAGCTGGAGGTGCAAGCTCAACGACCGCGCTGCATCCTTGATGTTTCTTATGGTGAGCGGTCGGGCCGGACTGTCCGGGTTGGAGAGGACGGCCACACGGCGGACCCTCGGGACGACTTCCTTGAGCAGTTCCAGATCTTTGCCGAAAATGTCCGCGCCGACGCTGTAGGATACTCCGGTGACATTTCCGCCCGGGCGCGCGAGGCTCGCGACAAGCCCGAGCTCAACGGGATGGGTAAGACTTACCGCGACGATGGGGACTGTCCCCGTAGCGTTCTTCGCGGCCATGGCTCCAGGCGTCGGCGACGCTACGATGAGGTCCACGTTGAGGCGGACCAGCTCGGCTGCGAGATCGGGTAGCCGATCGAGGTGGCCCTCCGCCCATCGATACTCGATGACGATGTTCTGGCCCTCGACCCATCCGAGCTCGCGCAATCCTTGTCGAAATGCCTCGAGGATGCGGGGATTTGATGAGCCGGCGGCGGAGAGATAGCCTATCCGGTAGACCTTACCCGCCTGCTGGGCCTCGGCGGCGAGCGGCGCGGCGAGGACGCCGCCCGCCAAAGCGCCGAGGAAGGTACGCCGATCTAACGCTGGCTTCATCCTGCAGCGGAGTCTAGCAAAGGCACTGTCGGAGCGTGCCGAGAAGGTCTGGGCCGGACAAAGAACCCGGGCGGAGGAACTTCGTCGGCAAGTACGCGGTAGGTTGTCAGCCGATAGATTGCCTTCCGTCGACGGCATCTCCACCTCGCGGCGAGGAACTAGCCGACCATTGCGTCGTCTGTCGCCGGGCCATAGAATCGACCCAGGTCTTACGCCCACCTGTCCTGGTCGGATGAGGCGCGCGACGCGCTCATCTACGTGCGGGCGCGCGGGACATTCCTGTCAAGCCGCACTCGCATACGAGTTCCCGGCCGTAGCGCTTCGTACCTCGTCATCGTGCCCTGAGAATCCGGTACCGCAATCTCGACGGTATCGCTGTCCGCGGGAAGCAAGACATCTCTACAGGTGGTGGTGGTGGCCATCATGGCGGCCATCTCTCGCATTTCGGCCGGCGCCGCAGCGTCCGCGCTTACGTTCTCGAACATCAATTGCCACCAGCGTCCGGGCACCACGATCTCATTGGCTGGCGTCCTGTCGAACATGACGGGTGACGTCTTGAGCTGGGCTTCCCCGGCATCAAGGCCGGCCGGGATCGGGGTGACGACACAAAGCACCAGGCCGTTCTCGTCGCGGTCCTCGACAATGAACCGCCCCAGCACGAATCGACCCTCGGCACTCCCAAACCCATGCTGTTGCGCCAGCGCGCGCCAGCTTTCCCCTTCCTGCTGCGTGACTCTCCGCATTACTCACTCCAGTCGGCCCACCGACTGAGCGGGGTCGGGTCGCCGGCGATCTTATCCCGCTACTTGTCGCCCTGCGTGAGTCCCCTGATGGCGGGCAAGAGCGCGGTCGCGGTGTCGCGTTTGTTCAGGAATACATCCGCCCCACTGTCATGGGCCAGACGCCGATAGGGCTCGTCGGGGAGGGCGCTCAGGATGACCACCTTCGTCGCCGGTGCCGCCTGCTTGATTCGGCGCGTGGCCTCGAGTCCGTCAACGCGGGGCATCAGCAAATCCATCAACACAATGCTCGGGACGTCCTGGAGCGCGAGGGTCACCGCGGTCTCCCCATCCTCCGCTTCGCCGGCCACGCACACATCGGGCTCGGTATTCAGGAGCGCGGTGAGCAGCCAACGGAAGTCGGCATCGTCTTCGACCACAAGCACGTGCGCGGGCGTCATGCTCTTGTACCTCGAACCCGAGGCAGCATCGTCCGTGCCAGCCGTCCCCTGCGCGTGAGACGCATTCGCCGAGGCCCCGGCCCAATGGCGACGCCGCGTCGTCCGCGCCGGCGGCACGGATCGACGGGAACTCAGTAAGAGCTACCGGGTCGTTTGGTCAGTCCCCACTCACGCTTACCTGATCGCCGACCCCTGAGCATTAGGCAAAGACCCGTCCGCGGAGCGGATCACCCAGTCCGGTGCCGCTGCAGGAGCGCGTCGAGCGCGGTCAGGTCCACCGGCTTGGTGAAATGGGCATCGAAGCCGGCCGCGCTAGCGCGCAGCCGATCCTCGCGCTGCCCGTAGCCCGTGACGGCGATGAGGACCACGTCCTTGCGCCCCGCCGCCCGTATGCGCCGCGCGACCTCATAGCCGTCGAGACCGGGGAGACCCAGATCGATCAGGACGACGTCCGGGCGGAGCGCCAGCGCCCGCTCCAACCCCCTGGTCCCGTTGTCAGCCTCGTGCACCTCATGCCCGGACAGTTCGAGGAGGTGACGGAGCATCTGCCGGGCGTCGTCGTTGTCTTCCACGATGAGGATGCGCCGCGAGGCGGTGCCCTTCCCCGACACTGGTTTCGGAGCGGGTGGGCGAAACGGCGCTTCGACCCGGGGGACCCGGATCGTGAACGCGCTCCCGCGGCCAGGCCCTGCGCTCGTCGCATCGATCCGTCCCCCGTGGAGATCGACGAGGCGCTTGACGAGTGCGAGCCCGATGCCCAGGCCGGCGCCCGCTCCATCCAGGCCTCTCTGCTCCTGCACAAATAGATCGAAGATCCGCGGGAGGAGCGCGGTCGGAATGCCGGCCCCCGTGTCCTCTACGCGGAGGATGACGTCGGCCCCCTCCCCCATCACCGCCACCATGATCCGGCCCTCGGCAGGCGTGAACTTCATGGCATTGTGCAGGAGATTCGTCAGAATCTGCTCGAGGCGCGTTTCGTCTGCCTGGATCCACAGATCGTCTCCCGTGTAGCACGCGATGTGCCGGCCGGGCGCACCGGCCAAGGCCATGCTCACCGCACGCTGGACCGCGGTACCGAGGTTCACTGGAACCAAGCTCAGTGCGATCTTACCGGTCGCCAGTCGAGTGACGTCGAGTAGGTCGTCGACGAGCCGAACCAGGATGACCACCTGCCTCGAGAGGATCTGCCGCGCCTTCGTGCCGCGTTCGTCCCGGTAGTCCGTGCCTTCGAGGACGTGGAGCGCGGTCGAGATGACGCCCAAGGGGTTGCGCAGCTCGTGGCCGAGCACAGCGAAGAATTCGTCCTTCGCCTGGCTGGCCGCCACCGCCTCAGCGCGGGCACGCTCGCGCTCCGCTTCCACTAGTTTCCGCTCGCGGACGTCGAGGCCGATGCCAACGCGGGTATCGTCGGGCAGCCGGACGTTCGTCCAGGATGTCTCGATCGTGCGGCCGTCCCTCGTCATCATCTGCACGTCATGCCACTCATGCGGGAACGCATCCATGTGCGCACGGATCTTCGCCCGGTACGCCGGATCAGGATAGCATTGGGCCATCAAGTCGACCCGCCGAGCCGCGTCGGTCGACCACCCGGTCAACTGCTCAAACTCGCGGTTGAGCCGAAGGATTTTCGTATTGGGTTCGTACACGCTGATCATGACTGGGATGCGATCGATGATCGTTTGGAGCAGCGCGCTGTCGCGATCCCGCGCCCACACCACCGCCGCGATGCTCTGAGTCATCACCGCGACGATCGCGAGGAAGATCTGGAGCAGGAGGAGCGAGTCGCCCGGAGCGCGTGCGGCAAACGGGCCGAATCCCTGCAGCGTTCCTCCCAGGGCGATGCCGGACAGGAGGAGCACGGCGGTCGCGGCCGCGCGACGGCCGAAGCGAAAAGCGGCCCACACGAGCGGAGGCAAACAAAGGACCGCTAGAGGGTGCCGCGGGCCGAGTGGCGACAGTCCGCCGAAGACCGCGTATCCGGCCCCGATCACGGAGAGGAGCAGGCAGACCGCCTCGAGCGGACGCCGCAACAACAGCGACGATCGTCGATCGGCCCAGAGGAGCACCGGCGGGGCCACGATCAGCGCGCCCGTGACGTCGCCCAGCGACCAAGTCGCCCAGATAGGGCCGACGGCGGCCCACTGCGCATAGCCGGCGATGACGAGGCTCGCGACGCCAATCGTAGCGCTCACGACAGCACCCGGTACGACGGCGACCGCGAACATGAAGATGTCCCGCGTCCGCTCGAAGGCGTACCGGCCGTGGGCGAAGCGGTTGACCAGCCAGGTGTTGAAAAGCCCTTCGAGCGTGTTGCCGGCCGCGATGCCAATCGAGGTAGCGACCGATCCGGCCGTCGTGATGTTTACCAGAAATGCTCCGAGGGCCACGGCCGGCCAGACGCGGGTGCCCAACAGAAGGAAAGCCGCGAGCGCGATCCCACTGGGGGGCCACACTGCAGTGGCGCTCACGTGGACGGAGGCGAGGCGAAGACCCAGCTTGCCCGCCGCCACATAGAGCGCGGTGAGCACGAGAATCAACCCCCAATGTGCTATCGCGGAGCGGAAGGCCGCCAGGCGGTTCGAGCGTCTCCCGTGACCCTCCGGGGACCCAGCGTTGCCCGCGGGCTGCTGCATGCCGGCGGGATTATACCCGCTCCGAATTAGGGGCGCTAGCGAGGAGACCTCGCCCCCGAACCGAAGCGCGTAGTTCTGCTATCCGGCTATGGCGAAAACTCGGTCTACCGGTCAAACATCGCGGCGTGGTCCCGTGAGCAGCCTGAAGCATGAGATGGACCGGATCTTCGGGAACGGTTACTGGGGCTCGCCGGCGATGGAGTCGATAGCGTCGGCGTTCGACAGTCGGCCGTGCCACTCGGCACTTGACGATGGCCGGGCAACAACGCTAAATATGCGGCGTGAAGCCATGCAAGCGCCGGGTGCATGATTTGTCAGTGCCGCTGAGGAGTCACAGATGGCCGCAGACGTCCGCCCTTTGAGCGCCCGAGTCTACTACCGTCAGGGCTGAAGCTCCTGCGCCAAGACGAAAGAGTTGCTTTCGTCATGGGGAGTGGCCTTCGAGGGCTTCGACGTCGAGGCCCAGCCGGCGCGGCGCGCCGATCTGACCGCCTTCGGGGTGCAGCGGGTGCCCGCGACCATCGTGGGCGACCGCATCGTGCACGGCTGGAACCCGCAGGCCCTCGCGGAGCTGGTCGGTGTGCGCTACCGCGCGCCCAAGAAGCTGACCCCGCCCGAGCTGGCCGAGCGCATGGACATGATCCTCGCCGCCACCCAGCGCGCCTTGCGGCAGGTGCCGCGCGAGCATCTCGGCATGAAGTACCCGGGGCGTGATCGCACCGTGCGCCAGCTGGGGTTCCACGTCTTCCGGGTGGCCGCCTCGTTCGCGGACACCCGCGAGCAGGGGCACCTCGACGGAGCCTGGTTCGAGGAGAACGCGCCCGGCGATTTGGCCGACGGCGACGCGGTGGCGCGCTACGGCGAGGCGGTGCGCCAGCGCCTGCGGGCCTACTTCGCCCGCCCCGGCTGGTGCGACGGCGAGGTCAGCACCTACTACGGACCCCAGTCGGCGCCCGAGTTCATGGAGCGCACGACGTGGCACACCGCCCAGCACCTGCGGCAGATCTACTGGTTCCTCGACGAGATGCGCGTGACGAAGGATGCGCCGCTCACCGACGCCGATCTGGAAGGGCTGCCGTTTCCGAAGGAGGTCTGGTCCTAGCGGGGCGTGGCGATGAAGCCGTGGGCCTCGCGCACGACCTGCTCGACCTTCTTCCAGCTCGGGCGGCCGTTGAGGCGCATCCCCACCCAGCCGCGCTTGCCCACGTAGGGCGGCACGAAGTACCGCGCCGGGTCCGCGTAGACCAGCGCTTCCTGAGCCCCCAGCGGCATCGCGAGCCAGACCGCCACGTGCGGCGCCCCGTGGTGGTGGTTGTCGAGCTGGGCGAACATCCGCCCCGCCACCCAGAACGTGGGCTCTCCGTGCGAGACCTTCTCGCTGGTGCCGGGCAGGGCCCGGCAGATCCGGCGCAGCCGGGCCAGCGGCTCGGCTACGTCGTCACGTGCCGGATGAACCGCTCGGGCGGGTCCTCGCCCCACTGGCTCACGAGCCCCTCTTCGGCCGACAGGAGATTGGATCCGCTCCGGGCGTTCAGGCGGTCGGTGTCCGCCCAGCGCTCGTGCACGCGCCCCCACGGATCGCACCAGTAGTCGTACACCTGGCTGCCCAGGAGGTGCCGGCCCACGCCCCACATGTGCTCGTACTTGCCGAGGCGGGCGAGATACTCGTGGTCCTTGAAGACCGCGTCCACGTCCGGCACCTCGAACGAGACGTGGTTCAGGCCCGCGCGCTCGTTGCGCACGCAGAACAGCGTGTGGTGGTCGACGTACTCGTCGCCCCGGTCGCAGCGGTTGAACGAGCCGATCAGGTTGTCCTTCTGCCCGGCGTACACGTCGTCCGAGCCGATGAACCCGAGCGTGTCGCGGAACCACCGCACGGTCTCGCCGACCTTCGGGGTGCCCAGCACCCCGTGGCCGATGCGCTTGATCGGGGTCGGCGACTTGCGCAGCCGCATCAAGGTCCCCGCGCGACGCAGGGGCTCGGCCCCGGTGTTCATCGGCGTGTGCGGCACCGGGATCGGCGGCAGCTCCTCGAGCCCCCAGATCACCTCGATCTGGTAGCCGTTGGGCTCGCGCAGGCGCACCCGCTTGCCGCCCCCCGGCTCGTCGAGCGGCTCCACCGCGGACGCGCCGGGAGCGGTGGCCACCCGCGCCAGGTCGGCCTCGCTGGCCGCGTGGTACGCGAAGCCCACGAAGCTGGCGTTGTCCGCCTTCTCGGTGACGTGGATGTGGTGGGCCGGGTCGGTCCCGCGCATGAAGAGCGCGGTCGGGGTCCGCCCCGCGCGCGTCAGGCCGAAGTGGGTGAGGAACTCCTCCATCGCGTCCAGGTCCGGCGCGCGCATCCGCGCCCACGCCAGGTCTCGCACCTTGATGAGTGCCATCGTTTCCCCCTCACCCTGCCCTCTCCCTGGTGGGGAGAGGGGAAATGTGCTGCGGTCAGCCGGCGAACGTGAAGCGCGGATCGGCGGCCGGGATCTCCACCTCCGGCAGCTTCAGCTCTCGGCGCACGATGTTCGCGCCCAGGTTGATGGCCACGCTCTTGTAGAAGGCGATCCGCCGGGCGAGCCCCTCGCGACCGAAGCCGCAGTCGGTGGAGAGGATCAGCCGCTCGGGCGGCACGTACTCGAGCGCGCGCCGGATGAGCCCGGCCACCACCTCCGGCGGCTCCACCGCCGCCGTCGAGTGGTTCACCACCCCGATCGCGATCTTCTTGTCGGTCCGGTGCTTCGCGAGCAGCGGCAAATCGCGCCCGCTGGTGGAGGCGCACTCGAGCGTGATCACGTCGGCGTTGGTGGAGAGCAGGTACGGCAGCGACCGCTCGTAGGACGGCCGCTCCCAGTGGAGCGGCTGCTGGTTCGGGTTGCCCCAGCAGGTGTGCAGCCAGATCTCGGTGTCGACGCCGGCGATCTCCCGGTTCACCTACTCGGTGTAGAACTCGAGATCCCGGTCGGTGGCCCCCGCCGCTCCCGCGATGTGGTGCTGCGGCTCCTCCACCTGGATGACCCGGCAGCCCGCGGCCGCCACCTCGCGGAGCTCGGCGTTGAAGATGTCGGCCAGGGCCAGGATCACGTCGCGGTCGTCCGCGTAGTGGCGGTTCACCAGCATCTTGGCGAGCGACTGGGCGGTGATCGCCCCGAACTTCACCGGCTTGGCCGAGAGCCGCTGGGCGGTCTTGAAGAGCGCCGAGTACTGCAGCGGCCCGCGCCCGAGCGCCTCTCCCACCACCGCGGGCTGGTAGGCCTCCATCACCTCGTAGAGGATGTGGCCCGGGCGCAGCGCCTTCCAGCCCCCGCCGGTGGAGCGGTCCTGGGCGCCGGTGATGCCCCGGAGGCGCTCGATCACGTAGTAGAACCACGACTTGCCGCCCACCGTGAGGTCGAAGCGGGAGTCGCCGTCGGTGACCAGATCGAGCCCGGCCAGCTCCTGCTCGCGCACCAGGCACGCCACCGCGTCGAGGTACTGCTCGCGGAAGCGCGAGTCGCCGAGCGCGTCCTTGAAGCTCCGCCCCCGCAGCTCCTCGCCGAACCAGTGCGGGCGTGGGTAGGAGCCGGTGATGGTGGTAGGCAGGACGAGATCGCGGGTGGCGTTCAGCATGGCCCGACTCTGCCGATCCGATCCCGGGCTGTCAAGCCCGCTCGGGTTGACAAACCGGGACGCGCTCCCTAAGGTAGCGGCCCAGGCACACCGCATTTCCTCGCGGAAGAGGAGGCAGTCCATGCAGAGGCGACAGTTCCTCGTGACCATGAGCGGCGCGATGGCGGCCGCGGCGGTTCGCCCCGCCCACGCCGCCGACCCGATCCGCATCGGCTACTTCGGCCCGCTCACCGGCAACTTCTCCCAGACCGGCAAGGACATGACCGACGGCTTCAACCTCTTCTGGGAGGAGGTCGGCAACAAGGTCGCGGGCCGCGAGGTGAAGGTGATCGTGGAGGATTCCGATCCGGAGCCCACCGGCGCGGTCACCAAGGTGCGGCGCCTGGTCGAGCAGGAGAAGGTGCACACGCTCGCGGGCGGGCTCCTGGCCGCCACCGGGTACGCGATCGCCCCCTACGTCGAGCAGAACAAGATCCCGACCGTCTACCCGATCACCGCGCCCGACGACATCACCCAGCGGAAGCCGGTGCGCTGGATCGTGCGCACCTCGGCCTCGGGCAGCCAGATGACCCATCCGATCGGGGACTACGCCTACAAGCAGCTCAAGCTGCGGCGGATGGCCACGATCAGCATGGACTACGCGTTCGGCTGGGAGACCAATGCGGGCTTCCAGCGCGTGTTCGAGGACCTGGGTGGCAAGGTGGTGCAGCGCATCTGGACTCCGCTCGCCATGCAGGACTACGCCCCGTACCTGGCCTCGCTCAAACGGGACATCGACGGGGTCTTCGCCTGCCACACCGGCGGCCTGTCGCCCCGCTTCGTCAAGGCGTGGAGCGATGCGGGCCTCAAGGACAAGGTCACACTGGTCGGCGTCGGCACCCTCACCGACGAGAACGTGCTGAAGGCCATGGGCGACGAGGCGATCGGCGTCATCACGTCGCTCCACTACAGTGGAGCGCTCGACACCCCCGCCAACAAGAAGTTCTCCGCGGCGTACGAGAAGCGCTACGGGCGCGGCACCTCGCTCTACTCCGCGCAGGGCTACACTGGGGCGCGCTTCTACTACGAGGCGCTCAAGGCGATCAACGGCGAGGCCGAGAACAAGGAGAAGTTCATGGCGGCCCTGCGCAAGGTGGACATCGCCGAGGATCCACGCGGCCCGATGAAGATGGACGACCTGGGCAACCCGATCCAGAACGTCTACATCCGCAAGGTGGAGCGGGTGGGCGGCAAGCTCCAGAACACCGTGGTCCAGACCTACCCGAACGTCTCGCAGTTCTGGACCTACAAGCAGGACGAGTACCTGAAGGCGCCGGCCTACGACCGGAACTACCCGCCGTGCAGGTTCTGCGAATAGCGCGTCGGGCGGCGGTCCTCGCGGGGCTCGTCCTCCTCGCGGTCGTCGCGCTCGGGGTCGGGCCCGCCGCGGCGGCCGAGACCATCCGCATCGGCTATCTCGGCCCGCTCACCGGCATCTTCGCCCAGGCCGGCAAGGACATGCTCGACGGCCTCAAGCTGTCGCTCGAGCAGGTGAGCTACCAGGCGGGCGGACGCAAGATCGAGCTGATCGAGGAGGACACCGAGGGCAACGCGGCCACCGCCATCGCCAAGTACCGCAAGCTGGTCGGCCACGACAAGGTCCACGTGCTCACCGGCGTGCTGCTGGTCAACGTGGGCAACAGCCTGGTGCCGCTCATCGAGAAGGACCAGCTCCCGACCCTCTTCCTCACCACCCCGGACGACCTCACCAAGCGCAAGATCGCCAAGTGGATCCTCCGCTCCAACTTCTCGGCGAGCCAGATCATGCACCCGCTCGGCGACTACGCGGCGAAGACCTTGAAGTACAAGCGAGTCGCCGTCATCGCGATGGACAACGGCTTCGGCCACGAGGAGGCTGGCGGCTTCCAGCGGGTGTTCGAGGACGCGGGCGGGCGGGTGGTGCAGAAGATCTGGGTGCCGCTCAACGTGCTGGACTTCGCGCCGTACCTCTCCCAGGTGGCCAAGGACGTCGACGCGGTCTGCGCGGTCTTCGTGGCCGGCCAGGCGGTGCGCTTCGTGAAGCAGTACGGCGAGGCCGGGCTCAGGGGCAAGACCCCGCTGATCGGCACCGGGGTCATGATCGACGAGAGCGCGCTGCGCGGCATGGGGGACGAAGCGGTCGGCACCATCGGCACGCTCCTCTGGAGCCCCACGCTGCAGACGCCGGCCAACCAGACCTTCATGAAGCTGGCCGAGGGCAAGCTCGGGCGCACCCCCGCCTACTTCCACGCGATCATGTACAGCAGCGGGCGCTGGATCACCGAGGCGGCCAACGCCCTCAGGGGCCAGGTCGAGGACCGCGAGAAGCTCGTGGGCGCCATCCGCCGGGCCATCGAGACCACCCCGGACCCGCGCGGGCCGATCAAGCTCGACGACTGGGGCAACCCCACCGAGAACGTGTACGTGCTGCGGGTGGACCAGGTCGGCGGCAAGCTCGCCACCACCGTGATCCACACCTACCCGGCGGTCTCTCAGTTCTGGACCTACAAGCCGGAGGAGTTCCTCAAGAGTCCGCCCTACTCGCGCGACTATCCTTCTGTGAAGCCCTGAGCCGGGCGCCCGATGCGCGTCGGCTTCTTCTTCTGGCCGTACACGCCGGCCTACACCGCGCAGATGGCCCGGCTCGGCGAGAAGCTCGGCTTCGACCTGGTCGGCATCGCGGATACGCCGGGCAATGCGCTCGACCCGTGGGTGGCCATGACCCTCGCGGCCGCCGCGACCTCGCGAGTTCGGCTCGCCACCTGCGTGACCAACCTGGTCACGCGCCACCCGTCCATCACCGCCTCCGCCGCCGCGTCGGTCGATCTGGCCGCCGGCGGCCGGACCATCCTCGGAGTCGGCGCCGGGCACAGCGGCGTCACCAACGTGGGTGGGGCGCGCAGCAGCGCGGCCGAGCTGCGCGAAGGCCTCGCGTTCCTCAAGACCGCGCTCTCCGGCGCGCCCGCCTCGTGGCGCGGGGCGGCCACACACCTGCCCTGGATCAGGCGCCCGGTGCCGGTCTACGCCGCCGCGTCGGGGCCGGCCGCGCTCCGGGCGGTGGGCGCCACCGCCGACGGCGCCTTCGTGAATTACGGGCTCGGGGCGCCCGAGGTGAGCCGGGTCCGCGCGCTCCTCGCCGAGGGCACGGCGTCCGCGGGTCGGCCGGCCGACGCGGTCGACGTGTGGTCGATCGCCTGCCTCGACGTGGCGGAGCGGCGTGACGAGGCGCTCGACAAGCTCGGCAACATCCTGGGCTTCGTGGCCGCCTACATCCTGGGGCCGGATCCGGAGGGCCGCGGCGTGCCGGCCGCGCTCGTGCCCGCGGTGCGCGAGCTGTGCGCCACCTACACGACGCGGCAGCGCGAGATGGACCCCGGGCTCACGCGCCGTCTCGGAATCTTCGACTACCTGCGCGCACGCCTGGCCGTCGCGGGCACGCCGGAGGACTGCCTCGCCCAGGTCCGCGCCGCCGAGGCGGCCGGGGTCACCCAGCTCATGTTCACGGTCAGCCTGGCCGCGGACCCGGTGCGCACCGTCGAGCTGTTCGGCCGGGCGGTCCTCCCGCACCTCCGAACCCCACGCTCGTCGGCATCGGACTAGCCTAAGGGCGGGGCTGGCGGTCGGGGCGGGGCTCCCTCCCGGGAACCGTGGCTTCTGCGCGCCGTCGAAGCCAGCCACCGATCATCTCGTGGCTCGATCGCGACGGCGCATCGGGATGCGATGCAGCGCGTTCCCGGGAGGGAGCCCCGCCCCGGCCACCGGCCCCGCCCCCCGCGCGCGAGAGTGGTAGAGTACCGAGGATGCGAGTCGGAATTTCCATCGATCCGCCCCTCGCCGCGATCCCGTCACTCCTGCGTGAGGAGGGCGTGGACGTGTACCAGACGGTGCTGCGCGACCCAGGGCGCTTCGGCAACTACGGAGTCCCGGAGCCCGCGGACCGCGCCGCGCTCGTCGAGGGCCTCGCGGGCCGGCGCGCCTGGGGCGTGGCCCACGGCTCGCTGCTGGTCAACCTCGCGAGCCCCGAGGGCCGCATCCGCAACTCCTCCGTCTCGAGCCTGCTCGCCGACCTCAAGGTCGCAGCGGAGGTCGGCATCGACGCGGTGTGCTTCCACGTGGGCTACGCCAAGGGCCACCCGAGCGCGGAGGAGGCGCTGGTCCTCGCCACCCGCAAGCTCGGCGAGCTGATCGCGAAGATGCCGGCCGGCCCCCGGCTCCTGCTCGAGAACTCGTGCGAGGGGAGCGAGCTGGGCCAGACCATTCCGGAGCTGGCCCGCCTCGTCCGCGACGTGGGCGCGCCCGCCGAGCAGTTCGGCCTGCTCATCGACACCTGCCATCTCCACGCCGCCGGCTTCGACCTCGCGGGCGACGAGGGCGGCGCCCGCCTGGCCGACGCGCTCGCCGGCGCGGGCGTGCTCGAGCGCGTGGTGGCCTTTCACCTGAACGACTGTCAGCTGCCCTGCGGGGCGCACCGGGATCGGCACGCCACCCCCGGCGCCGGGACCATCGGCATGGGCGTGGTCTCGGTGGCGCGGCATCCCGCCTTCGCCACGCTACCCGGGGTGCTGGAGCTGGGCCTGGACGACGCGCGGGCCGGGCTCACCTTCCTGCGCGAGCACGGCGCGATCAATCCCTGAGGAGGCCGTCATGACCTGCTGCGGACACGCGCTTCACTGGACCCGTCGCGACTGGATGTGGAGCACGCTGCTGACCGCCGCGTCCGCCATGGTGGCGGGGGGCGCGGCCGCCCGCTCCGGCGTGTCCGCCGCGGAGGCGGCGGAGACGCCCTCCCCCGCGGCGGCGAAGCTGCTGCGCGAGCACGTCTCGATCGACGTGCACACCCACGCCGGCCCCAACGGCGTCACCTCGCGGACCGCGGCGCCGAGCGAGGACCTGGCCCGGAGCATGCGCGCCGGCCGCATCGCGGTGCTCTGCCTGGCCGACGTGCCGGACGGGCCCATCCTCGGCCGCGACGCGCGCAACGTGCTGCGGGCGCTCCGCGAGCCCGAGCCCGGCTTCCTCTACCAGTACCACCTGGAGCGCCTCGGCTGGGTGGACGAGCTGTGCGCCAAGCACGGCATCCGTCGTGTCCTCACCGCGGCCGACGTGAAGGCCGCGCACGCCGCCGGCGCCCCCGCGATCATCATGGATATCGAGGGCCTCGACTTCCTCGAGCGCAAGCTCGAGCGCCTGGAGGAGTCCTATCGGCGCGGCGTCCGCACCATGCAGCTCGTCCACTACACCCCGAACGACATCGGCGATTTCCAGACCGGCGCGGTCACCCACAACGGGTTGACCCCGTTCGGGGCCGACGTCATCCGCGCCTGCAATCGCCTGGGCGTGGTCGTCGACGTGGCCCACGCCACCGCCGACACCGTGAAGCAGGCGGTGAAGGCCACCAGCCGGCCGCTCCTGCTCTCCCACACCGCGCTGCGCGGCTCGAAGGCCCAGGGCGAGACTCCGCTCGTGGAGCGGCAGATCACGCCCGACCACGCGCGGGCGATCGCCGAGACCGGCGGCTCGGTCGGCATCTGGCACTTCTTCGCAACGCCCGAGCGCTACGTGGAGGGGCTCAAGGAGATGGCGGACGTGGTGGGCGTGGACCACGTGAGCATCGGCACCGACGCCTCGGCGAGCGGGGGACTCTTTCCCGCCTACGACAACTTCACGGCCCTGGTGGATGCGATGCTGCGGGGCGGCTTCACCCCGGCGGAGACCGCGAAGATCGTGGGCGGCAACTACCTGCGGATCTTCACCGCGTCCGTGCGGTGAGGAGGGCGGCGCCTACCGGGTCGGGTTGCCGGGGTGGCGGGGCGCCTCGAAATTGTAGGCCGGGTCGCGCCAGAGCAGCACCGCCTTGTAGGTCGTGGGCTCGGCGCCCTGCTGCACGATCAGGTAGACCTGGTCCGGGAACGCCTGGTTGAAGTTCTCGCCCACCACCGCGCCCAGGCCCTCGGCCAGGTCGACGCTTCGCGAGACGTAGCGGTCCCAGATCAGGCCGCGCTGCTCGTAGGACCACAGCAAACTCAGCGGGTACTTCACCGCCGCGCTGCGAGAGCCGCCCACCGGCACGTACGGCATGAACTGCCGCATCGGGCCCTCGCCCTTGAGCAGGACCCGGTAGAGCTGCTGCGGTCGCCCGCTCCCGGTGGGCAGCACCATCCACACGCTCCGCTCGCCCGGCTTCCCCTCCCACCGCACCTCGTCCCAGCGCTTGCCCTCACCGGCCGGCGTGATCTCGGCCAGCACGCGCACCGTGCCGTAGGCCCGCGCGACCGCCTCGCTGGACCACCGCAGCGTGCGGTCGTGCAGGAGGACCGCGTGCGGCATCGCGCCCTGGTCCAGGCTCGCCTCGAGCCGCTCGAGCCCAGGCCCGGAAGCTCCGTCGCTCAGCTCGGGCGTCTTGGCGTATGGATAGAGCGCGCTCTCCCAGAGGTTGGCCACCTGCAGGCGATACTCCATCGCGCGCGCCGGGGCGGTCGGGACGAGGATGGCGAGCAGGCCGGCGATCAGGACTCCCCTGGGTGTGCGCATGAACGGATGATACTCTCAAGCGCCATGCGTGTCTTCCCGCGCCACGCCGTCCGGGCCCTCTTCCTGCACCGGCAGCACCTCGGACGCCCGCGCGCGCACCGCCTGACCCCCGGCCGCCTGACCCGCTTCGCCGAGGACGTGGGCGGCATCCAGATGGACTCCATCAACGTCCTCGAGCGCGCCCACTACCTCACGGTGTGGAGTCGCTTCGGGCCCTACGAACGAGCGCGGCTCGATGGCCTCGTCTACCGTCGCCGGCTCTTCCTCGAGTACTGGGCGCACGCGGCCTGTCTCGTGCCCACCTCGATGCTGCCCTGGTGGCGGCGCGCGATGCTCGATTACCGGGTGCGCCACACCGGCTGGTCGGGCTGGCTGCGCAAGAACACCCGGCTGCTCGCCACCGTGACCGACCTCATCCGGGCCGGCGGACCCATGGGCCACGCCGAGCTCGAGGGGCGGCGGCCGCCCCGGGGGCGCGGTGGATGGTGGGACTGGCGGCCGGTCCAGCACGCGCTGCACTACCTCTGGATGACCGGGGTGCTCACCATCCACTCGCGCCGTCACTTCCAGAAGCGCTTCGATCTCCTCGAGCGGGTGGTCCCGTCCGAGCCCGGTGCCGAGGCGGTGTCGGCGGAGGCGTTCCTGCGCTGGCACATCGAGCGCTCGCTGCACGCGATGGGCGCCGCGGTGGAGATCGATCTCACCCACTACCTCACCTACCCGCGCGGCGCCACCTCGGCGCGCCGCGCCGCGCTGCGTGCGATGGTGGCCGAGGGGCTCGTGACCGAGATCGCGGTGGAGGGATCGCCGGCGCGGTGGCTCGCGCTCACCCGCGACCTGCCCGCGCTGGCGCGGGCCGGGCGCCTGGCCGCCTCGCACGGCACCACCTTCCTCTCCCCGTTCGATTCGCTGCTCTGGTACCGCGACCGCGTGTCGCGCCTCTTCGGCTTCGACTACCGGATCGAGGTCTACACCCCGGGCCCGAAGCGCGTCCACGGCTACTACACCCTGCCCATCCTCCACGACGGCCAGCTGGTCGGTCGGATCGACGCCAAGGCTCATCGCGGCGATCACCGCCTCGAGGTGCGCCACGTGCACCTCGAGCCGTGGGCGGCCCGGGGCCAGGCGCCGCCCGCGGGCGGCGACCCGCTCGACCGCGAGGCGATGCTGGCCGGGCTCGCCGAGGCGACCGGCTCGCTCGCGCGCTTCGTCCAGGCCGAGGGCGTCATCGTCGGGCGGGTGACGCCGGGGCGACTGCGGGGCGCGCTCGCCCAGGCCGTGCGCGACGCGGAGCCGGCCCGCGCCTGAGGCGCAGAGCGGCACGGCCGGCACCGGCCGGCCTCACGGTCGGGGCGGCGGATCCACGTAGCCGCGCCATTGCCGCGAGTCGTTCGCGCTGCGGCACCGGCGCGTCGCGCCGCGCGGCTCGCAGTACTGGTAGGCGCCGGTCTCGATCTCGAACAGGAGCTCGCGACCCGCGCCGTCGACCGTCACGAACAGGGTCTGCTGATCCGGCCGCACGTAGGCGGGCGCCTTCCGCCACCAGATCGACGACACCGATGTCCGGAGCGCGTCGATCTCGGGCGCCGAGAACAGGTCGGCGAGGGTGTAGGCGCGGACCAGGGCGCCCGCGGGCGAGTGGAACGCGACCACCCGGCCGTAGCCCATGTTGTGCCAGTTGTCGAGCGTCGCGAGGTCGCCCCGATCGGTCAGGAAGACGTCGACCGGGGCCACCGGGTTCACGAGGCTCACCGTCCACACCGGCCGGTACGAGCCGTCGCCGGCGGCCCGGTGGGCGCCCCGCGAAAGCCGACGGTCTCGCCGATGCCCTTGCCGGGGATCACCCGCACGAAGTACTCGCGCGACGGGGCGAAGACCTCGCGGATCTGGGGCGCCGGCCAGTCGTCTCCGCGCGGTCGACCGGGCGCGGCCAGCGCCAGCGTCGCGAGGAGGAGGGCGGCGGCCGCGGCCGGACCGATCCGGACCGTCATGGTCAGGCGGTCACTCCGGCCAGGCGCTCCGTCTCGGCCCAGAGCCGACGAGCCGCGGCGTCGTCCTGCGCGGCGCGGGACGGCGTGGCGAGGTGGCACTGGTAAAAGTACCCGCCGCTGATCGTCGCGATCTCCGGCGAGGACGCGAGGAAGACCAGGGTGTCCGCGCCCTTCTCGGACGACAGCGCGAACACCTTCTTGGACGCGCGCACCACGTAGGAGAAGAATCCGCCGCTGGCGTCGCCGAAGCGGGTGGCCACGAAGCCCGGGTGCAGGCTGTTGGCGGTGACACCGGTCCCGGCCCAGCGCCGCGCCAGCTCGCGCGTGTAGAGGATGTTGCACAGCTTCGAGCGGCTGTACACCATGTAGCCCCGGTAGCCGCGGGCCGACTGCAGATCGCTAAAGTCGAGGCGGGCGCGCCGGTGGGCACCCGAGGCGGTGTTGACCACCCGGGCGGGAGCGGCGGCGTTCAGCCGCTCGCGCAGGCCGTGGGTGAGCAGGAAGTAGGACAGGTGGTTGAGCGCCAGCGTGCGCTCGAGCCCGTCCGGGGTGACCTGCCGGCGGCCGAACATCGCCCCCGCGTTGTTGATCAGGACGTCGACCCGCGGCTCGGCCGCCGCGATCTCGGCCGCCACGCGCCTGGTGTCGCCGATCAGGGCCAGATCCGCGTAGTGCGCCCGATGGGAGACTCCGGGCCCGCGCGCCCGCAGGCGCTCGAGCGTGGCCTCGGCCCGCGCACGATCGCGCGCCACCAGCACCAGGCGCGCGCCCATGCTCGCGAGCCGCTCGGCCGCGACCCGCCCGATCCCGGAGGTGCCACCGGTGACGACGACGACCTTGCCCTGCATGTCCGGTCTGTTTACCGTCCCGGTGAGCCCGGTGCAAGCGGTAAGATGACGCGCCGCCCATGAGCTTTCTCGCCTCCCGCACCCGCGCGGTGCCCCGGGGCTTCGGCACGCCGCTGAAGCGCCAGGAGGATCCCCGCCTCATCACCGGGCGCGGCCGCTTCGGCGACGACGTCGCCCTGCCCGGCCAGGCGTACGCGTGCTTCGTGCGGTCGCCGCACCCGCACGCCCGCATCCGGTCGATCGACGCGGCCGCCGCGCTCGCCTTGCCCGGCGTGCTCGCGGTGCTCACCGGGCGTGACGCGGCCGACGATGGCCTCGCGGACCTCCCCCATCGCCCGGTGCCCACCAACCCGAACGAGCTCCCGCTCGGCGGGGCCGAGGGCGCGCCGATCTTCGTCGCGCCGTACCCGCCGCTGCCCACCGACCGGGCCCGCTTCGCGGGCGAGGCGGTGGCGATGGTGGTCGCGGAGACCGCCGCCGGGGCCGCCGACGCGGCCCTCCGCGTCCACATCGACTGGGAGGCGCTGCCGGAAGTCACCGCCACCCGCGAGGCGGCCGCCGCCGGGGCGCCCGTGCTCTGGGACCGCCTGGGGAGCAACGTGTGCGTCGACTCGCTGGCCGGCGACGCGCGCGCGGCCGACACCGCCTTCGCGGCCGCGGCCCACGTGGTGCGGCTCGACACCTGGATCCCCCGCATCACCGGGGTGCCGTTGGAGCCGCGCGCCGCGCTCGGCGTCCACGACTCGGCGACCGGCCGCTACACGCTCTACGCGGGCTCGGGCGGCTCGGTGCGCCTCAAGAGCGACCTGGCCGAGGTGCTCCGGGTTCCCGAGGCCAGCGTCCGCGTGGTCGCCCAGGACGTCGGCGGCAACTACGGCACCCGCAACAGCTCCTACCCCGAGTACGCGCTGGTGGCCTGGGCGGCCCGCCGTCTCGGCCGGCCGGTCAAGTGGACGGGCGACCGGCGCGAGATGTTCCTCTCCGACTACCAGGCCCGCGACCTCGTCTCGACTATGGAGCTGGCCCTCGACGCCGACGGCACCTTCCTCGCCCTGCGCGGCACCAACAGCAGCAACGTGGGCGCGCACGCGGTGACCTTCGTGCCGCTCAACAAGGGCCGCGAGCTCTCGACGACCGTCTACCGCCTGCCCGCCGCGGCGGTCCGCGGCCGCGCGGTGCACAGCAACACCTCGCCGCTCTCCGCCTACCGCAGCGCGGGCCGGCCGCAGGTGATGTTCGTCATGGAGCGGCTGATCGACCTCGCCGCCCGCCGCCACGGCTTCGACCGGGTGGCGCTGCGGCGGCGCAACCTGATCCCCCCCGGCGCGATGCCCTACACCAACCCCTTCGGCATCGTCTACGACAGCGGCGACTACCCGGCCGCGCAGGACCACGTGCTCGCGCTCGCCGACTGGGCCGGCTTCGAGGCGCGCCGCGCGGAGGCGCGCCGGCGGGGACGCTACCGCGGCATCGGGCTCGCCAACTACATCGAGATTGCCACCGGCGCCCCGCGCGAGCGCGCCCAGGTCACCGCGCAGCCGGACGGCTTCATCGACGTGGTCATCGGCACGCTCTCGGCGGGCCAGGGCCACGAGACCGCCTTCGCCCAGCTCGTCACGGAATGGCTCGGCGTGGATCCCTCCCTCGTCCGCCTCGTCGCGGGCGACACCGACCGGGTCGCGGTCGGGGGCGGCTCGCACTCCGGGCGCTCCATGCGCCTGGGCGGGGTGGTGATCGCCAAGGCCTCCGACCGGCTCGTGGCGCGGGGGGCCCGGCTCGCGGCCTGGCTGCTCGAGTCCGCGGTGGAGGACGTGGAGTTCGCCGGGCCGCGCTTCCGCGTCCGCGGGACCGACCGCGCGGTGGACCTCTTCGCGGTCGCGGCCGCCGCGCTCCGGGACGACGCGCCGGCCGACCTGCGCGGCCCGCTCGAGGGCGAGTGCGACGAGACGGTGAGCACGCCGTCCTTCCCCTACGGCTCGGCGGTGTGCGAGGTCGAGGTCGACCCGGAGACCGGCGCGGTCGAGATCGTCCGCTACAGCAGCGTGGACGACGTGGGGCGCGCCATCAACCCGCTGATCGTGCACGGCCAGACACACGGGGGCATCGCCCAGGGAGTGGGCCAGGCCCTGTGGGAGCTCTGCGACTACGACCCGGAGTCGGGCCAGCTGCGCTCGGCCACCTTCATGGACTACGCGATGCCGCGCGCCGACATGCTGCCGTCGTTTCAGACCGAGATCAGCGAGGTCGAGTCGACCTCGAACCCGCTCGGGCTCCGCGGCGGCGGCGAGGGTGGCACCACCCCGGCGCTCGGGGCGGTGGTCAACGCGGTGGTCGACGCCCTCGCCGAGCTGGGCGTGGAGCATCTCGAGATGCCGGTGACCCCGGAGCGGGTGTGGCGCGCGATCCGCGGCGCCGCGCGCTGACCGCCGCCGAGCCTCAGCGCGGCCGGTCGCGCAGCCAGTCGGGCAGCGGCGGCACCCGCGCGTCGACCTGGCGCAGGTTGTAGTACGGGATCGCCGGGCGGTAGGCGTCGAACACGCGGCGCAGCTCGCCGACCGGCTCCGGGTGCACGTCGACGCGGAGGTCCACGTGCGCGAAGGAGCGGTCCTCGTAGACGAGCAGGGCCGCCGACTGCTGACCGCCGTGCTGGCCCCCCGCGTCCCGGCCCGCCTCGATCCCGCGCAGCAGCCGCTCCTCGAGGTCCTCGTCGGGATGCGCGGTGAACGCGCGCTCCATCGCCTCGAGGATGTGCTCGCCGGTCAGGTAGTTGCCGAGCACGATGTAGTCCTCGCGCACGCGCTGCCCGGCCCACTCCCGGTTCTTGCCCCCCGTGCGCGCGGCCGCGAAGCCGTCGCCGTCGATGACCCCGAGCTGGCGATACTCCGCGTAGGGGTCGGCGCGCACCAGCTCTTCCACCACCGCGGGGGCCTTGTAGCCCAGCTCGAGGAGCCGGAGCGCCATCTGGCCCAGGCGCGCGTCGGCGATGGCCATGATCGCGACCGCGCCCAGCCCGGCCCGCACGTGCGGCACGCGGGCCCCGACCGCGAGCGAGCGCGTCGCGGTGCCCACGCCCAGGCGCCCGGTACGCCCGCAGCGGCCGATCACCGTGAAGGTGTGGAACTCGACGCCGGGCGGCCGGCCGGAGGCCGCGTCGTCCATCAGGCGCGCCCGGCCGCGGCCGGATCGACGTGGTCGGGCCGCACCGCGTACGGGTAGGGTGTCGCCACCGCCCGGCCGGCCGCGAAGCGCGCGAGCCCGAAGGGCTCGATGTCGACGGTCTTGGCCCGGCCGTCCGTGATCAGCTCGGCCATGCACGCGCCCACCGCGGGGGCGATCTTGAAGCCGGAGCCGCTGAAGGCGGTGGCCAGGTAGAGGCCGTCGACGCCGTCGACGGCGCCCAGGATCGCGTGACGATCCGGGCTGTAGCCGTCGAACGCGCGGTAGCCGCGGGCCAGCGTGGCGCGCTCCATCGCCGGGATGCGATGCGTGAGCAGCGAGGCGCCGAGCCCGGCCGCCTCGGGCGGCAGCCCGGTGCCGAGCGTGTCCGGATCGATGTCCCATTCCTGGCACGGCACCCCGACCAGGGTGAGGCCGCCCGCCTCCGGGCGGAAGTAGTTGCCGAGCACGTTGTCGATGAAGACCATGTGCGGCGCGCGCAGCTCGGCGGGGCGGCTGACCGCCACCGTGTCGATAGCCTTGGGCCGCGCGGGCAGCGCGAGTCCCATCTCCCGGCAGAGGCGCTGCGACCAGGCGCCCGCGGCCACCACCACGCTCCCGGCCTCGATGCGCCCGGCGGAGGTCTCGACCCCGCGCACGCGACTCTCGCCCCGGTCGATGCGCGTCACCGCCGTCCACGGCAGGATCCGCGCGCCCAGCGCGGTGGCGCGCCGCCGGAAGCCCTCGACGGTCTCGGCCGGATCGGCGTAGCCGCTCTCCGGCTCGTACGCGGCCGCCCCCACGTCGTCCACGTGGGCGAAGGGCTGGAGCGCGCGAAGCTCGTCGGGAGTGATCGCGCGCGTCGGGACGCCGATGCCTTGGAGCATCGCCACGTTGCGCCGGAGGTTGTCCGCGTGGGCCGGGCCCACCACGTTGACGAAGCCGGTGTGCGTGAACACCGGCGGCCCCCCCATCAGCTCGGGCCAGTTCCGGAAGACCGGGAAGCTCGCCCAGGCCAGGCGCGCGTCCCACTCGTTGGTGTAGTGCATGCGGACGAGCGCGCTCGACCGCCCGGAGGCGCCGCCCGCGAGCGCGCCCTTCTCCACCAGCACGACGCGCACGCCCCGGCCGGCCAGCGCGTGGGCGATGCTCACGCCGTTGACGCCGCCGCCGATCACCACCACGTCCGCGGTGAGCGTCATGGCCGCTCAGCGCAGGAGCGCGCGCACCGCCGCGAGACCCGCCTCGGTCGGGGTCTTGAGCACCAGGATGGCGTCGTCGAATCCCAGATCGCGCACCTGCTGCAGGCGCCGGGCCGCCGCGTCGGGAGCGCAGCGCCGGTGGAAGGGCGCGCGGTCCGGCAGCGGCTCGGTGGGCGCGGCGAGATCCACCGCGATGTTGGTCACGATCGCGCGCTTTCCCCCGGCCTCGCGATAGCGCCCGATCCCCTC
>DATJIR010000079.1:0-5050 GCA_035493135.1 Verrucomicrobiia bacterium
CCCCCCCCCCCCCCCCCCCCCCTCCCCGCTCCCTACCGCTTCCCCTGCCTTTCATCGCACCGCAGCTTGTACTCCACGGAGTCGACGAGCGCCTGCCACGACGCCTCGATGATGTTGTCGGCGACGCCCACGGTCCCCCACGTCTCGTTGCCGTCGCCCGACGTGATCAGCACCCGCGTCTTCGCCGCGGTCGCCTTCGACTCGTCGAGGATCCGCACCTTGTAGTCGAGCAGGCTCATCTCGCGCAGGTTCGGGTAGAAATCCTCCAGCGCCTTGCGCAGGGCGTGGTCGAGGGCGTGCACCGGGCCGTTGCCCGCCGCCGCGGTGTGCTCCTCGATGCCCTTCACGCGCAGCCGAACCGTCGCCTCGGCCACCGGCTCGCCGTCGCCCGCGTTCTCCTCCACGATCACCCGGTAACCGCCCAGCTCGAAGTAGGGCCGGTGGTTGCCGAGCGCGCGCTCCATCAGGAGCTCGAACGAGGCCTCGGCGCCCTCGAACAGGAAGCCCTCGTCCTCGAGCCGCTTGAGCATCTCGAGGATGCGCCGGGCCTCCGGCGTGTTCTTGTCGAGGTCGATGCCGTACTCCTTGGCCTTCCAGAGCACGTTGGACTGCCCGGCCAGCTCCGACACCAGCACCCGGCGCTGGTTGCCGACCGCGTCCGGGTCCACGTGCTCGTAGGTCTCGGGGTGCTTGAGCACCGCGGAGACGTGGATGCCGCCCTTGTGGGCGAAGGCCGAGTCGCCCACGTAGGGCTGGGCCGACCACGGCTTGCGATTGGCCAGCTCGGAGACCAGGCGCGAGACGTCGCGCAGCTCCCGCAGGTTCGCGCGTGGGATGCAGTCGAGTCCCATCTTGAGCATGAGGTTCGGGATGATCGAGACCAGGTTGGCGTTGCCGCATCGCTCGCCGTAGCCGTTGATCGTGCCCTGCACGTGCCCGATCCCCTCGCCCACCGCGGCGAGCGAGCTCGCCACCGCGCACTCGGTGTCGTTGTGCACGTGGATGCCGAGCGGCGTCTCCGCCTTCACCGCGCGCTTGACGGTCTGGATGATCGCGGCGATCTCGTGCGGCAGCGACCCGCCGTTGGTGTCGCAGAGCACGAGGCAATGGGCGCCCGCCGACTCCGCGGCCAGCAGGGTCCGCATCGCGTAGTCGGGGTTGCGCTTGAAGCCGTCGAAGAAGTGCTCGGCGTCGTAGATGACCTCCTCGAAGTGCTTGAGCAGGTACGCCACCGAGTCCGCGATCATAGCCACGTTCTCCTCGAGCGTGGTACCGAGCGCCGAGGTCACGTGGAAGTCCCAGGCCTTGCCGAAGATGGTCACGACCGGCGGGCCCGCCTCCACCAGCGATTGGATATTCCCGTCGTCCTGCGGCCGCACGCCCGGGCGCCGGGTGGCCCCGAACGCGCTGATCTTGGCCGACTTGAACACCGCGTCCTGCACCCGCTTGAAGAAGCGCAGGTCCTTGGGATTCGAGCCGGGCCAGCCACCCTCGATGTAGTGAACGCCGAGCGCGTCGAGGCGCTGCGCGATGCGGACCTTGTCCTCCATGGAGAAGGCCACGCCCTCGCCCTGGGTGCCGTCGCGGAGCGTCGTGTCGTAGATCTTGATCTGACGCGATCCTGGAGTCGCGGCCATGGGGAGCCAATCATCCCGCCCCGGCCGGGCGAGTGTCAAGTTATGCTCGGGCGATGATCCCGGCCGTGATGGCGGCGGTGGTGCTGGTGGCGGCGTTCATCAAGGGTGCCATCGGCTTCGGCTTCCCCTCCCTCGCCACTCCGCTGCTGAGCCTGGTCGTGGACGTGAAGACCGCGGTGGTGCTCCTCATCCTCCCCAACATCGTCATGGACGGCATCCAGTTCGCGCGGCGCGGGGCCCCGCTGGCCACCGTGCGCCGGTTCGGCGGGCTGCTGGTCTCGGGTGGGGTCGGCATCGTGCTCGGCACGCGGGTGCTGACGCTGCTGTCGCCGCGGGCGGCCACCCTCACCCTGGGGCTCTTCGTCCTGGCGTTCGTGACCCTCAGCGTCACCGGCCTCGCCCCGAAGATCCCTCCGCGCTGGGAGCCGTGGCTCTCACCGCCGGCCGGCCTCGTGGCCGGGGTCATCGGCGGCGTGACCAACTCCCCCGCCACCGCGCTCGTCCTCTACTTCCACGGCATCGGCCTCTCCAAGCACGACTTCATCTCGTCGATCGCCTTCACGTTCTTCTTCTACAAGCTGGTGCAGCTCGGCGCGGTCACGTGGTACGGGCTCCTGCCCTGGCCGCTGCTCTGGATGTCGATGGCCCTCACGGTGATGGCGCTGGCCGGATTCGCGGTCGGCCTGCGCGTCCAGGACCGGCTCGACCAGCACGCGTTCAACCGCGCGGTGCTGCTCTTCCTGGCTGTGCTCGGCGCGTGGCTGCTGGTCGGCGCCCGGCGGTGAGCGGGCGGCGCGATCAGGACGGGCGGAGCGTGTAGGTCCAGCACTCCCCCTCGAGCAGCACCGTCCCGTCCTGGTTGGTGATCGTCGCCCGAAGCTGACACACCGGCTTGTCGGGCTTGAGCGCGAGCACCTCCACCTCGCCGGTGAGGGTGTCGCCGAGATAGGTCGGGGCCAGGTACTTGAGGGACTGGCTCATGAACACGGTGCCGGCTCCCGGCAGCTCCATTGCGACCAGCGCGTTCAGCATCCCGGCCGCAATACCGCCCTGGGCCACCAGCCGCCCGAAGCGCGTGCGCGCGGCGAAGTCGGCGTCGAAGTGGAGGGGGTTACGGTCACCGGTGATCTGGGCGTAGAGCTCGACCTCGTGCGCGGTGACGGTCTGGGTGCGCCGCGCCTTCTGCCCGACCTCGAGCCCGAGCGGGCCCACCCCGCCGCCCCGAGGCTACACCACGCCGGCGGCGCGCAGCTTGTCGACGCGCGCCCGGGGCATGCGCAGCAGCCGCGTCAGGACCTCGTCGGTGTGCTGGCCGAGCAGCGGGGGCGGAGCCGAGGCCGCGCCCGGCGTGTCGTGCAGGCGCACCGGCACGCCCATCACCGTGATCGGCCCTGCTTTGGGATGCGGCAGCGAGACCATCATGCCGCGCGCGCGCAGGTGCGCGCTCTCGCACACCTCGGCCACGCTCTTGATGCGGCCCGCGGGCACGCCGGCCTTGTCGAGGCGGGCGAGCCACTCGTCGGCCGGGCGCGCGCCGAGGACCTCGTTCAGCAGCGGCACCAGGATCTTGCGGTTCGTCACGCGGTTGGCCTCGGTGTCGAAGCGCGCGTCCTTGATCAGATCGTCGCGCTCGAGCGCGCGGCAGGTTCGGTCCCAGAGCGAGTTGTTGGCCACCCCCAGGGTGATGTAGACGTCCTTGGCCTTGAAGACCTCGTAGGGCACGATCGACGGGTGCTCGTTGCCGCGCCGCGCGGGACGGCCGCCCGCGTTCCAGTACAGCCCGGCCTGGTAGGTGAGCAGCGAGGCCATCACGTCGAGCATGCCGATCTCGACCTTCTGTCCCCGGCCGGTCTTCTCGCGGCTCAGCAGGGCGAGGGTGATGCCCTGCGCGGCGGCCATGCCGGCCACCAGGTCGCCGATGGAGTTGCCGACCTTGACCGGCGGGCCGTCGGGGAAGCCGGTGATGTCCATGACCCCGGACTCGCCCTGCACGATCAGGTCGTAGCCGGGCCGGTGGGCCTCGGGGCCGCTCTCGCCGAAGCCCGAGATCGAGCAGTACACGAGCCGAGGATTGACCTTCCGGAGCGCGGCGTAGCCGAAGCCCAGCCGCTCCATGGTACCGGGCCGGAAGTTCTCCAGCACCACGTCGGCGGAGGCGAGCAGCCGGCGCAGGATCTCCTGTCCTTCCGGGGCCTTCATGTTGAGCGTCAGGCTCTTCTTGTTCCGGTTGACCGAGAGGAAGTAGGTGGCCTCGCCGTGGACGAACGGCGGCCAGCCGCGCGTGTCGTCTCCCTTGCCCGGCTCCTCGATCTTGATGACCTCCGCGCCCATGTCGCCGAGCGACATGGCGCAGAAGGGCCCGGCGAGGACGCGGGTGAGGTCGACGACGCGCACCCCGGCGAGGGGCGGGCGGGCGCGCCGGGGCGACGCGGGCTTCGAGACACGGCGCGGGGCCGTCTTGCGGGAGCGGGTCCTAGTCTTCGCCACGGGGTCTCCTGTTCCACGCGCCTTTCACGACGCTCTTGCCGATTGCGGCGATGCGCTCGCCGCGCGCGCCGGCGCGACGCCAGAAGAGGCGCGCCCGGTCGGTGAAGCCCATGTTCGAGAAGTAGAACACCGAGTCGACCGCCTCCACCGAGACGTGCGAGCCGATCTTGACCCCGTCGGTGGCCGCGCCGTGGCAGAAGAGCCGCGCGCCGCCCTCGAGCTCCACCAGGGCCAGGTGCAGCGGAGCCCGGAAGCCCTCGGGCGGCGAGTGCAGCGTGGTGAACGAGACCACCTCGCCCAGCGGCGGCAGGGTGGCCGCCTCCATCTTCACCGGGTGGTCGGGGCAGAGGCTGGCCGGCGGCACCACCAGGCGGCGGCAGCGGGGGCAGCGGGAGGCGCGCAGCAGATCCGGCATCAGCGGCGCGCCTCCACGAGGGTCACCCAGTTGTTGGTGGCGAGCCCGCCGATCGACTGGGCCAGGCCGACGCGGGCCGCGACCTGGCGGCCCTCGGCCTTGCCGCGAAGCTGCCAGGTGAGCTCGACGAGCTGGGCGATGCCGGTGGCGGCCAGCGGGTGCCCCCGCGCCTTGAGGCCGCCCGAGGGGTTGACGGGCAGACGGCCGCCCACCGCGGTCTCGCCGTCGAGCGTCGCACGGCCCGACTTGCCGGGCGGCACCAGCCCGGTGTCCTCGAGCGAGATCAGCTCGAACGGGGTGAAGGCGTCGTGGAGCTCGGCCACCTCCACCCGCTCGGCGCCGAACCCGGCCATGCGATAGGCGGCCGCCGCGGCGATCTGCGTCGCCTTGAACGACGTGAGATCGCTCCGGTAGCGCACCGCGATGGAGTCGCCCCCCTGCCCGATCCCGGCGATCCGCACCGCCCGGGGCTCGGCGGTCAGCAGGAGCGCCGCGCCGCCGTCCGAGATCG
>DATJIR010000080.1:0-4705 GCA_035493135.1 Verrucomicrobiia bacterium
GCTTCACCTGCGTCGCCGGAGGAACCTCTCCAATCTCGTCGAGAAAAAGTGTTCCGTTGTTAGCCAGCTCGAACCTGCCCAATCGTCTTTCCGCCGCGCCGGTGAACGCGCCCTTCTCGTGGCCGAACAGCTCGCTCTCGAGCAGGGTCTCCGGGATCGCCGAGCAGTTGACCGCGACGAATGGCCCCTTCGCCCGCTGCGACATCTGGTGGATGGTGCGGGCCACCAGCTCCTTGCCGGTGCCGGTCTCCCCCAGGACCAGGACCGGCGCCGGGCTCGGCGCGGCCATCTCGATGAGGCGGTAGACCTCCTGCATCGCCGGGCTCACCCCCAGCAGCGGCCCCAGCCCCCGGCTCTCCTTGAGCTGGCGACGCAGGACCGTGACCTCGCGGCTGACCTGGACCTTCTCGACCGCCTTCTCCACCAGGACGCGGAGGCGGCGGGGATCGACCGGCTTGGTCATGTAGTCGTAGGCACCTTCACGCATGGCCGAGACCGCGGTTTCGATGGAGCCGTGGGCGGTCAACAGAATTACCGCCGCCTCGGGCACCGCCGCGGCGAGGGGCTTCAGGAGACCGATGCCATCGATGACCGGCATCACCATGTCCGCGATGACCACCGAGGGGCGGAAGGCCGGGGCCCGCTCGAGCGCGTCCTTGCCGTCCACGGCCTCCTGAACCTCGTACCCCCACATCGTCAGGAGGGCCGCCAGCCCGCTGCGGCCCGACTCGTCGTCGTCAGCGATCAGGATGCGATGCTTCATGGATCGTCCCCTTTCGGGTTTGGTGTCGGTGGATCGAATCCGCCGGCTTGAGCCTTGGCGACCTGGCTGCAATCGATGTGCCTCGAAAGTTCCCGCTGGAAGAAGGTACCGGATCGAAGGCTCCGATCTCAATCAAGACTCGAGGTTACGGTCGACATCTCACCCCCCTCATCAAGGGGGTGGTCGTGGCGGACCCACGCGAGGAAGGGAACATTTTACCGTGTAACTACGACCCGGTAGTGGCCCGATCCCCCCAAGAGAGATCGATCAAAGCAAGCCCGGTCGCCGGGTCGGTCTTCCGGCGCAGGATGGCCGGGGCCTCGACCAGCGTGACCTCCAGGGTCGGGTCGACGGCCCCTCCCAGGAGGTGGCCGCCGAGGGCCGCGCCGTCCGACCGGCCGACCACGACGTGCGCATGCACGCGGGGCTCCCCCCGGTCGAGCGCGATGTTGCCGACGAGCGACAGCACCTCGACCTGCTCCCGGATGACCCTCCGCCGGTAGTCCCTTCGGGCGTGGTCGAAGAAGCCCAGGGTCACGGCCGCGAACGCCCCGATCCCGGTCAGGGCCGCGGCCCGGAGATCGAACCGCTTGGCCGCCGCGGTCAAGGCCTCCACCGGATCGTCGCCCGGGTCGCACACGAGGACGAACGTGCGACGACCGTCCGCGTCGTCGAGCTGCCGGATCTTCACGATGTCCCTCCTTCTCAGGCCCGCTCGGCCACCGCTTCCTTGTCCCGCTTGCGCAGGCCCACCAGGCACGTCACGAGCACGCCGGTCATGACGGTGAGCAGCCCGAGCTCGATCATCGCGTAGCGGAACGCCGACTCCCCGTGATCCGAGAGGGTACCGAACTCCGCGGTGATCACCAGGATGCGCCGGACCGCCGCGATCAGGGCCACCAGCACGAACGGCTCGGGCACCAGCACGTGCTCGCGGAACGACACCTGCACCGTGTAGAGGATCTCGATCATCATCAGGATCAGGAGCAGCTGGTCGAGGACGGCCACCACGCTCGCGCCGATCGCTCCGCCGAACAGGCTCCGGGCGAAGTAGATCGCCGCGCTCACGAGCAGAGCCACCGCCCCGGCGGCGAGGATGACGCCCAGGCCCACGTACAGCACGTCCTCGACCATCGTGAAGGCCTGCGCGATCCGCTCGCGCGAGGACGGGCTCTGGCTCGACCGGCTCACCGTACGATGCCCCGGGGCGGAGCCGGCCACCGGGTCACCGGCGCCCGGTCAGCACGAGGGTCAGCAGGATCAGAAGCGCCGCCGCCAGCGCGCTGCTCGGGTAGTAGCCCCAGTCCCTGCTGTACGGCCAGGCGGGGATCGCACCGAGGGCCAGCCCAAGCAGCACCACGATCAACCCGGCCATCGTGTCCACGTGTCGCCTCCGGCCCCATCGTCGGCAATCGCTGTGCCAGGCGCCGCGAGGCGGTGGCGTCGCGGGGAGGCGCTCGAAACGCGCGTCCCGCGCTCCGCGCTCCCGCTCGCGCGCGCGACGACGCGCCGGGCGCCGGAAAAGGTTACCGGCCGGGCCCGGTAACGCCGACCCGCGCCCAGACGGCGCCGCGCCTTTCTGGCGCGTGGCCCGCGTGGTACCGTGTGGACGACCCGTTGGCGTCGACCTTGCTCTCCTGGAGGCGCGGATCATGACCGATATGTGGAGCGATCTCGTGTGGGCCGCTCTCGGCGATCTCAAGACACGACTGATGCTCGTGCTCCCGGGGATCCTGGCCATGCTGACCCTGGCCGCGGTCGGGCTCGCCGGCGCCTGGCTCAGCGCGCGCATCGCCCGGCGCCTGGCTCAGGCGGTCGCGTTCGACCGTCGCGCGGAGGCGTGGGGCATCGTGGCCGCCCTCAACCGCGCGGGCGTGCGGAAGCCCCCCTCGCAGGTGCTCGGGCTGATCGTCTTCTGGAGCGTGCTCGTGCTCTTCCTGCCGGTGGCCATCGACGCGCTCGCCATTCCCGGCACCGGGCGCCTCACCGAGTTCGTCTTCTCGTGGGTCCCGCGGGTGATGGGCGCCGCCCTCATCCTCCTCGTGGGATGGCTGGTGGCGAACTTCCTCGGCGAGGGCGTCCTCATCGCGGCGGTCAACGCCCGCCTGCCCGAGGCGCGTCTCATGGCCCGGGCGATCCGGTGGGGCGTCCTGCTCTTCGCGAGCGCCACCGCGATCACCCACGTCGGCATCGGCAAGGAGATGGTGCTGGTCGCGTTCGGGATCACCTTCGGTGGGCTGATCTTCGCGCTGGCCCTCGCCTTCGGGCTGGGCGGTCGCGGCCTGGCCCGCCAGATCCTCGAGCGCCACCTCCGTGGCCGCGAGCCGCATCCCCGCGAGACGCTGACCCACCTCTAGGCCGCATGATCGACCCCGACGCGCTCTTCCAGCAGGCGGCGGCGGCCCTGCGCCGCGAGCGCCGGGCGACCTACCGCCTGCAGCTCGGCAGCGCGCTCGGCTTCGACGCGGTGGCGGCCCTCGGCGACTACCTCTACGCGCTCGGCGTCAGCGACGTGTATCTCTCTCCGTGCTTTCGCTGCGGACCCGGCAGCTCCCACGGCTACGACGTCACCGACCACAACGCCTTCAATCCGGAGCTGGGCAGCGCAGCCGCCTTCGACCGGATGGCCGCCGGGCTGGCCGCGCGGGGACTCGGGCTCGTCCTGGACGTGGTGCCGAACCACATGGGCATCGCGGGCGACGCCAACCCGTGGTGGCTCGACGTGCTCGAGAACGGCCCCGCCTCGCCGCGGGCCGAGTTCTTCGACATCGACTGGGTGCCGGCCAAGGCCGAGCTGCGCCACCGCGTCCTCCTGCCGATCCTGCCCGACCAGTACGGCCGGGTCCTGGAGTCGCAGCAGCTCGCACTCGAGTTCGCGGACGGCGCGTTCCACCTGCGCTACGCGGGCGCGCGCCTGCCCATCACCCCGCGGACCTATCCGCAGATCCTCACCGACGGGCTCGAGCCCCTCGCGGAGCGCCTGGGCCCGGAGGACACGGGGCTCCAGGAGCTGCGCAGCATCCTGACCGCGATCGAGCATCTCCCCGGGCGCACCGAGACCGACCCCCGCCGGGTCGAGGAGCGCATGCGCGAGAAGGAGATCGTGAAGCGGCGCCTGATGGCGCTCGCCAAGGAATCGTCGGACATCCGCGAGCACATCGAGGAGACGGTGCGGCGCTTCAACGGCGTCCCGGGCGATCCCGCGTCGTTCGACGCGCTCGACCGCGTCCTCTCCGCGCAGACCTATCGCCTCGCCGACTGGCGGGTGGCGGGCGACGAAGTGAACTACCGCCGCTTCTTCGACGTGAGCCATCTCGCCGCCATCCGCATGGAGCGCCGCGTGGTGTTCGACGCGACCCATCAGCTCGTGCTCCGGCTGGTCGGCGAGGGCAAGGTCACCGGGCTGCGCATCGATCACCCGGATGGCCTCTACGCGCCCGGCGAGTACTTCCGCCGCCTGCAGGAGGGCGCGCTGCTGGCCACCGCCCGGCGCCTCCTGCCCGAGCTGGACCCGGCCGAGGCGGATGCGCTCGCCGCGCTCTACCGCACGCGGGCCGCGGACCGAGCCGCCGCGCTCGAGGCCCGCCCCCTCTGGATCGCGGCCGAGAAGATCCTCGGTCCGGAGGAGCCCCTGCCCGACTGGTGGACGGTGGCGGGGACCACCGGCTACGACTTCCTCGCCGCGGTCAACGGCCTCTTCGTCGACCGTGGCACCTCGCGGCAGATGACCGCGCTCTACTCGCGCGTGGCGGGCGACGACGCGCGGATGGCCGATCTCACCTACGCGGCCAAGCGCCTCATCATGCAAGTCTCGATGGCGAGCGAGATCAACCAGCTCGGCCACCACCTCGACCGCATCTCCGAGCGTGACCGCTCCTCTCGCGACTTCACCCTGCCGAGCCTCGGGCGCGCGCTCCGCGAGGTGGTGGCCGCCTTCGCGGT
>DATJIR010000081.1:0-2768 GCA_035493135.1 Verrucomicrobiia bacterium
GGAAGACGTGCCGCTGTCCGTACCCGACATCCGGGCGCCGCGCTTCGCCTATGCGGCCAGCAAGATCCTGGGCGAGGCGGCCGTGCTCCACACCGCGCGGGCCCGTGGACTCCGGGCCGTGATCGGCCGCTTCCACAACGTCTACGGCCCGCGCATGGGCACCGACCACGTGATCCCGGAGCTGGCGCTGCGCGCGCTGCGCCGCGAGGACCCGTTCCGGGTCTTCGGGGCCGAGCAGCGGCGCGCCTTCTGCCACGTGGCCGACGCAGTGGAGGCGATGACGCGGCTCATGACCACCGAGGCCGCGTGGGGGCAGGTGGTGAACATCGGCAACGACGCGGAGGAGACGCCGATCGCGGACCTGGTGGCGCTCGTGCTCCGCACCGCTGCCTTCGCCCCCACCATCGAGGCCCGGCCCGCGCCGGCGGGCTCGGTGGCCCGTCGCTGCCCCGACATCGGGCGCCTGCGCGGGCTGACCGGCTTCGCGCCCAAGATCGGGCTCGAGGCCGGCGTGGCCGAGACCTTCGACTGGTACCGGCAGTGGTGGGAGCGCGAGGGCCGGCCGCGATGACCGCGCCGCGCCGGACGATCCCGAACGCGGTGCCGCACCTGGCCGGCAACGAGTGGAAGTACGTGAAGGAGTGCCTCGACACCAACTGGGTGTCCTCGGCCGGCCCCTTCGTGGACCGCTTCGAGCGCGAGGTCGCCCAGCACGTGGGGGTTTCCCACGCGGTGGCCACCGTCAACGGCACCGCCGCGATCCACGTGGCTCTGCTCGCGGCGGGGGTGGGGCCGGGCGACGAGGTGGTCGTGCCCGCCTTCACCTTCGTCGCGACCGCGAACGCGGTGGCCTACTGCGGGGCGCACCCGGTTTTCCTCGACAGCGAGGACGCCTCGTGGGGCCTCGACCCGGCCCGCGTCGCCGAGTTCCTCGAGAGCGGGTGCCTCGTGGAGGGGGGCCACGTCGTGAACCGACGGACCCTCCGGGTCGTGCGGGCCCTGCTGCCGGTGCACCTCTACGGCCACCCGTGCGACCTCGACCCGCTCCTGGCCCTCGCGCGCCGCTACCCGATGGCGGTGGTGGAGGACTCCGCAGAGGCGCTCGGCGCGCGCTACCGCGGCCGCGCGGTCGGTGCCGACGGCCTCGCGGGCTGCCTCTCGTTCAACGGCAACAAGATCATCACCACCGGCGCGGGCGGCATGGTGCTCACCCGCGACGAGGCCACCGCGGCGCGGGTGCGGCGGCTCACCACCCAGGCACGGGGCGACGCGATCGAGTTCGTCCACGACGAGATCGGCTTCAACTACCGGCTGAGCAACCTCCACGCCGCGCTGGGCGTGGCCCAGCTCGAGCAGCTCGACTCGTTCGTGGAGGACAAGCGGGCCACCGCCGCCTTCTACCAGCAGGCCCTGGGCCGGGTCGACGGCGTCCACCCGTTCGTCGAGACCGCGTGGGCGCGGTCCACCTACTGGATGGCCTCGGTGCTGCTCGACGAGCGCCGCTGCCCCGACGTGCCCGCGCTGATCCGCACCCTCAACGCGGGAGGGATCCAGGCGCGCCCGCTCTGGCGCCCTCTCCACCTGCAGCCCGCCTTCGGCGCCGAGCACGCGGGCCCCGTCCCGGTCGCCGAGCGGCTGTACGCGCGCGGCCTCTCGCTGCCGTGCTCGGTCGGGATCACCCCGGAGGAGCGCCAGGACGTCGTGGACGCGGTCGTTCAGCAGCTGCGGTGAGCCACGCGGTCCTGCTCCGCGACCGGCTCCGGCGCTACTACACCACCTACTATCGCGACGTGCTGGGCATCCCCGACTGGCCCGTCCTGGTCAATCTTCGAGAAGTCGAGGAGATGCAGGAGCGCGGCCGGCTCGAGCGGCTGCGCCGCGTGCTGGGCGGGGCGCTCCACGGCCGGCTCCTCAACGTGGGCTGCGGGACCGGCGGCTTCAACGTGGTGGCCAAGGAGGCGGGGGTGCGCCCGGTCGGGGTGGACGCCGACGCGGAGGCGATCGCGATCTGCGCGCTCAAGCGCGAGAAGTCGGGCGGGGCCTTCGTGCGCGCCGCCGCCGAGCGGCTGCCGTTCCCCGCCGCGACCTTCGACGTGGTCTACTGCTTCTCGGCCATCGAGCACGTGGAGTCGGTCGAGGCCACGGTGGCGGAGATGGTGCGGGTGGCCCGGCCGGGCGGCCTCGTGTACGTGCACACCCCGAACGCGTGGTCGTGGTACGAGGGCCACTACAAGCTCCTGTGGGCCCCGTTCCTGCCCGCGCCGGCGGGACGGCTCTACCTGCGCCTGCGCGGGCGCCCGACCGCGTACCTCGCGACGCTCCGGCGGCTCACCCCGATCGCGCTGCGGCGGGCCTTCGCCCGGGTCGGCGTGCGCGACCTGCGCTTCCTCGACGACGCGCCGCCCCGCGAGTCGCTCGGGCCGCTGCGCGTGCCGATCGGGCTCTACTACCGGCTCTCCGGCGTCTCGCCGTTCATCGAGCTGGTGGCGCGCAAGCCGTGACGTCGATCCTGTTCGCCTGCGAGTACTACCCGCCGTTCGCGCCCGGGGGCGCCGAGTGGAGCACCGCGGCGTGGGCGGCCGCGCTCGCCCGGCGCGGGCACCGGGTGACGGTGGTCACCCCCAACTACGGCGCGGCGCCGCGCGAGGAGCGCGACGGAGCGACGGTCGTCCGCGTGCCGTTCCCGGTGAAGCTCTTGCCGGGGCCGGGCGAGGCGCGCTTCACGGTGCACCGCAATCCGATCTTCCACCTCTACTTCGCCTGGCAGG
>DATJIR010000082.1:0-11841 GCA_035493135.1 Verrucomicrobiia bacterium
GTGGTGATGGGTCACGAGTTCATGGGGGTGGTGGAGGAGGTGGGCCCGGCGGTGCGCCAGATCCGCAAGGGCGACCGGGTGCTCGCGCCCTTCTCGATCTCGTGCGGGTCCTGCGAGTGGTGCCGCCTGCGCCTCCCCACCCAGTGCTCCACCACCGGGCGCGCGGTCTTCGGGGGCCGCTTCGGCAAGCAGTACCCGGGCGGACAGGCGGAGGCGATCCGGGTACCGTTCGCCGATCACATGTGCGAGAAGGTGCCGGCGGGGATGGCCGACGAGGACGTGTTCTTCCTCGGCGACATCCTCTCCACCGGCTACGTCTGCGCGGAGAACGCGGCCATCCGCCCCGGCGACACGGTGGCGGTGCTCGGGGCGGGGCCGGTCGGGCTCCTGGCCCTGCAGTCGGCGCTTCTCTTCGGACCGAGCCGCGTCTTCGTGGTGGATCGCGTGGACTACCGGCTGAAGCTCGCCGAGGAGCTGGGCGGCGTGCCGATCGACCTCGACCGCGGCGATCCCGCCGAGCAGCTGCGGGCGCAGACGCGAGGCCGCGGACCGGACGCGGTGCTCGAGTGCGTCGGTCACGAGGTGCCGTTCGCGCAGGCGATCCAGTCGGTGCGCGCGGGCGGCACCGTGTCGTCGGTCGGGGTCTACGTCGAGTCGTCGATCGGCTTCCCGGCGCGGGAGGCGTTCTTCAAGGACCTCACGCTGCGCATGGGCATCTGCAACGCGCGCAACTTCATCACGCCGCTGATGCCGCTGATCCAGGCCGGCCGGCTCGCGCCCGCCCGGATCATCACCCACACCATGCCGCTCACCGAGGCTCCCAGAGGCTACGCGATTTTCGACCGCAAGGAGGACCGGGCCATCAAGGTGATGCTGAAACCCTGACCTGGCATACCGCTTGCTGCTCTCCGTCTGAAGCCCCGCCCGGGTATTCGTTCGATCTCAATTTGGACAGATTGACACCGGCGGTGACGGAGGAGCGAACATGGACTCGACACCGAGTAGCACGGCCGGCGGCGCCGCCAGCCCGTTCCGGCGGCCCCCCGCGCGGCCCACGGCCTCCCCCGCGCCTCGTCCTTCGCCCGCCTTCGGACCGGTCCCGCCCGCGCCCCTGACCGCGCCGGCGGCGGTCGCGAGCGCGCCGCCCGCCGGGGTCGCCGCACCCGCCGCGGGCGGCACGCGCCAGATGTGGACGCAGCGCCTGCACAGCGGGGCGCGCTGGTTCTACTGGGTCGCGGGACTGTCGCTCGTCAACTCGCTCGCGTCGCTCGCCGGCCAGAAGTGGCGCTTCGTCCTCGGGCTCGGCATCACGCAGCTCGGGGACGCGCTCGCGGCCCACTCGGGCCGCGGGATCGGCATCGTCGCGGTGCTGGACGCGGTGATCGTCGCCAGCTTCGTGCTGCTCGGGCGCTTCGCGCAGCAGGGTCGAGTCTGGGCCTTCGGGGTGGGCGCGGCGATCTACGCGCTCGACGGCCTCATCTTCCTGGGCCTGCGGGACTGGGTCGGCGTCGCCTTCCACGTCTTCGTGCTGGTGATGACCGTGCGCGGTCTCGACGCCGCGCGCCGCCTGGCCTAGCCGGCGCCCGCCCCGAGCTACTGTAGTCGCGCGGGAGGCTTCCGGACGGGCACGGACTTCACGAGCGGGTCCAGGATGCGCGAGAGGCGCGCCTCGTCGGCCCGTCCCCGGATGCGCGCCACGATCTCCCCGCGCTTGTTGACCACCACGGTGTAGGGCGTGCCTCGGAAGCCGAAGCGGTTGGCGATCTTGAGCCGCGGATCGAGGCCGGCCGGATAGGTCGCCTTGTTGACCTTCAGGAATTGCCGCGCGTCGGCCTCGGTGTCCTGCACCTGGATGCTCACGAACTCCACGCCGCTCGTCCGGTATTTCTGGTAGAGCCGCTCGATCCCCGCCGCCTCCTCGTTGCAGACCTTGCACCAGGACGCCTGGAAGCGGACCACCAGCAGGTGCTTGCCGATCTGGGCGCGCGAGTCGAAGTGGCCGGAGCCGTCGAGCAGCGTCACGGTGAACGCGGGAGCCGCGGGCGCGGCCGCGGCCGGCGTGGCGAGGGCGAGACAGGCCAGCGTGACCAGGAGGCGTCGCACCGTTCCAGTATAGTCCGCGCCGGGCGCGGACGGCAGCCGGGGCGCGCGGGCGCTCAGACCGGGCCGAAGCCAGGCCGGGGCGAGGTCGGGGGCGCGGGGCGCCGGAACGCGGAGCGGGAGTCGAGCATCTGGCGGATGGCGGCGAGGAGATCGCCGGTCCGGAACGGCTTGGACAAGAGCGGCCGCCCGGAGCCCTTGACCGCCGCGGTGCTGTAGCCGGACATCAGGAGCACCTTCGTGCTCGGGCTCGCGGCCTCCACGCGCTGGGCCAGCTCGATCCCGTTCATGATCGGCATGACCACGTCGGTGAGGAGCAGCTGGATCGGCTGCCGCTCCGCGATGCGCCGGGCCTCGATCGGATCGCCGGTGTCGATCACGGTGTAGCCGTTGAGGGTGAGCACCTCCCGGATCAGGGCGCGCACCTCCGCCTCGTCGTCGACCACGAGAATCGTCGCGCCCTTGCCGCCGTCCGTCGTCTCGGTCATCGGTCGATGCCTCCGGCGCCGCCCCGGGTGCAGGCAGGTGCCACGGGCGGCTCCATTGTAACCCATCGGTTTCGTGGGGTCGCACGACCCGCGGCGGCCGGGACCACGTATCTTCTCTCCACCGGGCGCGGGAGATTGCTTCCCGCCCGCCGCCGCGGCCCGCCAAGTTGCGAACGTCGCGGGGTTGGCCCCATAATCCCGCCATGAACGATCTCGAGCACGAGCTGCGGCGCCGCGTCGAGGGCGACGTGCGCTTCGACACCTACTCCCGGCTGCTGTACTCGACCGACGCGTCCATGTACCAGATGGAGCCGATCGGGGTGGTGATCCCGCGGCACGCCGGCGACGTGCAGGCCGCGGTCGAGGTCGCGAACCAGCAGGGCGTGCCGCTCCTGCCCCGGGGCGGCGGGACCTCGCTCACCGGCCAGACCGTGAACCGGGCGGTGGTGCTGGACTTCTCGCGCCACATGGGCGGCGTGCTCGAGGTCAACCGCGAGGAGCTGTGGGCCCGCGTGCAGCCGGGGCTGGTGCAGGACGAGCTCAATCACCACGTGCGGCCGCTCGGGCTGCTCTTCGGCCCGGACACCTCGACGTCGAACCGGGCCACCCTCGGCGGCATGATCGGCAACAACTCGGGCGGCTCCCACTCGATCGCCTACGGGCTCACGGTGGAGCACGTCATCGAGATCCAGACCATCCTGGCCGACGGCAGCCGCGCCACGTTCGGCGCGATCACCCCCGAGCAGTTCGCGGCTAAGATGCGTCTGCCCGGCCTGGAAGGCCGGATCTACCAGGAAGTCGACCGCATCCGCACCCAGTACGACGCGGAGATCCGCACGCGCTATCCGCGGCACTGGCGGCGCGTCTGCGGCTACAACCTGGACGAGCTGGTGAAGGACCGCCCGTTGAACATGGCCCGCCTCATCGTGGGCTCGGAGGGCACGTTCCTCACGGTGGTGGAGGCGAAGGTGCGCCTGGTGCGGAAGCCGAAGGCGACCGCGCTCGACGTGATCCACTACCACGACATGCAGGAGGCGCTCGAGTCCTCGCAGGCGATCCTCGAGACCGGGCCGTACGCGGTCGAGCTCACCGACAAGATGATCCTCGACCTGGCCCGCAACAACATCGAGCAGTCCCAGCGCATGGGCTTCGTGCAGGGCGATCCCGCCGCGATCCTCATCGTGGAGTACGCGGGCGACACCGAGCAGGAGGTGAAGGCCAAGGTCGCGGACCTCGAGGCCCGCCGGACCCGCGGTCGCTTCGGCTACGCCTCCCACATCGCGGCCGACTCCGCCGAGCAGCAGTCGATTTGGAAGCTCCGCAAGGCCGGGCTGGGCCTGCTCCTCGGCACGCGCGGGGAGTCCAAGCCCATCGCGTTCATCGAGGACACCGCGGTGGACCCGAAGTACCTGCCCGAGTTCGTGCCGCGGTTCACCGAGATCATGGCCAAGCACGGCGCCGACGCGGCCTACTACGGCCACTGCTCGGTGGGGTGCCTCCACATCCGCCCGCTGATCAACCTCAAGACCGAGCGGGGGCTCGAGCAGGTGCGGGTGATGGCGGAGGAGATCTTCGACCTCGTCCTCTCCTTCGGCGGCGCCATCTCGAGCGAGCACGGCGACGGGCGCGCCAGGAGCCCGTTCCTGGAGCGCGTGTTCGGCCCAACCATGTTCCGCGCCTTCCAGGAGACCAAGACCGCCTTCGACCCCCGCGGCCTCATGAACCCGGGCAACATCGTGGGCAGCCCGGGCGTCACCGAGCACCTGCGCTACGGCCCGACCTACAAGACGTGGGAGCCCAAGACGCTGCTCGACTTCGGCGCCCAGGGCGGCTTCACCGCGGCGGTCGAGATGTGCAACGGGGTCGGGGTCTGCCGCAAGAAGCTCGAGGGCACGATGTGCCCCTCGTACATGGCCACCCGCGACGAGGAGCACTCGACGCGCGGCCGCGCCAATGCGCTGCGGGCGGTGCTCTCGGGGAAGGTGCCGGAGGCCGACTTCGCGGGCCGGCGCCTGTACGAGGTGATGGACCTCTGCCTCGAGTGCAAGGGCTGCAAGGCGGAGTGCCCGTCGAACGTGGACATGGCCAAGATGAAGTACGAGTTCCTGCACCACTACTACTCGGTGAACGGCCTCCCGCTGCGGAACCGGCTCTTCGGTCACATCGCCAAGCTCTCCTGGCTCGGCTCGCGCCTGGCCCCGATCTCGAACTGGATCGCGCGCTCCTGGCCGAACCGGTGGCTCATGGAGCGGATGGCCGGCATCGACCGGCGCCGTCCGCTGCCCCGCTTCGCGCGTGAGACCTTCACCGACTGGTTCGACGCCCGGCGCGCGCCCCGCGACGCGCCGCGGGGCGACGTGGTGCTCTTCCACGACACCTTCGTCACCTACAACGCCCCCGAGATCGGGCGCGCCGCGGTGGAGTTGCTGGAGGCGGGCGGCTACCGGGTCCAGCTCGTGGACAAGAAGTGCTGCGGGCGGCCGCTCATCTCCAAGGGCATGCTCGAGGAAGCGAAGGCCCACGCGGAGTGGAACGTGGCCCGCCTGCACCCCTGGGTGGCGCGCGGCGCGGCCATCGTCGGGCTCGAGCCGTCGTGCCTGCTCACCCTGCGCGACGAGACGGTGGAGCTGGTGCGGACCGTGGAGGCCCGGCAGGTCGCGGCCGCGTCGTTCCTGCTCGAGGAGTTCCTCCTGCGCGAGAAGGCCCGGGGCCTCACCCTGCCGTTCCGCTCGCCGGTCCCGGGTGCCGCGCGAAGGCAGGCGCTGCTCCACGGGCACTGCCACCAGAAGGCGATCGTGGGCACCGCGCCCACCGTGGCCGCGCTGCGGTGGGCCGGCTTCGACGTGGCGGAGGTGGACTCGGGCTGCTGCGGCATGGCCGGCTCCTTCGGCTTCGAGCGAGAGCACTACGATCTCTCGGTGACCCTGGGCAACCGGCGGCTCGCCCCCGCGGTGAAGTCCGCCGCGATGGACACCGAGGTCGTCGCGCCCGGCGTCTCCTGCCGCCAGCAGATCGAGCACCTGGCCGGCCGGCCGGCCCGGCATCCCGCCCAGGTCCTGCGCGACGCGCTGTCGTCCTGACGCCGGCTCCCCGCCGGGTCGGTTGATGGACAACCTGACGCTCAAGCTCGTCCTGACGCCCGCCCTGATCGGGACCGCGACCCTCGCGGGGCGCCGGTGGGGCCAGTCGGTCGGGGGCTGGCTCGTGGGCCTGCCGCTCACCACCGGGCCGGTGGCCTTCTTCATCGCGCTCGACCACGGCGCGGCCTTCGGGGCCGCCGCGGTGGTCGGCTCGCTCGTCGGCGCCGTCGCGGAGGCCGCCTTCAGCGTGGCCTACGGCTGGAGCGCGACGCGCACCGCGTGGCCGCCCGCTCTGCTGGCGGGCTCGGCCGCCTACGCGGTCACCGCCGCGGTGCTGCAGCCCTTCGGGCTCGGCCCGGCCGCGCTCTTCGCCCTGGTCGTCGCCGCGCTCGCGGTGTCGATCCGGCTGATGCCCGCCGCCGTCGCGGGGGCCACCCCGGTGGCGCCCCCGCGCTGGGACCTGCCGGCCCGCATGGTGCTCGCCACCGCGGTGGTGCTGGCGCTGACCGCGCTCGCCCCGCGGCTCGGGGCGCGGTGGAGCGGGCTGCTCGCGACCTACCCGCTCTTCGCGGCCATCCTGACCGCCTTCGGCCATCGGATGCAGGGCGCGGGCGCGGCGTTGAGCGTGCTGCGCGGGCTGCTCTTCGGGCTGTTCTCCTTCGCGGCCTTCTGCCTGGTCCTAGCGGTGGGCCTGGTCCCGCTCGGCATCGCGGGCGCCTTCGCGGGCGCGATCGCGGTGGCCCTGCTCGTGCAGGGGATCGCGCTCTGTCTGATGCGGCTGCCCAAGGGGCCCTTGACTCGCGGGAGCGGTGACCTCTAGATAGTCGGGGGGGAAATCGCGCATGAGGGCTTCCTTCTACGACGGCTCCCGCACGTTCCGCACCGGACCCATCAGCCGCCCGTCGCGCGCGCCCGACCAGGCGCTGCTCCGGGTGCGGCGGGCCGGGATCTGCGGCACCGACCTGCACATCTTCCAGGGGCACCTCGACCACCGCATTCCCAAGGGCGGCATCATCGGACACGAGACCTTCGCGGAGGTGGTGGAGGCGCCGGGCGGCAGCGGCTTCCAGCCGGGCGACCGGGTGGTGGTCGAGCCGATCCACTCCTGCGGCGAGTGCCGCGCGTGCCGGATGGGCGGCTACTACCTCTGCTACCGGCTCAAGATCTACGGGGTGGAGCTGCCGGGCGGCATGCAGGACTACTGGGCGGTGCCCGCGGCGCGGATGCTGCACGTGCCCGCCGCGCTCGGCGACGACCAGGCCGCGATGATCGAGCCGCTCGCGGTCGCCACCCACGACGTGCGACGCGCGGAGGTGAAGGCGGATGACACGGTGCTGGTGCTGGGGGGCGGGCCGATCGGCGCCCTGATCGCGATGGTCTGCCGGCACCGTGGGGCCCGGGTGATCGTGAGCGAGGTGAACCCGTTCCGGATCGATCTCCTGCGCGGCCTGGGCCTCGAGGTGATCGGCATGGACGCCGACCCGGTGCGATTCGTCAACGAGTGGACGGCGGGGCAGGGGGTCGACGTGGCCTTCGAGGTGACCGGGCATCCGGCCGCCGCGCGCGTCATGACCGAGACCGTGCGCGTGTGGGGCACGGTGAGCATCGTGGCGATCCACTCCGAGCCCACGCCGGTGAATCTCTACCCGATGTTCGCCCGCGAGGTCACCATGCACGGCAGCCGGCTGTACAACCGCCAGGACTGGGAGGAAGCGATCCGGCTGGCCGCGGCGGGGGCGGTGACCCTCGCGCCGCTGGTGAGCCGGAAGATCCCGCTCGAGGGACTGCAGGAGGGGATGGAGGAGGCGCTACGGGGTGGGCCGGTGATGAAGGTGCTGGTCGACCTGACCGCGTGAGGCCCCTCACCCGAGAGGGCCGGGTGAGGGGCGCTCAGGCTGAGGGGCGCGCTCCGCTACTTGTCCCTGATGGCGGCCTGCACCTTGGCCACCATATCGGGCGGGATCGCCGCGAGCCCGTGATCCTTCTTGGCGTGCTCGGCTCCCTTGGCCATCACCTCGGCCACGTCCTTGCCCTCCAGGACGGCGCTGCAGCCCGGCATCAGATCTCCACATCGCAGGACCTTGGCCATGTCGCTCTCCTCTTCGGGGAAACGGGGTTGAGGTCGACGCGCCTCACGCCCGGGCGTGAGGCCCGCAGACGGCGCACGCCTCGACGCTACGCCGAATCCGGCGCGGGCGCCACCCGGTCGTCGTGTCGGAGGAGCCGCGGGCCGCGCTAGCGGCCGGGTGAGACGACCAGGTTGGTCGGCTTGCCCTGGCGGAAGTTCTCGATGTTCGCCACCGCGGCGAGCAGGCCGTCGCGGATGACCTCGGGGGTCTGGCCCGCGTTGTGCGGGGAGAGCACCACGTTCGGCAGGGTCAGGATCGGATCGTCGGGCGCGAGCGGCTCCTGGTGGAAGACGTCGAGCCCCGCGCCCATGATCTTGCGGTCGCGCAGGGCGGCGAGCAGGGCCTCGCGATCGACGAGCGCGCCGCGCCCGGTGTTGACGATGATCGCGGTGGGCTTCATCATGGCCAGCTCCTTGCGGCCGATGAAGTTGCGGGTCTCGGTGGAGAGGCGCACGTGCAGGCTGATGACGTCGGCCTGGGCGAGGATCTCCTCCTTGCTTGCCGGCCGGGCCCCGGTCTTGCGGATCCGCGCCTCGTCGCCGAGCGCACTCCAGCCCAGCACGTTCATGCCGATGCCGCGGGCGATGGTGGCGAGGCGGCCGCCGATCGCCCCCATGCCGAAGACGCCGAGGGTCTTGCCGAGGCACTGGGTGAGCAGCTCGCGCGGCCAGCGCCCCTTGCGCATCTCCTCGTCCAGGGCGACCACCCGGCGCGCGACCGTGAGCATGAGCGTGAGCGCGTGCTCGGCCACCGCGAACGCGTTGATGCCGGGGGTGTTGCAGATCGTGACCCCGCGCATGCCCGCCGCGTTCAGGTCGAAGTTGTCGGTGCCGGTGCCCCACACCGAGACCATCTTGAGCCGGGGACAGGCCTGGAAGACGCCCTCGCTGAAGCGGGCGTGGGCGCGGATGTTGATGGCGGCGGGCGCGTCGCCGATGCGGCGGATCAGCTCCGCCTCCTGGTCGGCGCCGCGCTCGGTGAACACGCGCACCTCGCCCAGGCGCTTGGCCCGCTGATGCGCCTCGCTCCCCTCGAAGACCGACGGGAAGTCGTCCGGAACGACGATCACGCGGGCGGGCTCGCGAAGATCGCCTGGGCCGCCGAGACCCCCGCCCCCGCCTCGCTGCGGTAGCCGAGGTCGCGCAGCGTCATCTCGAGCGCGGACAGCGTCGGCAGCACGTACATCGGGCTCGAGGTGATGCCCATGTGCCCGACGCGCAGGGTGGTGGTGCGGATCTTGTCGAGCCCGGTCCCGATCAGGATGCCGTAGCGATCGCGCATGTGGCTGACCACCTTGGCGGGCTCGATCCCGGCGGGCGCCTTGAAGCACGAGACGGTGTTGGACAGGAGCGAGGCGTCCGGGAACATCTCGAGGCGCATCGCCTCGAGGCCGGCGCGGAAGGCGCGCCCGGCGACCGCGTGGCGACGGAAGCGGTGGGTCAGGCCCTCCTCGAGGATCAGCCGGCTCGCGACGCCCAGAGCGCTCGTGAGGTGGGTCGGGATCGAGACCGGCTGGCGGCGCGGGCTGCCGTCGGGGATGTGGCCTCCGCGGGAGGCCGGGATCCAGTTCTCCTTCCAGCGCAGCAGGTCGTAGGCCCACGAGGAAGACTTGTGCTTGCGGCGCTCCATCGATTCCCACGCGGCGGGGCTGACCGACACGATGGCCATGCCGAGCGGCGCGGCCAGGCACTTCTGCGAGCCGGTCATGTTGAAGTCCACGCCCCAGTCGTCGGTGCGCACGTCGAGCCCGGCCAGCGACGACACCGTGTCGAGCATGAAGAGGGCGCCGTGCCGCTTCACGAGGCGGCCGACCTCCGCGGCCGGGTAGGTGGTGCCGGTGGAGGTCTCGTTGTGGACCATCGAGACCGCCTTCGGCTTCACGCGCTCGATGTCCTTCTCGAGCCGTCCCAGGTCCAGCGGGTGACCCCACTCGACGGTGTGCTCGGTGACCTCGGCCCCGGCGCGGGTCATGATCTCGCGCATCAGGGAGCCGAAGACCCCGGCCACCACCACGAGGACCCGGTCGCCCGGCTCGATCGCCGAGATCGCGGAGGCCTCGAGCGCGGTCCGGCCCGATCCGGGCATCGCGATGACCTCGCCGCGAGCGGTCTGGAAGATGTCCCGGAGCGCGAGGGTCACCGGCTCCAGGATCTTCACGTCGAAGGTCAGGTCGTACTGGATGGTGGCGGGCTGGCTCATCGCCTGCACGACCGGGAACGGCAGCTCGGTCGGCCCCGGGATCATGAGGATCGGCTGCGACTGGGTCGTCCCCCAGCGGATCGTGTCGTCCATGTCGACTCCTTGTGCGTGGGAGCGGAGGAGCGGCGCTATGCCCTGGCCTCGGCCAGGCCGCTCTGCTTCCGACGGATCAGATACAGGTTCCGCAGGTACACGAAGAGGCCCGCGCCTTGGCCCAGGATGAAGACGGGATCCAGGCGGTACACCGCGTAGACGAGCAGGGTGAGGCCGCCGCCGATGGAGAAGAACCAGAACGAGACCGGGATCACGCTCTCCTTCTTTCGCTCGGAGGCGATCCACTGGACCAAGAAGCGCATCGAGAAGAACGCTTGACCCAGAAACCCGATCGACAACCAGAAGTGCTCCGACGTCATCATCGCCCGGTCTCCTCGGTGCCCCGACCCATCGTGCTAGAATCCAGCCACTCACATTATCGGACCTGCCCGTGGGTCGCAAGGAGTTTCATCACCGTGCGAGGCATCGACCAGGCGCTGGTGGACGAGGTGTGGCGCGAGATCACCGCGTATCCGCCCGGCCGGGTCGAGCAGGAGGCGCGCGAGTTCCTGGAGCGCCAGCCGGACGTGGCCGCCTTCGCCCACGCGGTCACCCGCGAGCACGATCCGGTCGTGCAGCGCGCCTCCCTCGGGCTCTGCTTCCTGCTGTTCAAGATCCTGGAGCGGAGTCTCGGCCGTCCGTTCCCGCGGCTCGAGGAGGCGCGGCTGCGGGCCGCGCACGAGGCGTCGACCGAGTGGCTCGCTGGCCTCGAGGGCGACGACTCGGCGCGGATCCTCGCCGCCGCCGGCGCGCCCGGGCATCCGACGCTCGCCGCCCACCTGGTGGCGGTCTTCTACCGCGAGGGCGCGGAGGGCTGCGACGAGCGGGTGCGGGCCGGGTTCCTGCTCATGCTGCGCACCCTGACCGACGCGCTGGATCTGGGCCCGGTCGAGGCCTGATGCCACGGATCGCGGTCAACGGGATCTCGCTCCACTACGACGAGATGGGCGCGGGTCCACCCCTCGTGCTGATCCACGCCTTCCCGGTCGGGCGGCGGATGTGGGAGCCGCAGATGGCCGCTCTCGCGCGGCGACACCGGGTCATCGCCTACGACGTGCGGGGCTTCGGCCTCTCGGACGCCCCGCGCGAGCCGAGCGCCTACTCCCAGGCCCAGTCGGTGGAGGACGCGCGCGCCCTGATCGAGGCCCTCGGCGCCGGGCCGGCCGCGGTGTGCGGGCTCAGCATGGGCGGCAACATCGCGCTCAATCTCGCGCTCGCGTATCCGGAGACCGTCTCGGCGCTGCTGCTCTGCGATACCGGCGCGGGCTCGGAGGATCCGGTCACCTTCGCGACGCGCTGCGAGGAGTACGCGACCGCAGCCGACCGGGGCATCGAGGCCTTCGTCGACGCGGCGATGACGTGGGCGGTGTTCGCGGACTACGGGAGCCAGGGGGGCCGCCAGCGCGCGTTCCTGCAGGAGCTGATCCTCGCCCATCCGGCGCACGGCATCGCGCTCACCGCGCGCCACGCGCTGGCCACCCGCAAGCCGGTCTACGCGCTCGAGGCGGGGCTGCGCGCGCTGCGCGTGCCCACGCTGGTCGCCTTCGGCGAGCGGGACGAGGCGTGCGTGCGCAGCTCCGAGTTCATGGCCGCGACCATTCCGGAGGCGCGGCTCTGGCGCGTGCCGGGCGGCACCCACTTCATCAATCTCGACGAGCCCGAGCTGTTCAACCGCGCAGTGCGGACATTTCTCGCGCACTGAGAGGAGCAGGCGGGGGGGGGGGGGGGGGGGGGGGGGGGGGGGGGGGGGGG
>DATJIR010000083.1:0-8968 GCA_035493135.1 Verrucomicrobiia bacterium
ACTCGCGCGCGTCGTCGCTCAGCGGCGCCTCCGCCGCTCCGGCAGCCGAGGCGCGCGCGAGCGGTCCCACCCCGGTCACCCCGCCCGCCGCCTCGAGCAGGGCCCAGAGGCGCGCCTCGTACGCCTGCGCGCGCGCGGTGAGCTCGGGCGTGCGGAGGAGGTGGCGCAGGATGGTCTCGCCCGCCGCGAGGTGGCGTCGCTCGTCCTCGATGCAGCGGGCCAGGATCCGGCAGGTCGGGGGCTCGTAGACCGCGTTGGCGCCGGCCAGGTGCGCCTCGTAGGTGGCCAGCAGCTGCGGCTTCAGCACGCGGTACACGCCCACCACCCGCTCGATCGTCTGCCCGGGCGCCTCCGCGGCCTCGAGCGCGTCCATGAATGCGACCAGCCGGGCATTGGCCGGCTCCGACACCTGGGCCGCCGCGCGCAGCTCGGGCAGGCGCTTGCCCCACAGGTCGGCGTGCTGCGCGTTGTCCCAGACGTGGCGGCCGAGCAGCAGCTTGACCGACAGCTCGGGGGTGAGCGCGATCCACCCACCGAGGATGCGCATCATCCGCTCGACCGCGTACCGGTAGTGGCGAACCGTCCTCGCGGACTCGTCCACCTCGAGAAATCCCGCCAGGGGATGGGTCATGGCGCGGCCTAGTAGACGGCGGAGCGCTGCGTCGTCCGGATGAGCCGGGCGATCTCCTCGTCGGTGAACCCGCCCTCGCGACGCGCCTCGGTGGCGATGGAGATCGGCACCGCCTCGTGATCGCCCTCGCGTCGGATCCCGCCCAGGTTGAACCGCTCGTCGATGGTCTCCTGGAACTCCACCGCGCGGCGGCGGCGCTCGGGATCGCCCTCGGTGAGCCGGGTGAGCCACTTCGAGCCCATGCGCACGTGGGTGATCTCGTCGGCGAGCACGTAGTCGACCGCGCGCTCCAGGATCGGATCGCCCATCTTGCGCGCGATGTGCACGAGCTGGTTGAACACGTCGCAGGCCAGGCCTTCCAAGCCGCGGTTCACCCCCGCCACCCGGGCCGCCGCGTCCTCCGCGCAGGCGCAGCGCCAGAGGATGGTCGTCTCGGGGAACTCGCCGACGTAGCCCTCCAGGTGATCGAGCAGGGCCAGGTAGATCTCGACGTGGCGCGACTCGTCCCACACCTGGCGCGCCATGTCCATGGTGAACTCCCACGGCGCGTCCGGGAAGTCGTACACCGAGCGGCCGGCGCCCTCCATGGCCTGCAGCTCGCCCACCATGATGCCGTGGACCCGCTCCTTGATGGAGTCGCGCGACAGGAGGTCCGGGAAGGGGGGCAGCCCCTGGTCGATCTTGAGCTGCGCGACCTCGCGCGCCCGCATCCGCACGAGGCGATCCTCGCGGGCCAGCTTGTCGTAGGCGATGAGCCGTTCCATTGGGCCGCTCCCTTCCGAATGAACCGCTGTTCAGCGGAGTCTAGCCGAAGCCCACGACGAAGGCAACGGGAAGGCGGCGGTCACTCCGGGGGACGGGGACGGCGGCGGCGCGCCAGCAGGCTCGCGGGGCGCAGGGAGTCCTCGCCGAAGCGGGCGGTCACGCGATCCATCGCGCGCGCGAGCCGCTCGCGACGCGTCGGGTCCGGGCCGAGCAACGAGAGCTGGCCGGCCGCGGCGGGCCCGAGCCCGGACGCCGAGAGCCCGATGAGGCGCACCGCCTGGCGGAGCGGGATGCGATCCAGCAGGGCCCGGGCGCGCCGGTAGATCGCGAGCCCGTCCTGGGTCGGATCGTCGGTGTGGCGACGGGTGAGCGTGGAGAAGTCCGCGAAGCGGAGCTTGAGGGTGACGCAGCGGGCCGCGTAGCCGCCCTCCCGCAGCTCGCGCGCCACCCGTTCGGCCTGCTCCCGCAGCGTGGCGGCGAGACGCTCCACGTCGCGGTGATCGCGCCCGAAGGTCTCCTCGGCGCCCATGGACTTGGGCGGCGCGAAGGGCTCCACCGGGCGGTCGTCGAGGCCGCGCGAGAGATCGTGGAGGCCGCGCCCGCTCGACCCGAAGCGCGCCTCCAGATAGGCGACCGGCACCGCCGCGAGCTGCCCGATGGTGGTGACCCCCATCGCCTCGAGACCGGCCGCGGTGACCCGGCCGACGCCCCAGAGACGCGAGACCGGCAGCGCCGCGAGGAAATCGGCCTCCGCGCCCGGTCGCACGACCACGAGCCCGTCGGGCTTCCGGAGGTCGGAAGCGACCTTCGCCACGAACTTGTTCGGGGCCACCCCGACCGACGCGGTCAGGGCGAGGCTCGAGGCGATGCGCGCCTTGATGGTCGCGGCCACGGTGGGCCCGTCGCCGGAGAGCCCCTCGGTGCCGGTGACGTCGAGGAAGGCCTCGTCGATGGACACGGGCTCGAGCAGCGGCGTGAACTCGGCGAGGATGGCCATGACCTGCCGCGAGATCGCGGCGTACTTGTCCATGTCCACCGGAACGAACGCGCCCTCGGGACACAGGCGCGCGGCCCGCCCGATCGGCATCGCGGAGTGCACGCCGAACCGCCGCGCCTCGTACGAGGCAGCGGAGACGACCCCACGCCCCCGCGGATCCGCCCCCACGATGACCGGCCGCCCGCGCAGCTCCGGCCGATCCCGCTGCTCCACGGACGCGTAGAACGCGTCCATGTCGACGTGGAGTATGGTGCGCGCCACGAGTTTCACGCTCCGGGGAGGGCAGCCGCCGCTTACTTCTTCAGGCTCTCTCATCTGCGGGGGCCCAGAGATGGCCCCCGCACTCTCCCAGTCCGCGGGCAACCGGGCACCGCGGACGGCCCGCCGCGAACGAGCTCAGCGCACGACGCTGCGGCCGCGCCACTTGTCGATCGATTTCTTCGAGAAGAGCCACTTCCCCTCGTGCTGCAGCGCGGGGATCCGACGCTCCGCCGCCATCGCGGCCACCGTCTTCTCGTCCATGGCCAGGTAGCGGGCCGCTTCCTTCACGTCCATCGTGTCCTTTGGCAGCACCGGCGATCGCCTCCCGTGGTGGATCAGTGCGCGCGGGCGCCCGCCGTCGCGTCGGACGCCTTCTTCAACCGCTCGATCTCCGCCTCGAGCCCGTGGATGCGATCGAGCATCTGCTCGAGGGTCCGCGCGAGGGGATCCGGGAGGTCCGCCTGGTTGAGGTCGATGCCCCCGGTCACCCGCTCGCCGTTGCGGAATGTTATGCGACCCGGCACCCCGACCACAACACAGTTCTCCGGCACCTCGCGCACCACCACCGATCCGGCTCCGATCCGGCTTCCGGCCCCGATGGTGAACGCCCCGATGATCTTGGCCCCCGCGCCGATCACCACGTCGTCGCCGATGGTGGGGTGGCGTTTCTCGCGCTTGACGCTCGTGCCGCCGAGGGTGACTCCCTGCAGGATGCTCACGTTCTTGCCGACCTCGGCGGTCTCGCCGATCACCACGCCCATGCCGTGATCGATGAAGAGCCCGGGCCCCAGCACCGCGGCCGGGTGGATCTCGATGCCGGTCAGGAACCGCCCCACGTGGGACACGAAGCGGCCGGTCAGCCGCCAGCCGCTCCGCCAGAGGGCGTGCGCGAAGCGGTGCCACCAGATCGCGTGCACGCCCGGATAGCACAGCACGACCTCGAGCGCCGAGCGAGCCGCCGGATCGCGCTCCATCACCGTCCTCACGTCCTGACGCATCCGTTCAAGCATCGCCCTCGCTCCTTGTCCGGGCCCGGTCCAGCGCGTCACGCGCGGCCGCCCGCAGCCCCAGCACCGCGACCTGCGCGGCGTGCCGCCGCGCGTCCGGCAAGCCCCCGACCGCCGCCTCGACCCGCGCGGCGGGCAGCTCGAGCAGCTCCTCGAGCCCCGCCCCGGTCGCGACCTCGGTGGCCGCGCTGGCCGCCGCGATCGTCGGCCCGCAGCCGTAGGCCTGGAATCGCGCCTCCACCACCCGGCCGTCCCGGACACGCAGGTGGAAGCGTACCAGGTCCATGCACTCCTTGTGCTCCCCTTCCCCCACCCCGTCCGGATCCCGCATCCGGCCCGCGTTCCGCGGATTCCGGAAGTGATCGATCAGGGCCGGGCTGTACTGCACCGCCGCGGCCTGGGCCCCTCGGCCTCAGGCCCGCGCGGGCATCGCGCTCCGCAGCTTGGCCACCAGCGGCTCCGTGCAATCGATCACGTAGTCGATGTCCTGCGCGGTCGTGCTCCGCCCGAGCGAGTGCCGCACCGCCCCCATCGCCCAGTCGAGCGGAACCCCCATCGCGACCAGCACGTAGGACGGCTCCACGTTGCCGGAGGTACAGGCCGAGCCGGCCGACACGCCAATGCCCTTCAGATCCAGGCCGAGCACGATGGATTCCGACTCCACGTGCCGGAAGCACACGTTGCAGGTGCCGGGCACCCGCTCGGTGGGGTGGCCGTTGAGCCGCACCTCGGGCACCCGGCTCTCGAGGCCGTCCCAGAGCCGGTTGCGCAGCTCGGTCAGCCGGCGGCCCTCCTCGACCATGTCCCGGCCGCGGATCTCGACCGCCTTCCCGAACCCCACGATGCCGGCCACGTTCTCGGTGCCGGCCCGGCGGCGCCGCTCGTGCTCGCCGCCGTGCTGGAGGGACACCATCTTGGTGCCCTTCCGGATATACAGGCCGGCCACGCCCTTGGGCCCGTAGATCTTGTGGCTCGAAAACGACAGCATGTCGATGTTGAAGGCGTCGAGGTCGAGGGGCACCTTGCCGAAGGTCTGCACCGCGTCCATGTGGAACGGGATGCCGTGCTCGCGAGCGATCGCCCCGAGCTGCCGGGCCGGCTGCACGGTGCCGATCTCGGAGTTGGCGTGCATGATCGAGATCAGGACGGTGTCGGGCCGGATCGCCCGCCGGAGCGCGTCCGGATCGACCATGCCGTAGCCGTCCACCTCGAGATAGGTCGCGGCGAAGCCCTGGGTCTCCAGGGTCTGTACCGCGCGCAGGACCGCGTGGTGCTCGATCTTGGTGGTGATGATGTGGCCCCGACCGCGGGCGAGCGCCACTCCCTTGACCGCCATGTTGTCGGACTCGGTGCCGCCGGAGGTGAACACGATCTCTTCTTTGCCGACGCGCAGGAAGTGAGCGACCTGGTCGCGCGCGGTCTCCAGGCCCTCGCGCGCCTCGCGCCCGAAGCCGTGCACGCTCGAGGGATTGCCGAACCGCTCGCTGAAGTACGGCAGCATCGCCTCGACGACCTCCGGGTGCACCGGAGTCGAGGCATTGTGATCGAGATAGACCTGTCGGCTCATTGACGCTCCCCTTTCACTTTGTTACGCTGCGCCCGCATGGCCCTCGCCAGACGGAAGCTCGGCCTGATGGTGTCCACCGCGCCCGATCACCCGAACCTCGAGACCGCGCTCGGTCTCTCGAAGGCGGCGCTCGACGGCGGCGGAGACGTGTATCTGTACCTGATCGACGACGCGGTCGCCGCGGTGGAGGACGAGCGCCTGCAGGCCCTCGCCGACCGCGGGCTCAAGCTCTTCGTGTGCGCCTACGGCTGCCAGAAGCGGCGCCGCCCCCTGTCGGAGCGGGCCACCAACTGCGGCCTCGTGGTCCTCACCGACGTGATCAACGGCACCGACCGCTTCATCGCCCTGAATTGATCGCGCGGCTTTGAGCCAGAACGCACCCACCCTCGTCGTCATCTCGGAGGACCCGCGCGTCTCGCACCGGGCCAACGAGGCCATGCGCATCGCGCTCGGCGTCGTGGCCGGCGACAACGAGGTCCGGATCGTGCTCACCGGGCCCGCGGTGCACCTGCTCGACGAGGACACCGACGACCTGGTCGACGGCGACGACATCGCCAAGTTCCGCGCCTCGCTCAAGAAGCTGGGCGTGCCGTTCCACGTCGAGGGCACGCCACCCAGCGCCCCCGGGTGGAACGCGGACGGCCACCCGGTGATCCCGGTGAGCCCGGCCCAGATCGCGGCGCTGGTGCCCCGGGCCACGCGGTTCCTGATCTTCTGATGGCCGCGTTCCTCCACATCCTCAAGGCGGACTCGGCCGCGCCGCTCGCCGCCTCCGTCATCGAGTCGAACCTGGCCGAGCCGGACGCCCGCGTGACGGTGGTGCTGCTCGACGGCGCGGCCGCCCCGCCCCTGCCCGCGGGCGCGACGCTCCGCCGTCTCGCCGACGGCGATCTCGACTACCCCGGCCTGCTCGATCTGATCTTCGCTCACGACCACGTCGTCACCTGGTGATCTAGCGGTCCCGGTACTCCTCGAGCCACTTCATCTGGATGGCCTCGAGGATCCCCTCGTTGGAGTTCTTGGCGTCGTCGCGGAACCCGGGCAGCCCCACCACCCACTTGTGCAGGTCGGTGAACCGCACCGTGAGCGGATCCACGTCCGGGTGCGCGTCCATCAGGGCCAGCGCGATGTCCTCCGCGTCCTGCCAGGTCACTTGGGAATCTCCACCACCACGTCGCCCCGGACCACCGCCTGGCAGCCGAGCCGCGAGTGCAGGGTGAGGCCCTCCGCGGTGTCGAGGCGGTCCTCTTCGTCCTGCTCCATCGGCGACAGGTTCTCCTCGCCCTCGCGGACGACCACGTGGCAGGTCGTGCAGGCGCAGCTGCCCCCGCAGTTGTGCTCGAGGTGGATGTTGTTGGCCAGCGCGATATCCAGCACCGAGCCCGGCCGGCCGTGGTCGGCGAGCGGATACTTTGCGTCGTCGACCTCGACGGTCCGGTTGAGTGGCAGGAACGTCACCTTGTGCACCGCCATCTAATTGCTCTCCAGGAGCTCGTCGGCCCGCTTGGAGGTGACCGCGTGCCGGATGGCCACCTCCATCATGCGATCCGCGAGCGGCGCGGTGGCCTGGTTGAGCGCGATCGTGCACTCGCGGATCTCGTTACGGTCGGTGCCGGCCCGGGCGGTCCGGAGCGTGGCGAGCGCCGCGCCGATCCGGGCTCGCTCCTCCGCGGTCGCGATGTCGCCCGCCTGGCGGAGCGCGCGCTCGACGTGGTTGATCACGGTGTCGGCCTCGGTCTGGGTCTCGATCAGGAGGCGCGCGTTGACGTCGTCCTCCGCGTACGTGTAGGAGTCCTCCACCATCTGCTCGACCTGGGTCTCGGTGAGCCCATAGGTGGGCTTGACCTCGATGCTGGCCGCCTTGCCGGTCCGCAGCTCGCGGGCCTGGACCTGGAGGATCCCGTTGGCGTCGATCAGGAACGTGACCTCGATCTTCGGCATGCCGGCCGGCATCGGCTCCACCCCGGCCAGGTCGAATCGCGCGAGCGATCGGTTGTCCTTCGCCAGCTCCCGCTCCCCCTGCAGCACGTGCAGGTCGACCGCGGTCTGACCGTCGACCGAGGTGGTGAAGTACTCCTTGGCCAGGGTCGGGATCGTGGTGTTGCGCGGAATCAGCACGCTCACGATGCCGCCCAGGGTCTCGATGCCGAGCGAGAGCGGGGTCACGTCGAGGAGCAGCATGTCGGTGATGCCCCCGGCCAGGATCTGCGCCTGCACCGCCGCCCCCAGCGCCACCACCTCGTCCGGGTTGAGGCGGCTGTGCGGGGTCCGGCCGAAGAGGTCCGCGACACGACGCTGGACCAGCGGCATGCGGGTGGAGCCGCCCACCAGCACCACCTCGTCCACCTCGTCGGCCCGCAGCGCGGCGTCGGCGAGCGCCTGCCGGCACGGGCCCAAGGTCGCGGCCACGAGGGGATCGACCATCGCCTCGAGATCGTCACGCGTGACGTCGCGGTGGTAGGTGAAGCGCTCGAAGGGGATCGTGAGCACGGTGCGCTCGTCGAACGAGAGCCGGCACTTGGCCGCCTCCGCGCCGAGCCGAAGCTCCTGCATCGCCTCCGGGTCGTCCGACAGATCGACCGCGTGGCGCGCCCGGATGTCGGCGAGCAGCCAGTCGACGATCGCCCGGTCGAAGTCGTCGCCACCCAGGTGGGTGTTGCCGTTGGTGGCGAGCACCTCGAAGACCCCGTCCTTCACGCGCAGGATCGAGATGTCGAAGGTGCCGCCGCCCAGGTCGTAGACCGCGATGATCCCCTGGGCCATCTTCTGCAGCCCGTACGCGAGCGAGGCCGCGGTCGGCTCGTTGACGATGCGCAGCACCTCGAGGCCCGCGATGCGCCCCGCGTCCTTGGTGGCCTGGCGCTGGGCGTCGTTGAAGTAGGCCGGGACCGTGATCACCGCCTGCTCGATCGGCTCGCCGAAATGGGCCTCCGCGCGCTGCTTGAGCGCGCGCAGCACGTGGGCCGACACCTCGGGCGGCGTCACCTCCCGGTCGCCGATGCGGATCGTCACGACCTCCGCCTGCGGCGTCACCGCGAAGGGCAGGCGCGCGAGCTCGTCCTTCACGTCCTCGTAGCCGCGACCCATCAGCCGCTTCACCGAGTAGACGGTGCGGGAGGCGTTGCGGGCGAGCTGGCGTCGGGCCGCCTCGCCGACCACCACCCCGTCCGGGGTCCAGGCCACGATCGACGGCAGCAGGGCGCGGCCCTCCGCGTCCGGGATCACCCGCGGGATGCCGCCCTCCACGTAGGCGACGAGGCTGTTGGTCGTGCCCAGGTCAATGCCGACGATGCGAGACATGGCTCTCTTCACGCTCTCCCAGTGCGTCACTCAGGTCGTCGATCACGGTCCGCAGGTAGGCCCGCGTGGCGAGCCGCTGCTTGAACCACTCGAGCAGCGCCTCTCGGTCGCCGCCCTCCTCCACCAGCCGGTCCCACTCCGCGCTCCGGCCCACGATGGCCAGGGCCTCGGCCGCGTAGCGCGCCTCGAGTCGCGCCCGCTCCTCGCGGAGCCGCCCCCTCGCCGCGCCGCCCATCCCCTCCGCCTTGGCCTCCTCGAGCGCCTCCTGCACCTCCAGCATCTCCATCAGCAGCTCCCGCGGGGCCTTGGGCTTGTCGGTCGTGCCCTCGCGGACCTCGCGGCCCTCCTCCAGCGCGATGAGGTACTCCACCCGCGACAGCGGATCGCGCAGCGCCCGGTACGCGCGGTTGACGACGGCGGACTGGGCCAGCGCCTCCGCC
>DATJIR010000084.1:0-4913 GCA_035493135.1 Verrucomicrobiia bacterium
CGGCCTGGCGGGCCGCGCGTCCGCTCACGATGTGCTCGGCGAGCCGGCGGAGGTTCTCGACGAGCACGATCCGGAGGGCGATCGGGACGGCCCAGAGCTCGCCGATGGTCAGGGGCTGCACCCGCTGGAACGCGCGGACGAACCGCTGCAGGGTCTCGGGCTCGACGCGACTGTCGGTGTGCGCGACGAAGGCCCACGCGAGGCCGAGCACGCGCGGGTAGCCCTCGAGCGGCTCGTCCGCGAGCTTGGGCAGCTGGCGGTAGAACCCGAGCGGGAGGTCCTCGCGGACCTGCCGCACCACCGCGTCCACGATGTGGAAGTTGTCGACGAACCACTCCGCGGCGGGCGTCGTCGCGCCCTCGTCGCGGATCACCGCCGCGATGTCCCGGTAGCACTGGAGGAGGACGCGGCCGCTGTCCCGCACCCGGGGTGAGAGCCGGCGGCCGCTCTTGCCCCCGGCGAGGACGCGCCGGCGAGCGATGCTCTCCGCGTGCTCCTCGAGCCGCTCCGGGCTCCACAGGTCCGCCCGGATGGGGTCCTGGGCCCCCGGCGCGAATGGAGGCGAGGATGCGTCGATCTGGACGTCGCGTAGTAGCAAGGGGGCGTTACTCCGTGACCGGGTCAGCGTCCGGCGGGATTCGACTGGGTAGTATCGCGCGCGCCCTCCAGGCTATCATGATATAAGTTACATAAGAACAATAAGTACATGGCAAAGGGGCGGGGCAAGGTGGCGACGCGACGTCGAGGAGGACGGCGATCATGAAACTGGGTGACCTCACGCAGCGAACGGGAGAGCCGGCGGTCTGGCCGGCGCGGTGGGTCGATTCGCGCCAGCCCGACGAGCCATCCGCGCCACCCGAGGACGGCGTGCTCGAGGGCCTGTCGCGCCTCGGGGGCCGCCTGTTCCTGCGCATCAACGTCGAGGGCCATCGGCGCACCGCCTCCCTGGAGTGGGACGGGCCTCCGGCGGTCGGGGCGGTCGAGACGGTACTGGCCGCGAACATCGGAGCCCGGATCCGGGATCTGGGCTCTCTCGAGCTACCGGACGATGCGAGCTCGCCTCATCGTCCGGACGCGTGACCGGTGAAGGTCGGAAAGTGGAGCTGGGCGCAGGCGAGGGAGCAATAGACCCGCTCCGTCGCGCTCGCCGGGCTACCGGTCCGGATGGAGTAGGGCAGGAAGTTGGCCTTGCCGCATCCGTCACACACTCGACGCGGGCTTTCCTTCGGTAGGGGCGGCAGCATGAGGACCTCCATGGGTTGCGCTCGGCCTCGCACGACCTCGTCCGACGATACTCGACCACGTTAGCAGCTGGACGGCGCCCGGGCTATTGGACCAATGTCCAATAGCCCGGCGCGCTCGGCTCGTCGCGCCGCAAGTTGGCCGCGCGGGGCGGCCGCGGCCTGTGCAATACTTCGCGCGTCATGTAAAGTAGGGTGAGCGAGAAAGGAGCGGGATGGCTCAGAAAAGACCAGGGATGTACCGCGGCGACCGCCGCCGCAAGGAAGATCAGCGCAAGGCCAAGCAGGACGCCAAGCGGGCGCGGAAGGCGGAGCGTCGCGAGAGCGGGGCCAGCGGCCCCGAGATCGAGGCGGCCGGTGCCGGCGGCCCGGCCTCGAAGGAGTTCGTCTGGTTCTCTCCGAGCAAGGGGCGCACCCAGACGACCACCACCGCGGCGGTGCCGACGATCGACGGGGTCGACGACTGGACGCTGGTGAGCGACCCACGGCTGAACCCGGGCGCCTAGCCCGAGGCGTTGCCATTCGCGAGGAGTCCGGCTAGGCTGGCTCCCCGTGTCCCCTGATCGAGAGCCGCCGCCCGCCGGGAGCCCCCCGGCTCCCGCCACGACCACCGAGCCGCTCTCCCCCTTCCGGAAGTGGGCCATCACCCTCTCGGTGATGATGGTCACGGTGATGCAGGTTCTCGACACCAGCATCACCAACGTCGCGTTGCCCCACATGCAGGGGTCGCTCTCCGCCGGGGTGGAGGAGATGTCCTGGGTCATCACCTCCTATCTGGCCGCCAACGCCATCGCGATTCCCGCCACCGGCTGGCTCACCGCCGTCCTCGGGCGGCGTCGATTCTTCCTCATCTGCACCACGGTCTTCACGGTGAGCTCCTTCCTGTCCGGCATCGCGCCGAACCTCGAGTTCCTGGTGGCCATGCGCGTGCTGCAGGGGCTCGGCGGCGGGCCGGTGATCCCCATGGCCCAGGCGACGATGTGGGAGATCTTTCCCCTCCGCGAGCGCGGCACCGCGATGGCGGTGTGGGGCGTCGGCATCATGATGGCCCCGATCCTGGGGCCCACCCTCGGGGGGTGGATCGTCGACAACTGGTCGTGGCGGTGGATCTTCTACGTCAACCTGCCGATCGGGGTGCTCGGCTTCTTCATGGCCGGCGTCTTTCTCTTCGACTCGCCCCACCTGCGGAAGCCGCGCGGGATCGACGCCGCGGGCCTGGTGCTCATGCTGCTGGGCTTCGGGGCGCTGCAGCTCATGATCGACCAGGGCGAGAAGGAAGACTGGTTCGACTCCGGCTACATCGTGACCCTCGCGATCGTCGCGGTGGTCATGCTCGTGGGCTTCGTGGCGCGCGAGCTGCTGGCGTCCGAGCCGATCCTGGACCTGTCCGTCTTCCGCGACCGCAACTTCTCGATCGGCGCGCTGATCATCGCCCTGGTCGGATTCGGGTTCAACTCGAGCGTGCTGCTCGTGGCCCTCTACACCCAGAAGATGCTCGGCTACGACGCCTGGACGTCCGGGCTCGTGCTGGCCCCCGGCGGCCTCGGCACCATGATCGCGCTCACGTTCTCGGGCCGCCTCGTCTCCCGCATGGATCAGCGGCTGATGCTCCTGTTCGGATGTGGGCTGAACGCGGTCGCCCTCGTGATGATGTCGGACCTGACCCTCGGCATGGACTACTGGAGCCTCGCGGTGCCCCGCTTCCTGCAGGGGTTCGCGCAGGGATTCATCTTCGTGCCGCTCCAGACCCTCGCCCTCGCCACCATCCGGCTCGAGCGCCTGTCCAATGCCACCGCCGCCTACAACGTCGTCCGCAACGTGGGCGGCAGCATCGGGGTGGCGTTCATCACCACGCTCCTGGCGCGGCGCGCCCAGTACCACCAGGCGGTGCTCGCCGACCACGTGACCCAGTGGAGTCCGGAGACGGCGGGCCGGCTGCGCGAGTGGGCCGGCCACTTCGCCCAGCACGGCGCCGATTCGTTCACCGCCGCGCGCCAGGCCACGACCATGCTCTACCGAGAATTGCTCGATCAGGCGCAGGTCCTGACCTACGCCGACGAGTTCTGGCTCCTCGCGCTCGTGTTCATGGCGGTGCTGCCGCTCCTGCCGCTCCTGCGGCGCGTGCGCGCCGAGGAGAACGAGCGGGCGCGGGGGGTCGCGCCGACCCGGGAGCCCGTCCCGCCGAGGGCGGACGCGGCGGGCACGGTGCCGGACGCGCTCGACTGACCGGCCGCCGCGGAGCGCTCGGGCGCCAGGCCAAATTCCCGGGGGAGCGGCTCGACACTAGGACCGGGCTGCCGCCTCCGCCACCGTCTTCATCGTGGCCAGCCCCTTGTCGAACTGGTCGCCGATCATCCGGTCCATGCTCATGACGAGGTGGATGCCCTTGGCCACGAAGTTCTTCTCGCCGGTCATGGTCCACGTCACCGCGGTGCGATCGCCCTCGGGCCGGAAGGTGAACTCGGCGACGCTGGTGCCCGCGAAGGGCTTCACGAAGTCGAGCTGGACCCGGACCAGATCGCTGGCCCGGCTCTCCACTATCGTCATGCGCCCCTCGCCCACCTCGCGATTGCCGACCCACGTGTAGACCGCGCCGGCTCCGACGGAGGCGCCCTCGTACGTCTGCTTCATCGCCGGGTCGAGCTTGGCCCACGGCGACCAGGCGGTCCAGTTGTGGAAGTCGTTCACCTGCGCGAAGACGACCGGCGCGGGCGCCGCGACGGTGGCGCTGCGCGAGACCCGGAAGTCGGCCGGCTGCAGCGCGATGACCACGACGAGCCCGGCGACGACCACCGCGAGGGCAATGAGGATCTTGACCAGCATGTCGAGGCTCCTCCTGGGTGAAGTTGTCGGCCCCCACGTCCCGGCGAGGGGGCCCTCTCGCTCCATGGTCGAAGGATCCGCCCCGTGATCGACACCGGCCAGCGAAAAGAACCGGACGCCTTGCGGAAGATGCCCGGAACCGGCATGGTGGCGCCCGTGGCGCCACTACTCGCCTGGGCCGGGCTCGCCGCGGGCTTCCTGATCGCCCTGGCCGCGGCTTTGCAAATGGCGGGCCCGGTCCCCGCCGGCACCCACGTGAGCGGGGTCATTCACCTACCGGGCCAGGTGACGGCCACCATCTTCGCCCTGTTCGGCCTCGCCCTGCTGGTGTTCATCGGCGACCTCGTCCGACGCGCGCTGTCGAAGGAGAAGGGGCAGATTGGGCCCGAGCCGGCCCAGGAGCCGAACCGGGTCCCGCCGTGGCTGCGTCGGGTGACGATGATCCTGTCCCTGGTCAATGCCGCGGTGCTCGCGTACCTGTGGCGCCGGGCGGTGCTCGACGGCGGGCTCCTCTCCGGAATGGGCGGGCTGGCGAGCGGCCTGCCCCTTCACGGCGTCGACCCCGAGCGCGCGCCCGCCATCTTCAGCTGGATCTTCGGGGGCCTCGCGCTGGCCGCCGGCCTCGGGGCCCTCGGCCTCGCCCTGTGGGTCGCGCTCGCCGACCGCCCGGTCCGCGAGGAGGAGGAGCCCGCGGGCGCGATCCCGGCCGGCCCGCTCGAGGCGGCGGTGGACGAGAGCCTCGAGGATCTGCGCGCCGAGAGCGATCCGCGTCGCGCCATCGTGCGCTGCTACGCGAGGTTCGAGCGTGCGGCGGCGGACTCGGGGCACGCGCGCCGGCCGGCGCTCGAC
>DATJIR010000085.1:0-3463 GCA_035493135.1 Verrucomicrobiia bacterium
GTCGCCGCCGCGCCCACGCTGTCGCCCCGCACCCGCCGGCTCCTCGAGGGGCCGGTGGCTCCGACTCTGCTGCGGCTCGCCGCGCCCAACGTGCTGGTCATGGTGCTGCAGGCCGCGGTGAGCACGCTCGACGCGGTGTTCGTGGGCTGGCTCGGCTCGGACGCGCTGGCCGGCGTGTCGCTGGTCTTCCCTCTCGTCATGCTGATGCAGACGATGTCCGCGGGCGGCATGGGCGGCGGCGTGGCCTCCTCGGTGGCGCGGGCGCTCGGCGGGGGCCGCCGCGCCGAGGCCGACGCCCTGCTGGGGCACGCCCTGGTGATCGCGGTGGTGATGGCGGCCGCCTTCACGCTGCTCCTCGGGCTGGGCGGCCCCGCGCTCTACCGCGCGATGGGCGGCGACGGCGCGGTCCTGGCCTCGGCCGTCGTCTACTCCCGCGTGCTCTTCGGCGGGGCGCTCGCCTACTGGCTCTTCAACACGCTCGGCAGCGTGATCCGCGGCACCGGCAACATGGCCCTGCCCGCGTCGGTGATGGTGGGGAGCGGGCTCCTGTACCTCGCGCTCTCCCCCGCCCTCATCCTGGGCTGGGGGCCGCTGCCCCGGCTCGGCATCGCGGGTGCCGCCGCGGCCAGCGTCACCGCGTTCAGCCTCGGGAGCCTCGCGCTGCTGGGCTTCCTGGTCTCGGGCCGGAGCCTGGTGCGGCCGACTCTGCGCGGCCTGCGCCTGCGCCGGAGCCTGTTCTGGGAGATCCTGCGCGTGGGCGCCCCCGGCTCGCTCAACACGATCCTCACAAACCTGACCGTGGTGCTGCTCACCGCGCTGGTCGGGCCCTTCGGCGCTACCGCGCTCGCCGGCTACGGGCTGGGCGCGCGGCTCGAGTACCTGCAGATCCCCATCGTGTTCGGCCTCGGCTCGGGGCTCGTCACCATGGTCGGCACCAGTGTGGGCGCGGGCCACCGGGCCCGGGCCCAGCGGGTGGCCTGGATCGGCGCGGCGCTCGCGGCCGCCGTGACCGGCACGATCGGGATGCTCGCCGCGCTGTTCCCGCACGCGTGGCTCGGCCTCTTCACGAGCGATCCGCAGGTGCTGGCCTCCGGCACGCGCTACCTGCGCATCGTCGGTCCCTGCTACGGGTTCTTCGGCGCCGGCCTCGCGCTCTACTTCGCCTCGCAGGGAGCGGGCCGACTGCTCTGGCCGCTGCTCTCCGCCGCGACCCGGCTGGCGATCGCGGCCGCGGGCGGCTGGGTCGCCACCCGCTGGCTCGGCGCGGGACTCCCCGGCCTGTTCGCCGCGATGGCGGGGGCGCTCGTGGCGATGGGACTCATCAACGTCGCGGCGATCCGCCTCGGGGCGTGGCGAGGCGTCGGGAGGAGGGGCGCATGAACGCGCAGCAGATCTTCGGACTCCAGGTGCTGCTGAGCTTCGTCTTCTACACCCTGGTGGCGCGCTGGTACGTGAGCCCGCGCCTCGCCGCGCTGCCGGTGGATCGCGCGCTCCAGCCCCTGCTGGTGCTGCACGCCACCCGCCACATGGGGCTCGTGTTCCTGGTCCCGACCGTGGTCGGCGGCGTACTGCCCGCCGCCTTCGCCGCCGCGGCGGGCTACGGCGATCTCCTCGCGGGGCTGCTGGCCCTCGGATCCCTCGTGGCGCTCCGCGCCCGCGCGCGTGTGGCCCGGCCGCTCACCTGGGTCTTCAGCATCGTGGGGCTGCTCGACCTGGTCAACGCCTTCTACCAGGGCCTCTCCCACGGCGTGCTCCTCGGCGCCGCCTACTACATCCCCACGTTCATCGTGCCGGCCCTCGTGGTCACCCACGTGATGATCCTCGGCATCCTGCTCCGGCCCCCGGGGGCCGCGGCCGGGGCCCATTTGCCCGCGTCGTCACACGTGTGAAACAATCGCGGGCGATGAGCCGCCGCGCCCGCGCGATTCTCGCCACCGCCTGCGGGGCCCACTTCGTCCACGACGGCTTCTCCGACATCCTCTACATCCTCCTGCCGGTGTGGGCCTCCGAGTTCGGCCTGTCCTTCGCGCAGGTGGGGCTGCTCAAGACGCTCTACACCGGGGGCATGGCGAGCTTCCAGGTGCCGGCCGGCCTCCTCGCCGAGCGCCGCGGCGAAGCCCGGCTGTTGGCGGCGGGCACCGCGGTGACTGCGCTCGGCTTCCTGGCCGCCGGGCTCACCGGCGGGTTCCTGGCCCTCCTGGCGTGCCTCGCGCTCGGCGGGCTCGGCTCGGGCTGCCAGCATCCGCTGTCCTCCTCGCTCGTGTCGCGGGCCTACGAGACCGGGCCGCGGCGCACCGCGCTCGGTACCTACAACTTCTCCGGCGACCTCGGCAAGGTGGCGGTGCCGGCGGCGGTGGCGCTGGCGCTGCCGTGGCTCGGCTGGCGACGGGCGGTGGAAGTCTACGCGGTGATCGGCCTGCTGGCCGCCGCGCTCATCCTGGTGCTGCTCGCTCGCCTCGGGGCCGGACGGGCGGTCGCGCCGCCTCCCCCGGAGGCCGCCGCGGCGCGGCCCAGCGGCTGGGGCATCCGCGATCCGCGCGCGTACCGGGCGCTCTCCGCCATCCACGTCATCGACAACTCCACGCGCACCGGCTTCCTCACCTTCCTGCCCTTCCTGCTGCTCGCCAAGGGCGCCACCGTGCCGTCGCTGGGATTCGCGCTGATGCTGGTCTTCATCGGCGGTGCCATCGGGAAGTTCGCGTGCGGGGCCCTCGCCGACCGCGTGGGCGTCATCCGCACCGTGGTCATCACCGAGGCCGCGACCGGCGCGGGCATCCTGCTGCTGCTGACCCTGCCGCTCGGCGCCTGCCTGCTCACGCTCCCGCTCCTCGGCATCGCGCTCAACGGCACCTCCTCGGTGCTCTACGGCACGGTGGCCGACCTGGTCTCGAGCGACCGGCGCGCGCGCAGCTACGCGATCTTCTACACGCTCGGCATCGGCGCCTCCGCCCTCTCGCCCTTCGCCTACGGCCTGCTGAGCGACTGGGGCGGGGTACGGCTCACGCTCACCGTCGTCGGGCTCGTCGTCTTCCTCACGCTGCCCTTCACGCTGCCGCTGCGCCAGCCTCTCGCGCTGCCCGCGGCACACTCCGGCGTGGCGTCGTGACACGTGGATGGGGCGGGCGGAGGGGGGTCGGCTGACCACGGCCCGCTCCCCTTCGACAACCTTTGGCAGGATTTCCCAACCCGGGCGGCTGCAGGCTTCGGTCATGAGCGGCGGGAACGGGTCAGCCGACCCCCTCCCGCCCCGGCCACGTGCCGCCAGCTTCTCGACCCGCGTCCACCTCCACGTCAGACCTCGGCAGCCAACTCGCTTGAGGCTCCGCTTCAAGCTCGGCTTCGGGCTCGGCCGCGGCTCCGACTTCACCTCCAGCTTCCGATCCAAGATCGAAGTGGCAGCGGGGTGGTCGAACACGGGCCGGCGAGGGGGCGGGGGTGGGGGGGGGGGGGGGGGGGGGGGGGG
>DATJIR010000086.1:0-16298 GCA_035493135.1 Verrucomicrobiia bacterium
CCGCCGCGCGCGGTCTCGCCGATCTTGCCGAGAACCTCCATGCTCTCCGCCAGGCGGGCACGATTGATCCGCATCGGCTCCCTCCTCACAGCCCGAGGTAGGCTTTCTTGAGCCGCTCGTCGACCAGGAGCTCGCGCGCCGGCCCGGCCAGGACGACGCGCCCATTCTCGAGGGCCACCGCCCGATGCGCCAGGGCCAGGGCGCGGCGAACATTCTGCTCCACGAGCAGGATGGTCACCCCGTCGCGGTTGATCGCGGCCACCGTCTCGAAGATCCGCTGCACGAGCACCGGGGCGATGCCGAGGGTGGGCTCGTCCAGCATGAGCAGGCGGGGCCGGGCCATGAGGGCGCGGCCGATCGCGCACATCTGCTGCTCGCCGCCCGACAGCGACCCGGCGAGCTGGGTGGCGCGGTCCTTGAGCACCGGGAAGAGGCGCAGCACGTAGTCGAGCGAGGCCTCCTGCTGCGCGCGGGCCTGGGGGGCGTGCGCGCCCAGCAGCAGGTTCTCGCTCACGGTCATGAACGGGAAGAGGCGGCGGCCCTCCGGCACCTGGACGATCCCCTGGGCCACGCGCAGGTGGGCGGGCATCGCGGCGAGGTCCTGGCCCTCGAAGAGCACGCGGCCGGCGCGGGCCGGCAGGGTGCCCGAGATCACCCGCAGGGTCGTGGTCTTGCCCGCCGCGTTGGCCCCCACCAGGGCCATCAACTCGCCCGCGCGCACCTCCAGGCTGACGGCGTGCAGCGCCTGGAGATCGCCGTAGAAGGCGTCCACGCCCTCAAGCGTCAGCAAGCACGAACTCCTCGCCGAGGTAGGCGTCGACCACGCGCGGGTCGCGGCTGATCGCCTGGGGCGGGCCCTCCGCAATCTTCTCGCCGTGATGAAGGACCACGATCCGCTGCGCGAGGCGCATCATGGCGGCCATGATGTGCTCGATCACGATGAGGCCGAGGCCGTCGGCGTGCAGCCGGCGCAGGATCTCGATCATCTCGACCAGCTCGGTGGGGTTGAGGCCGGACATGACCTCGTCGAGCAGCAGGAGACGGGGCTGGGTGGCGAGGGCCCGCGCCACCTCGAGGCGCTTGCGCAGGCCGATCGGGAGCGACCGGGCCCGGCTCTCCGCGAAGGCCTCGAGCCGGCACGTCGCGATCACCCGGCGCGCCGCCTCCCGCGCCGCGCCGACCGCGTGCACGCGGGTCAGGGCCCCGATCATCACGTTGTCGAGCACCGAGAGGTTGCCGAACGGCTTCACGAGCTGGAAGGTGCGGGTGAGCCCGAGGGCGCAGACGTGATGGGGAGCCAGGCCGGCGATGTCGCGGCCGTCGAGGCGGACGGTGCCGGCGTTGGGGGCGTAGAAGCCGGAGATGACGTTGAAGAGCGTGGTCTTGCCCGCTCCGTTGGGCCCGATGATGCCGAGGATCTCCCCGGGCGCCGCGCGCAAGCTGACGTCCTTGACCGCGGTGAGGCCGCCGAAGCGCTTGGTGACCGCCTCAAGCTCGAGCATAGCGTCCCATCGCGCGCAGCCGCTCCCCGAGGAAGCCCACCAGGCCCTGGGGGACGAAGCGCACGACCACGATGAGCAGGCAGCCGTAGATGATCAGGTAGATGCCGATGAGCCCGGCCTTGAAGTCGCTGAACGTCGCGCGCAGGTAGGTCTCGAGCGAGGTGATGAGCAGCGAGCCCACGAAAGGGCCGATCGCGGTCCCGATGCCCCCGATGATGCTGTTGAGCGCGAAGCGCACCGAGAGGTCGACCGAGAAGACGTAGAAGGGGTCGACGAAGCCCACGTACTGGGCCCAGAGGCCGCCGCACACCGAGGTGAGCGCGGCGCTCGCCGCGACCGCCGCGACCTTGAGGCGCCGGCACGGGATGCCGAGCGCCTCCGCCGCGTCCTCGTCCTCGCGCACCCCGGCCAGCTGGTAGCCGGGTCGCGAGGTCTCGAGATAGCGCGCCACCAGGTAGATGCCCACCGCGAGGGAGAGGACCAGGTAGACCCACGGCACCTTGGACTGGAAGCCGAGGGTCGCGAAGCCGGGGCGGAACGGCACCGGGATGCCCTCCGAGCCCGAGGTGACCGCGCGCCAGCGGCTGGCCAGGATCAGCAGGACCTGGGAGAACGCGATGGTGGCGAGGCCGAAGTAGGGGCCCTTGAGGCGGTTCGCGAGATAGCCGATGACCAGACCGGCCACGGTGGCGAGCAGCGCGCCCACCAGCAGGCCGAGCCAGGGCGACTGGTTCCACCGGGTGGCGAGCAGGGCGGCCGAGTAGGCGCCGAGCCCGAAGAACGCGGAGTGGCCGAGCGAGACCTGGCCCGCGTAGCCGCCGGCCACGTTCCAGGCGCCCGAGACCGCGCCCCAGAGGAGGATCAGGATCAGGCTGTCGAGCAGGAAGCCGTCGCGGGTCACCACCGGGGCCAGGGCGGCGGCGCCGAAGAGGACGAGGGCGGGGACGTCGCGCTTCAAGGGCTCACGCCCCCAAATTCTCGGCCCCGCGCTGGCCGAAGAGGCCGGCGGGGCGGAACACGAGGACCGCGATGAACAGCACGAAGTAGATCACTTCCTTCCAGGCGCTGCCCAGGTAGTAGGAGCCGAGCACCTCGACGCCGGCCACGATCAGGCTGCCGAGCAGGGCGCCGATCATGTCGCCCAGGCCGCCCAGCACCACCACCACGTAGGCGAGCAGCACGAACTGGAGCCCGGCGGTGGGATACACCGAGTAGAGCGGCGACATCAGGACCCCCGCGATGCCCACGCACACCAGGCCGATGGACCACGCGAGCCGGTAGACCCGGTCGGTGTCGATGCCCATCAGGGTCGCCGCCTCCACGTCCTGCGCGGTCGCCCGCATGATTCGCCCGGCCCGCGTCCACTTCATGAAGGCCACCAGCGCGGCGGTGAAGAGCACCGCCACCAGGAACGCCACCACCTGGGAGAGGTTGAAGGCGGCCTCGCCGATCCGGATCACCACCGCGGAGTGCCACGGCCGCACGAAGCGGAAGTCGCCGGTCCAGGCCACCAGGGCCACGTTCTGGAGCGCGGTCGACAGCCCCACGGTGGTGAAGATCTGGACGTTGTGGCTGGCCTTGATGACCCCGCGCATGACGAGGGCGTAGGTGAGGAGACCGATGACGAAGAAGATGGGCACCGCGCCCAGCAGGATCACGTAGGGGTCGAGCCCCCACAGGGTGAACGACCAGAAGGCGAGGTACATCCCCAGCATCAGGAACTCGCCGTGGGCGAAGTTGATCACCCGCATGATGCCGAAGATCAGGGTCAGGCCGACCGCGATGAGGGCGTAGACGCCCCCCAGGAGCACGGTCGAGACGACGAGCTGCGGGACGGCGCCCACCGGGCGCGGGGCCCGCTACTTGCGCTGGTCCCAGGGGCCGAGCGGCATCCACTTGGCCCGCTGCGTGGAGAACTCCTCGGGCCACACCGTCACCATCTGGCCGTTCTGCCACTGCAGCATGTAGTGCTGCACGCGCTCGTTGGCATTCTGCCCGTTCTCGGCGAACTTCACGCCCCAGCCGTTCAGCATGCTGCCCACCGGGAGGTCCATCGACATGACCGCGGAGCGGAACTTCTCCAGCTCGTCGGTCTTGGCCTGGTCGAGCACCAGCTTGAGCAGCCAGAGGCCCGCCCCGGCCAGGCGGTGGCTCGCGTAGGGCTCGTTGCCGGCCCGCTTCTTCACCGCCTCCGTGAAGTCGCGCTCGAGCTTCTGGGCCTCGGGACGGAAGGCCTCGAGGCGCAGGCCGGTGCTGGGCTCGGCGAGCACGAAGGGGCCGTTGCCCTCCGGGCCCAGGGCCTTGCCGAAGTCGGGGGAGCCGTACCCGGTGGCCCCCGCGTGCACCAGGGCCTTGAACATGAAGTTCTGCTCGCGCGACTGTCGCCAGAAGAGCACCGCGTCGTTGCCCCGGGCGATGTGGTGGACCACGTCGGGGTTGAGCTGCTTGAGCTTGGCCACGATCGGGGAGAAGTCGTTGGTGGAGGCGAAGGCGTAGTACTCCATCGCCACCTCCTGCATCCCGAAGTCCTTCTTGGCCCGCTCGCGCGCGGCCTCGGTGACCCCCTGGCCGTAGGAGGAGTCCTCGGAGAGGAACGCGATCTTGATCTGGTTCGGCTTCAGGTTGAAGCGCGGGGCCAGGTGCTTTGCGATGAACTCGATGTTGTACCAGCCGAAGCCGGTGCCGTCGATCTCGGTGCGGAACACGTTCTTGAGCCCCCGCTTCGCGTACCGCGGGTCCACGCAGGAGGACTCCCAGTAGATCACGTTCTGCCGCGAGGCCGCCTCGCTCGCCGCGCCGCACAGGGTGGAGGAGTAGGTCCCGGTGATGATCTTGACGCCTTCCCGGGTGATGAGGCGGTTGGCCTCGCTGGCCGCCGCGGTCGGATCCACCGCGTCCCCCACCACGAAGACGAGCTTCTTGCCCATGACCCCGCCGCGCTCGTTGATCATGTCGCGCATGACCTCGTAGCCCTCGAGGTGCCGCTTGCCTTCGAAGGCGAGCGGGCCGGTCAGCGGCTCGAGCACGCCGATCTTGTACTCTCCCTGGAGGGCCTGGCCCTCGCTGCCCCGGATCAGGGCGGCCGAGACCAGGGTGACGGCGACGAGTAGCACGATGGCGATCAGGCGCGCGCGGTGCTGCGACATGAGGGCTCCTCCTCGGAAGTGGGGGTGGCTCGGCAGTTCTAGCACCGCGCGCGTGGCGGTGTCAACGGGCGGCGGATCATTGCTGCTGGTCCTGGGCCGCGTTCTCCTCGGCGGCCTGCCGGAGCCGGTCTCCGCGGCGCTCCGGGACCTCCTGGTAGACCGGCACGTCGATCTGCTCCATCTCCTCGTGCAGGGCCGAGATGTCCTTGGGCGTCGCCTCCTGGGTCCGCACCTCGGTCCGCAGGGTCTCGTCGGCGTTGCCCCGGTAGATGCCCTTGTTGGGGGGCACGTCGTCGTAGTGGCGGCCGTGGGCGACCACCACGTAGCGATCGCTCACCTCGCGGTTGTGGGTGGGATCGAAGGGCACCCAGCCCGCGGTCGGCGAGTAGAACTCGATCCAGGCGTGGCTCTGCGCCGCCTCCCCGTCGCGCGGCAGGACGTGGAGGTAGCCGCTCACGTAGCGACAGGGAATCTGGCGGAGGCGCAGCAGGCCGAGCATCAGGTGGGTGAAGTCCTGGCAGACCCCGGCGCCTAGCGCGAGGAAGTCGTCGGTCGTCGAGTCGTAGCGGGTGACGTTCTTGCGGTAGGTGAAGTGGGTCCGGATGTGCCGCCCGCACGCGCGCACGACCTCGCCGAGGGGCGCGGTCGAGGCCACGACCACGCCCTGGGAGAACTTCCGCATCGCCGCGCCCGGGCGCACCGGACCGTCGAAGGCGAGGAAGTCGAGCAGCGGATAGGGCGGCTCCGGGAAGGGGCGGACGTCGGTCACCGCGTCCAGGCCGGGCGCGACCGGGTGCGTGCTCACCGCGGAGCGGGCCACCACCTCGATGCGGTCGTGGAAGTGCACGATCGTGAAGTGGTGCACCGCGTTGCCGTTCCAGTCGCGATAGCGGGAGATCTTGGTGGGCGGCCCCACCGCGAGCACGAAGGACGACAGCGTCTGGTCCGCGGTAGTCTTGGGCTGCATCCGCAGCTCGAGGAACGACTCGCGGATGAAGGCGTCGTAGCCGAGCGACAGGGTGTGCTCGATCTCGAGGAACACGGCCGCTCAGCTCCCGAAGTACACGGTGGAGAGCGCGTCGTGCGCGCGCCCCAGCTCGGTCATCACGTGGTCGAGGAAGGGCAGGATCTGCCCGTCGCGGATCAGGTCGTGGCCCTGATAGGAGAGCTCGGCGGCCAGCTTGCCCACGATGCGCGCGGGCTGGCTCAGCTCGCTCGCGCTCGAGATGCGGTCGAGGTGCTCCTTGACCGCGCTCGCCCCGTAGCGCACCGAGCGCGGGCTGAGCGGGTCGAAGAGCAGGAACTGCAGCACGTCGATCGGCTCGAGGCGGGCCCCGAAGACCTTGCGGTAGTTCTCGAGGCAGGAGAGGCCGCGGAGCAGACTGCGCCACTGGCTGTAGAAGAGCGGCAGGTCGACCTTGGGCTCGGCCGACACGAGCGCCGGCAGCTTGGTGCGGAGCATGATCACGGTGCGAGACACCCGCTCGAGCGACTCGCCCAGCTTGAGGAAGAGCCAGCCCGCGTCGCGGGGCAGGGTGTGCTCGATGGCCCCCACCGTGCTCATGAGCCCGCGGTGGGTGGACTGCATCGCGCTGCGGAAGGTGGCGGGGTCCGCGAGGTGCCGGCGGCTCATGCCCTCGAGCTCCCGGTAGGTCTCGTTCAGGTTGATGAACACCTCGAGGGTGAGCGCCTCGCGCACCGAGCGGGCGTTGTCGCGCGCCTTCTTGAGCGAGTGGAAGACCGAGAAGCGGTTCTCCTGGTCGATGGAGAGGCCCAGCAGCGAGGCGGAGGCGAACGCGGCGAGCTGCCGGGCCGGCGCCTCGCTCTCCGGAAAGCCGGGGAAGATGGCCCGCAGGTCCTGCCACGCGGCCCGGGCCAGGGCCTCGTCGAGCCCGAGCACCTCGGTGGAGAGCTCCTCGGTCACCAGCAGCAGACGGGTGGTGTTCTCGGCGCGCTCCAGGTAGCGTCCCATCCAGTACAGCCCGTCGGCGACGCGGGAGAGGATCATGCGTCGCGCGGGGCCAGCACCCAGGTGTCCTTGCTGCCGCCGCCCTGGGAGGAGTTGACCACGTAGGAGCCTGCCCGCAGCGCCACGCGGGTGAGCCCGCCGGGCAGCACCCGGATGCGGTCGCCGTAGAGGATGAACGGGCGGAGGTCCACCCGGCGGGGCTCGAACTGGCCCCCGATGTGGGTGGGGTGCGTCGACAGCTCCACCAGCGGCTGCGCGATGTAGTTGCCCGGGTTCTTCCTCATCGCGGCCAGGTAGCTCTCGCGCTCCTTGGCCGAGGCGAACGGCCCCATCAGCATGCCGTAGCCGCCCGCGTCCCCGGTGGTCTTCACCACGAGCCGGTCCAGGTGCTCGGCGATGTACTTGAAGTCGTCCTTCTTGTGCCCGAGATAGGTGGGCACCTGCGGCAGCAGCGGCTCCTCGCCGAGGTAGTACTTGATGAGGCGAGGCATGTAGGCGTAGACCGACTTGTCGTCGGCCACCCCCGCGCCCGGGGCGTTGGCGAGCGCCACGTTCCCCTCGCGGTAGACGTTGAGCAGCCCGGGCACCCCGAGCATGCTGTCGCGCCGGAAGGCGAGGGGATCGAGGAAGTCGTCGTCGATTCGTCGATAGATGACGTCGACCTGGCGCTTGCCGTGGGTGCGCCGCATGAAGAGGTGGTTGCCCTCGACCAGGAGATCGCGCCCCTCCACGAGCGGCACGCCCATCTCGCGGGCGAGGAAGGAGTGCTCGAAGTAGGCCGAGTTGTGGATGCCCGGGCTCAGGATCACCACCACCGGGTTCTGCCCGCGCCGGGGGGCCACGAACCGCAGGGTCTCGAGCAGCAGCGTCGGGTAGTCCTTGATCGGGCGCACCGGGTAGGCGCCGAGGAACTCGGGGAACACCCGGCTCAGGAGGTTGCGGTTCTCGAGCACGTAGGAGACGCCGCTCGGCACCCGGCAGTTGTCCTCCAGGACGAGGTACTCGCCGCGATCGTCGCGGATGATGTCGGTGCCCACCACGTGGGTGTAGATCTTGCGGGGCGGGATCAGGCCCAGCAGGGCCCGCTTGTACTCCTTGCGCGAGAGGATCAGCTCGGCGGGGATGACCCCGTCCTTCAGGCACTTCTGATCCTGGTAGACGTCGGAGAGGAAGAGGTTCAGCGTCGTGATGCGCTGGATCAGCCCGTCCTGGATCCCCTTCCACTCCGCGGCGGGGATGATGCGGGGGACGAAGTCGAACGGGAAGATCCGCTCGAGCCCGTCCTTCTCGCCGTACACCGTGAAGGTGATGCCCTGGTTGCGCAGGGTGAGCTGCTGCAGGCGCTCCCGGCGCTCCACGTCCTCCTTGGTGAACGACTCCAGGATCGAGATCAGCGCCGCGTAGTGCGGTCGGGCCCGTCCGCGCGCGTCGAAGACCTCGTCGAAGCCGTGCTTGGGCGTGACCCACTTCATGCGCGCCGGACCTCCCCGGGGCCCCGAGCCTCTCGTGGCGGGCCCCCGGGTGTCAAGACGGCGCGCGCCCGCGTGCTAGACTGATCGGCGCCATGGCCGACGCGCCGCACCCGCCGCATCGCCACCTCACGCCGGAGACGATCCGCTTCTGCGCGCTCTGCGGGGCCGGGCTCGAGCTCCGGCCGGTCGGCCCCGAGAAGCGCCCGGAGATGGTCTGCTCGGCCTGCGACTTCGTGTTCTACGTGAACCAGAAGGTGGTGGCCGGCACGATCCCGTGGCAGGAGGGCCGTCTCCTGCTCACCCGGCGGGCGATCAATCCCGCCCTCGGCAAGTGGACGTTCCCCGGCGGCTACGTGGACTGGGGCGAGACGGTGGACGCGGCCGCGCTCCGGGAGACCTGGGAGGAGACCGGCCTCACCGTGGACCTGGGCGGGCTGGTCGGAGTCTACTCCTACCCCAACGCGCCGGTGGTCATCGTCGTCTACGAGGCGCGGGTGCTGGGCGGCACGCTCACGCTCTGCCACGAGAACGACCGGCTCGAGTGGGTCCGCCCCGCGGAGATCCCCTGGGAGGAGCTCGCCTTCCCCTCCACGGTGGCGGCGGTGCGGGACTTCCTCGCGCGGCCGGGCAACGGCGGTCACGCGTCGGGCAGCGCGCTACCCGCGTGACGGCGGGGTCACGGCCGCCCGCCGGGTGACCACCCGCACGCCCTTCCGATGCTCGGCTCGCCGCGCGCCATCGTCGTCTGCTCAGCCCGCCTGGTCCGGGGTCCGCCCTTTGGCGCCGGCCCGCGCGAGGAAGCGGTCGAGGTCCGCCACCACGTAGCGCTCGTGCCGTCCCTCCGCGATCTTCTCCACCTCGTCCCAGGCCTGCACGTCGAAGAGACACCGGCGCCCGTCGGTCTCGAGTAGCACCGCCTTCGCCCGCACCGTCATGCCGATCGGGGTGGCGGCCAGGTGCTTCATGTCCACCGCGGTCCCGACCGAGGCGCCCCCCGGCGGCAGGTGGGGCACCATCACCGCGTGGGCCGCGTTCTCCAGCAGCGTGAGCACGAAGGGCGTCGCGAGCACGGTGACTCCCGGATTGCCCAGCACGTCGGCGGTGAGGTCGCGCGTGACCACGCGCTGCACTTCGGCGGTCAGTCCCGGGGCGAGCGCCATGGCGGCTTCTTCTTACCCCGATCGTCGAACCACGTCAACCGCGCCGGCGGGCACTATACTCGGCGAATGCCCGTGTTCCTGGCCGCGCTCGGCGCGCTGCTCATGTCGCTCGACTCCGCGATCAACATCGTGCTGCCCGCGATGGCCGCCGCGTTCGGGGTGGGCCCCGCCGCGATCCGCTGGGTGATCATCTGCTACGTGCTCACCTACGCGCTCACCGCGTTCGTGGCCGGCGTGCTCGCCGATCGCCTCGGGCCGGGCCCCGTGTTCACCGTCGGGCTGTGGCTCTCCGCCGTCGCGTTCGTGGGCTACGCCCTCGCGCACACCTACGGGACCGTGCTGCTGCTGCGGGTGGCGCAGGGACTGGGGGGCGGGCTCGTCTACGGCACCGCGCCCGCGCTGGTGACCCTGTCGCTGCCGCGCGAGCGTCACGGCCGCGGGCTCGGGCTCATGAGCCTGGGGCTGGGCGTGGGGCTCGGGATCGGGCCGCTGGTGGGCGGCGCACTGCTCGACGGCTTCGGCTGGTCGGCCGCGTTCGTCTTCCGCGCGCCGCTCTTCCTGGCGCTCGGCGTGCTGGCCCAGACCCGGATCCGGCGCCTGGGCGGCGCCGCGCCGGTCCGGCGCCGCGTCGCGCTCGCGGATCTCCTGCGCCTGCCCGTCCTGCGGGCCGCGCTGCTCGCGTTCCTGTCGAACCACGCCCAGTTCTCGGTGTGGCTGCTCATGCCGTTCTTCCTGGTGGGCCCTCTCGGCCTCACGCCCACCGTGGGCGGGCTCGTGTTCGCGCTCACCCCGCTCGCCAACGCGCTGGTGGCGCCGCTCGGCGGCTGGGCCACCGACCGCGTCGGGCCGCGCGGCCCGCTCGCGTGCGGCCTCGCGCTCGAGGTGGCGGGGCTCCTCACCATCGGGACGCTCTCCGGCGCTCCCTCGCTCGTCCTGGTCGGCGTCGCGATGGCGCTGGTGGGCCTGGGCGTGGGGCTCTTCCAGGTGCCGAACCTGGCCCTGATGATGGCGTCCTTCCCGCCGGCCCAGCAGGGCGTGGCGGGCGGCCTCGCCTTCCTGAGCCGCACCCTCGGCAGCGCGGTGGGCGTGCAGGTGACCGCCGCGCTGTTCGACGCGCGCCTCGGTCGCGACGGCTTCCTGCCCGCGTTCCACGCCGCGTTCCTCGCGGCGGGGGCGGTGTGCGCGCTCGCCGTTGCACTCTCGCTGCTGCCCGGGGGCGCGCCGCCCCGGGCGCGATGACCGCGGAGGCCCGGCCCTATCGCTGGGCCATCCTCGCGGGGTGCGTGCTCGGGTTCATGCAGACCCACGTTCATCGGGTCGGCTTCGCCCCGCTGATTCCCACGTTCATCGTGGACATGGGGCTCGGCTACGCGGGCGGCCGGCACCATCGCCGCGTCGATGCGCGACGTGCTGGCGATGCCGATGCTCTGGCCCTTCGGTCTCGTCACCGCCCTCGTCACCGGAGGCACCATCGTGTCCTGGCCGCTCGCCGGCGCGCTGTCCGACCGCTTCGGCCGTCGCAAGCCGGTCTTCCTCGTGAGCCAGGCCATGAGCGTGGTCGTCTGCCTGGTCTCCCCGTGATGGTCACCGAGCTGGTCCCGCCGCGGCTCACGGGGACGGCCTCTGGGGTGGTGAGCTTCTTCTGCTTCGTGGGCGGCCTCGTGGTGCCGGTGGTGCTCGGCTACGCCCTCGACCTCACCGGCAGCTTCCGCACCGCGTTCACCGCCGGCGCGATCTTCGAGGTGGTGGCCCTCGCCATCGCGTGCTTCACGCGGGAGAGCGGCGGCCGGGCCGCTACGGCTTCGGGATCCGGAGGGTCTTGCTGATCATCAGGCTGCCCGAGAGCAGGAACAGCAGCGTGACCAGGTGCAGCTCGAGGCCGAGCACGCGCACCGGGTAGAGGGTGTGGTAGTGGAAGGCCAGCATCAGCAGGCCCAGGGGGACGACGCTGGTCGGGATCGGCGTGCCCTCGAAGTAGGTGACCTTCCCGGTCTCGCGGGAGAGATCGGCGGCGGTGACGTTGTAGCGCGCGAGGCGGCTCACCCCGCATCCCACGAAGTACATCAGGACGAGCTGGTCGACGACCCGGTCGAGCCCGGCCGCGAACGCGATGCCGGCCGGGGCCACCCCGAAGGAGATCACGTCGGCCAGCGAGTCGAGCTCGCGTCCCATCGGCGAGCCTCCGTGCCGCCAGCGCGCGATGCGTCCGTCGAGCACGTCGAAGACCAGGGCGAGCGGGACCAGCAGCGCGGCCCCGTAGAGATATCGGCGGTCGCCGGTGGAGAGGAAGCGCATGGACGCGAAGAGGGCCGCCACGCCGCAGAAGCCGTTCGCGAACGTGAAGAGATCCGCGAGGTGGAAGTCCCGGAGCATCGAGAAGTGGCGGCGCGGGGCCGGCGTGGGCATCGGGCTAGTCCTCCCGCGGGCGGCCCGCGGGGCCGCCCAGCACGTAGGCCGCGAACAGCTCGTCGAGAGCCCGCGCCGGGTCGTCGGTCAGCCCGGCGTGGACCGGCGAGCTCTGGAGCACGTCCGAGCGCGGGGCGGTGAGCCAGTGGAAGCGCTCGGACGGCGGGGCGAGCGCGACCGGGCCCGCGGCGGGAACGCCCGCGGCGACCGCGCAGGCCGAGGTCAGATAGCGGGCGAGCAGCTCGTGGTCGACGTCGGGCACCCGCGCGCGCAGCTCGTCCGGCGCGGCGAGGGTCCGCATCCCGAGGTAGCCCGCGGTGCGCGCGTGGAGGACCACCCCGACCGGCACGAAGGCTCCCAGGTGCACGTGGGGCACCGCGCGGAGCACCGCGAAATCGTAGGCGATCGTGCCCCCGGCGCTCATCGGCGCGCGGAGAGCGGGCGCGGCCGCTCGCGACGCGCCTGCTCCCGGGCGCGCGTCGCCTCGGCCACGAAGTCGCGGGGCGCGCGCAGGCGCACCGCCAGGTATTCGAGGTAGCGGGCGCGGGCGGCCGCCGCGGAGGGGAACTCGCGCCCCCCCACCGGGTCGGTCAGGAGCTCGTCCGGCACCCGCGCGAGGATGCCCGCCAGCACCTCGAGGGAGAGCGCGCCGGCCAGCGCCGCGTCGACCGCGTCCAGGTCGCCGGCCCGATCGAGCAGCACGTGGTCGCGGATGCGCGGGAAGGGGGTCCGGGTGCGCGCCTCGTCCACCGTGGCCCAGTCGTGATGCGCGTAGAGCGCGCCGCCGTGATCGATCAGCCACGGGGCGCGCCGCCACACGAGCAGGTTGGGATTGCGATGGCTGCGGTCCGGGTTGGTGACGAGCGCGTCGAGCCACAGGAGCCGCGTCGCGAAGTCCGCGGAGATCAGCTCCCCCGCGGCGGCCGCGTCGAAGTTGAACGCGCCGTCGAGGTAGCGCAGCCCCACGTTCACGCCCTGGCTCCCCCGGAGGATGTCCTGGATCTCGGGGTCGGGCTCGCTCCGACCGAAGGCGGCGGAGAGATCCACGATCGCGAGCTCGGGCACCGGCAAGTCGAGCGCCTGCGCGAGCTGCCCCACCACCAGCTCGGCGATCAGGGCCTTCGGACCCTGGCCGGCGCCCCGGAACTTGACCACGAACAGTCCCCCGCCGGCGGTATCGACGACCGCGGGCAGCGAGCCGCCCTCCCGCAGCGGCTGCACGTAGCGGGTCGCCGCGTGACGCGCGAGCGAGTGCGGTGTGGCCATCCCCGCAGAGGACTGTACTACACGGGCCGGGGGCCGCGGTATGATGCGGGCCATGGAGATCCTCGACCCGGTCGGCTCGTCCGCCGCCGCCACGCGCACCGGGGCGCCGCGTCCGGCCTCGCTGCAGGGCGCGGTCATCGGCATCCTCGACAACTCCAAGCCCAACGCCCGCGTCCTGCTGGAGGGCGTGGCCCGCGCGCTCGCGGCCCGGCTCGGCGCCGCCGAGGTGCGCGTGTGGCGCAAGCCCGGCGCCTCCATCGGCGCGACCCGCGCGGTGCTCGACGAGATGGCGGCCGCCTGCGGGGCCGTCCTCACCGCCTCCGCCGACTGAGGGTCGTGCACGTCGTGGAGTATCCACGACGCCACGGAGCTGGAAGGGCGGGGGATCGCGACCGTCGTCCTGGGCACGCACGAGTTCCGCCCGCTCGCCCTCGCCGAGGCCCGAGCCAAGGGGCTGGCCTCGCTCGGCATCGTCACGGTGCCGCATCCGATCGGCGGCGTCGCGGAGGACCTGGTCGCGCGGAAGGCGGCCGCGGCGGTCGACCAGGTGGCGGCCGCGCTCATCGGCACCGTGGCCGCGCGCGGAGTCGACGCCCCGGGATCGGAAGCACCGGCCGCGCGCCACCGCGCTCCCGACGACCTCCTCGAGTTCCAGGACTTCCTGATGGACCGGGGCTGGGGCGACGGCCTGCCAGCGATCCCCGCCACCCCGGAGCGGGTGGCCGCGATGCTCGCGGGCACGCGGCGGCCGGCCGGCGACCCGGTCGCGGTGCTGCCCCCGCGGCTCGGCCGCGCGACCGTGGAGCGGGTGGCGGTGAACGCGGTGCTGGCGGGCGCGCGCCCCGAGCATCTGCCGGTGATCCTGGCCGCGGTCGACGCGGTGAGCCAGCCCGCGTTCAACCTGCAGGCCATCCAGACCACCACGCATCCGTGCTCGCCGCTCGTGATCGTCAACGGCCCGGTCGCGGTCCGGCTCGGGGTCAACGGGGGTGGCAACGCGCTCGGGCAGGGCCATCGCGCCAACGCGGTCATCGGGCGCGCACTGCGGCTCGTGCTGCAGAACGTGGGTGGAGCCCGGCCCGGCCACGAGGACCGCGCGACGCAGGGGCACCCGGGCAAGTACAGCTACTGCGTGGGCGAGAACGAGGCCGCGTCGCCCTGGGAGCCGCTCTCCGTCGAGCGGGGCTTCGCGCGCGAGGTCAGCACGGTGACGGTCTGCGGCTCGGAGGCCCCGCACAACATCAACGACCACGGCTCCTCCACCCCCGAGGGCATCCTCACCACGGTGGCGGGCAGCGTGACCACGGTGGGGAGCAACAACATCTACCTGGGCGGTGAGCCGCTCGTGATCCTGGGGCCCGAGCACGCGGCCACCGTGGCGGCGGGCGGCTGGAGCAAGGCCCGGTTCAAGCAGCAATTGTGGGAGCGCGCCCAGGTGCCGCTCTCGCGCTTCGACCCGTCCAACATCGAGCGCTTCGCAGTGATTCACCCCGCCGGCTTCAAGGACCGGCCGCCTACGACCCTGGCCCCGATCGCGCGCGAGTGGGGGGACATCATGATCGTGGTGGCGGGCGGGGCCGGGAAGCACTCGGTGTTCGTGCCCACCTTCGGCGCGACTCGATCGGTCACCCAGCGGATCGAGGAGTGACCATGCGCGGCCGGGCCCTCACGCTGGTCGGGCTCCTGGTGCTGGCGGCCGCCGCACCGGCCGCCGCCGAGATGACCCCGACGCCTCCGCCCAGCCGCTTGCCGCCCGTGCCGTCGGCGGAAGGGGAGTACGCGCGCGGGGAGGCGGCCACGCGCGCGAAGGAGTGGAGCGTCGCCGCGGCCGCCTTCAGCCGGGCGGTGGAGATGAAGCCCGCCTACCCCGAGGCCTGGAACGGGCTCGGGTTCGCCCTCCGCAACCAGGGCAAGTACGCCGAATCGCTCAAGGCCTACGACGAGGCCCTGCGCCTGCGCCCCGACTATCCCGACGCGCTCGAGTACCTGGGCGAGGCCTACGTGAAGCTTGGGCGCCTCGACGACGCGCGTCGCGTGCTCGAGCGCCTGAAGCCGCTCGACGGCGCGCGCGCCCGCGAGCTGTCCGAGGCTATCGCACGGGGGAAGTGACCGAGTAGAGGCGCTCGAAGTACTCCCGGACCATGCGGTCCGAGGAGAACCGCTCCACCGCCATCCGGATCGACCCGCGCATCATCCGCGTCCAGCGCGCCTGGTCGGCGAAGGTCGGCAGGACCTCGGTTTCGAGCGTGTCGTAGAGGGCGCGCAGGTCCCGCGGGTCGGGGTCGCCGCCGACGGTGTCGTCGCCGATGGCCCACCCGGTCACGCCGTGCTCGCAGCCCTCCGGCCACCACCCGTCGAGCACCGAGAGGTTGAGGGTGCCGTTCATGGCCGCCTTCATGCCCGAGGTGCCGCTCGCCTCCATCGGGCGCCGCGGGGTGTTCAGCCAGACGTCGCAGCCGCGGGTGAGCACGCGGCCGAGGGCCATGTCGTAGTCCTCGAGGAAGGCGACGCTGTCGGGCCACTGGCGCAGCCCCTCGACGAGCCGCGCGATGACCGCCTTGCCCTCGTGATCGGCGGGGTGGGCCTTGCCCGCGAAGAGGAGCTGGATCCGGTGGCGCTTGATCAGGGTCGCGAAGCGGCCCGGGTCGCGCAGCAGCAGGTCCGGCCGCTTGTAGGTGGCGGCCCGCCGGGCGAAGCCGATGGTGAGCGCGTCGGGATCGAGGCGGGTGCCGGTCCGCGCGCGCACCTCGGCCAGGAGCTCGCCCTTGAGCGCGCGCTTGGCCGCGAGCAGCCGCTCGTCGCTGCCGTGTGCCGCCGCGATGCGCGGGTCCTGCCAGGTGCCCGGGTGCACGCCGTTGGTGATCGCGATGATCGGCGCCGCGTCCTCCACGTGGGCCCACATCGCGCGCGCGGTCTCGCCGTGCAGCTGCGCCACCGCGTTGGCCGCGTGGGCGAGCCGCAGGCCCGCCACCGTCATGTTGAACGGATCGCCGCCGATCTCGGCCAGCTCGCTCGCCACCAGCTCGCAGCCCGCGCCGAGCCGGCGCAGCTCGGCGAGCGGGTGGACCTCGTTACCGGCCGGCACCGGGGTGTGGGTGGTGAACACGATCGACCGGCGCACCTCCCGCCACGCATCGTGGAAGCGGCCGCCGGTCTCCATCCGGTCGGCGATCAGCTCGATCCCCGCGAAGACCGCGTGCCCCTCGTTGAAGTGGTAGCGCTCGACCGGCAGGTGCAGCGCCCGCAGCGCGCGCACGCCCCCGATGCCGAGCAGCATCTCCTGGGCGACCCGGCAGTCCGGGCGCGGATCGTAGAGGCGGCGAGTGATCCAGAGATCGCGCGGATCGGTGGGCTCGAGCAGGTAGAGGGGGGCGATG
>DATJIR010000087.1:0-15246 GCA_035493135.1 Verrucomicrobiia bacterium
CCTGGAAGTACCAGCTGGACGGGGAGGGCAATCCCAAGCGCGACCTGACCCTGCGCGATCCGAGCACCGTCTTCCAGCTCATGAAGCGGCACTACAGCCGCTACACCCCGGAGATGGTGGAGCGGGTGTGCGGCATCCCGAAGGAGAAGTTCGTCCGGGTCGCCAAGCTCTACTGCGAGAACAGCGGACCGGAGAAGACCGGGACGATCACCTACGCGCTGAACCTGACCCAGCACACCAACGGGGTCCAGAACATCCGCGCCCTGTGCATGCTGCAAATCCTGCTCGGCAACATCGGGCGGCCGGGAGGCGGGGTGGTCGCCCTCCGCGGCCACGCCAACGTGCAGGGCGCGACCGACCTCGAGCTGCTGTACCACGAGCTGCCCGGGTATCTCCCGATGCCGCTGCGCGATGCCCACCCGGATCTGAAGACCTATCTGGAGAAGGTCACGCCCAAGGGCGGGTTCTGGGTCAACCTGCCGAAGTTCATGGTCAGCCTGCTGAAGGCCTTCTACGGCGACGCGGCGAAGGTCGAGAACGACTACGGCTACCAGTGGCTGCCCAAGCGCGCTTCCGCGGACGCCTACAGCCATCAGCACATCTTCGTCGACATGTACAAGGGTGTCATCAAGGGCTTCCTGGCCGACGGGCAGAATCCGGCGGTGGGCGGCCCCAACGCCAAGCTGGCCCGGGCCGCGCTGGGCAAGCTCGACTGGCTCGTGGTCAAGGACATCTTCGTCACCGAGACCGCGGAGTTCTGGAAGGCGCCCGGAGTCAGCCCCAAGGACGTCCGCACCGAGGTGTTCTTCCTGCCCGCCGCGCCGGCGGCCGAGAAGGACGGCAGCCTCACCAACACCATGCGGCTGATCCAGTGGCACGAGCGGGCGGTGAAGCCGCCAGGGGACGTGACCTCCGACGCGGAATTCTTCGTGAGCCTCGCCAAGCGGCTCCAGAAGATGTACGCGGGCTCCAAGAAGGACCGCGACCAGGGTTTCCTGGCCGCCAGCTTCCAGTACGGCGACGACCCGAAAGAGCCGAACATGGAGCTGGTGCTGAAGGAGGTCAACGGCTACGCCACCGCGGACATCACCGACAAGGACGGCAAGGTCGTCTACAAGAAGGGGCAGGCGCTCAACACCTTCGCCCACATGACCGACGACGGCAAGACCGCGGGCGGCTGCTGGATCTACACCGGGGTCACGGTGGAAGGTCCCGACGGCAAGCTGATCAACAAGGCCAACCTGCGCAAGCCGGCCGACGACAAGGACTACCTCGCGCACGGGTGGGGCTTCTCGTGGCCGGCCAACCGCCGGATCCTCTACAACCGCGCCTCGGCCGACCTGCAGGGCAAGCCGTGGAGCGAGCGGAAGAAGCTGATCTGGTGGGACCCGGCCGCGCCGGGGGCGGAGCCCGACAAGAAGGGCAAGTGGGTCGGGCTCGACGTGCCCGACTTCAACCCCTTCCTCGCCCCGGATGCCAAGAACGGGGACAAGCCGTTCATCATGCGGGCGGACCTCGTGGGGGCCTTCTTCGGGCCGCTCAACGACGGACCATTCCCGGAGCACTACGAGCCGGTCGAGTCGCCCACCAAGAACCTGCTCTCCAAGCAGCAGATGAACCCGGTGGCCAAGATCTGGGTCGTGCCCGACCAGAAGAACGATCTGGCCCCGGTGGCCTCGCCCGAGTATCCCTACGTGGTCACCACCTACCGTCTCACCGAGCACCACCTCTCGGGGGTCATGTCGCGCTACCTGCCCATGCTCGCCGAGCTGTTCCATTCTCACTTCGCGGAGATCAGCAACGAGCTCGCCGCCGAGCTCGGGATCAAGAACGGCGAACGCATCACGGTCGCGACCCCGCGGGGCAAGATCCACACCACCGCGATGGTCACGAGCCGGCTCAAGCCGTTCATGATCGACGGCAAGAAGACCCACCAGATCGGCATCCCCTGGCACTGGGGTTACAACGGCATCTCCAAGGGCGACATCACCAACGACCTCTCCGCGACGGTGGGAGACCCCACGGTCTACATCCAGGAGACCAAGGCCTTCCTCTGCAGCGTGAAGAAGGGGGAGGTGTAGCCATGGCCCGCACCCTCGCGATGTTCACCGACACCTCGCTCTGCATCGGCTGCCGGGCGTGCCAGGTGGCATGCAAGCAGTGGAACGAGCTGCCGATGGAGGAGCCGGAATGGACCGGCTCCTACCAGAACCACGCCCACTTCACCGACAAGACCTACCGGCTGGTGCGCTTCATCGAGAAGCCGCAGCCGAACGGCGAGCTGCAGTGGCTCCTCATGTCCGACGTCTGCAAGCACTGCGCGCAGGCGGGCTGCCTCGACGCGTGCCCGACCGGGGCGATCCACCGGACCGAGTACGGGACGGTGAACATCAACCAGGACGTGTGCAACGGCTGCCGGTACTGCGTCAGCTCGTGCCCGTTCGGGGTGGTGGCGTTCAACCACGACACCGGCCGAGCCAACAAGTGCACCTTCTGCAACGACCGCATCCACAACGGCCTCGGGCCCGCGTGCGCCAAGACGTGTCCCACCGAGTCCATCCAGTTCGGCTTCCGGGACGAGCTGGCCGCCAAGGCGGACAAGCGCGTGGCCAAGCTCAAGGAGATGGGCTACGCCAACGCCCAGCTCTACGGCGCCGACACCAACGGGCCCCTGGGCGGTCTCAACGCCTTCTTCCTCTTGCTCGACCGGCCGTCCACCTACAACCTGCCCGAGAAGCCGCTGCTCCCGCAGCGCAACGTCTTCGTCGACTCGGTGCTCGCGGTGGGCGCCGCGCTGGTGGTGGGGGTGGGCGCGATGATCTCCTTCCGCGAGCGGGGCGGGAAGGGAGGCGGCGATGCTTAGGAACCCCGAGTGGCACCTGCTGATCGTCTGGTACTTCTTCCTGGGCGGGATCGCGGGCGGAGCCTACTTCACCGCCGCGATCGCGGACAACTTCGGCGGCCCGCGCGACCGCAACGTGGTGCGCACGGGCTACATCCTCTCGCTGCTGATGATCGGAGTGTGCGGCATGCTCCTGATCCTCGACCTCGGCGCCCCGAGCCGGTTCATGAACATGCTGGGGGCGTTCAAGTTCCGGGATCCGATGTCGATCGGGGCGTGGATGCTCGGGGTCTTCGGCCTCTTCGCGTTCGTGTCCTCCGCCCTGTCGCTCTCCCGGGACGAGGCGCGGGCCGGCCTGCGCCGCAAGTGGAGCCTGGTGGGCACCCTCTTCGGCTTCTTCCTCGCGAGCTACACCGGGGTGCTGCTGAGCGCCACCGCGCTGCCCTTCTGGAGCGACGCGCGCCTGATGGGCGCCCTGTTCCTCGCCTCGGGCGCCTCGACCGGCATGGCCGCCATCTCCCTGCTGCTCTACCTGAGCGGGGACTCGGCGGGTGAGGGCTTCGAGAAGGTCAAGCGCGCGGACCGCTTCGCCATCGTGTTCGAGATGGCGGTCCTGGTGCTCTTCCTGGTCCTCCTCGGCGGGGCCGCGGCGCCGCTCCTGTCCGGGCACCTGGCTCCGCTGTTCTGGGGCGGCCTGGTCGTCCTCGGGCTGGTCATTCCGCTCGCGCTCGACCTCCTGGGAGGCCTGCGGGTGCCCGCGGCGGTCTCAGCGATCCTGGTCCTGGTGGGCGGGTTCGTCCTGCGCTACGTCATCGTGATGAGCCACGCCTGAGCCCGACGATCGGTAGCGCGTCGTACAAGGGGCCCCGCGCGGGGCCCCTTCCTCTATACTGAGGTCGGCAGCGGGCCATGCGGACCTACTTTCACGTCAAGGGCGGCCGGCTCGAGGAAGTCAAGGGCGAGGTCGTCCGGGAGCAGCCGTTGACGATCCACGTCAACGGGGAGCGCTTCGTCACCCTGCTCTGCTCGCCGTTCCAGCTCGAGGCGCTGGTGGTCGGATACCTCTGGATGGAGAAGGTGATCGAGGACCTCTCCGAGATCAGCCGGCTCGACATCTCGGAGGTCGACGGCCGCGCGGAGGTCACCCTGTCCCGGGCGGTGACCTTGCCGACCGAGCGCATCCTGACCTCGGGCTGCGGCGGCGGCATCACCTTCCGGATCGATCCCCGCCTGTTCCCGCGCCTGCACTCCTCGATCCGGGTCCAGCCGGTGCAGCTCGCGGCGCGGCTCAAGGAGCTGTTCGGGCGCGCGGTGCACTACCAGGCGTCGCGGGGCATCCACGGGGCCGCCCTGGCGGACGGCGAGCGGCTGCTGGTGGTGGCGGAGGACGTCGGGCGTCACAACGCGGTGGACAAGGTGAAGGGCGAGGCGATGCTCCGCGGCATCGCGACGGTGGATCGACTCCTCCTCTCCACCGGGCGGATCTCGTCGGAGATGCTGCTCAAGGCCGCCCGCATGGGCGTGCCGGTGGTCGCCTCCCGGACCTCCCCGACCGAGATGGCCGTCGGCCTGGCCGAGCAGCTCGGCATCACCGTGATCGGCTACGTGCGACCGGACAGCCTGAACCTCTACGCGGGCGACGGGCTGGACGCCGACGAGGGGCCCTGATCGCATGCCGGACTACTCCGCGCTCATGGCCGATTGGCAGGCGCTGCTCGCGCGGCGCCCCGCCCTCGGCGAGCCCCTGCGCTTCTGGACCGCGATCCTCGAGGGCTGGGCCGCGTGGAAGCCGCCGGCCACGCTCGTGCCGCTCGCCTGGTCCGGAGACGATTGCCGGGCGCGCTGGGAGCGGGGGGTGGCACTCCTGGCCGAGGCGCGGCCGGTGGTTCCCTCCGCCTCGGTCGAGGATCTGCTCGGCCCGGTCATGGAGCGCCTCGCCGCCGACGGGCCCGAGGCGGTCGAGGCCTTCCGCCGCCTCGCCCAGGCCTGGGACGAGGGCCAGGTCGACGCGACCGCGCTGATGCCGGCGCCCGACCGCGACCCCGCCGCGTGGCTGCTCGACCGCTTCGGGCTGGGCGCCCACCTGGGCGCGTTCCTGCCGGTCGCGGCGCTTCGCCCCGCGCTCGAGATCTTCTTCGAGGACGTGCGCGCCCTGCCGGACGGCGTGTGGACGCGCGGCGCGTGCCCGTGGTGCGGGGGTGCCGCCGGCTACGGCGACCTGATGGAGGACGGCCGGCGGCGGCTCTCCTGCCATCTCTGCGGCGGCGCGTGGATCGCGGCGCGGCTGCGCTGCCCGTTCTGCGAGAGCTGGAACTCGCGCGACCTGGCGCGCATGGTGGCGGAGGACCTCGAGGAGGCGTACTTCATCGAGGCCTGCCGCGCGTGCCGCGGCTACGTGAAGGGAGTCGACCGGCGCCAGCGCTGGAACGCGGGGCCGCCGCTGGTCGAGGACTGGGGGTCGCCGCATCTCGATCTCCACGCCTCGCGCGAGGGCTACTGGCGCGCGACCCCGTCGCTCGCGCACCTGCTGCCGCTGGAGGACGGAGCGACGTCGTGAACGCAGTGCTCTTCGACGTGGCGCTGACCGCGTACATCCTGGCCGCGGTGGCCGCCATCGGCTCGCTGGCCGGCCGCCGGGACCAGCTCGCGTGGATCGGCCTGCTGCTGACCCAGGCCGGATGGATCTGCCACACCGGCGCGGTGATCCTGCGGGGCATCGAGCTGCGGCGCCTGCCCTTCTCCACCCTGGCCGAGATGATCTCGCTGCTGATCTGGGCGGTGATCCTGCTCGATTTCTGGGTCGAGCGCCACCGGCGCGTCCGCCCGCTCAGCGCCTTCGTGCTCCCGGTGGTCCTGGCCCTCGGCCTGGGGCTACCCACCGGGCTCCGCTCGATCGTGCTCGAGCCGCCGGTCGACGGCTGGATCATGGTGCACGTGGCGCTGCTGCTGGTGGGGCTGGCTGCCCTGGTGCTGAACTTCGGGGGCGCCCTCATGTATCTGGTGGTGGAGCGGCAGCTCAAGGCCAAGCGCCCGGGGGCCGGCTACCACCGCCTGCCGCCGCTCGAGACGCTCGACCGTCTGACGGTGGCCACGCTCACCGTCGCGTTCCCGTTCCTCACGGTGGGCCTGGCCCTGGGCGTGCTTTCGGCCCGTCGGGCCTGGGGCAGCGTGATCGCCTTCGACCCGCTCGCGCTCTTCTCGATGCTGATGTGGGTCATCTACGCGGCCACCCTCCTCGGCCGCGCGCTCGGGCACTGGCGCGGCCGGCGGGCCGCCTACTTCTCCATCGCCGGGTTCTGCGTGATGCTGGCCACGCTGAGCGCCGGGGTCTTCCTCCACGGGCGCCATGGCTCCTGACGAGCAGATTCCCGAGACCCCGGGCCTCCTGTTCGTGGCGGGCATGAATCATCGCACCGCGCCGGTGGCGGTGCGCGAGCAGCTCGCCCTCGAGGAGGAGAAGATCCGCGAGGTCCTCGCCGACCTGGCCGGCCGCGGCCTCCTGCAGGAGGTCATGATCCTCTCCACGTGCAACCGGGTCGAGGTCTACGGGGTGGCCCCGGTGCCGGGGGAGGCGCGCTCGCAGGCGTTCAGCCGGCTCGGCAGTCATCGCGGCATGGCCTGGCGGGAGCTCGAGCCGCTGCTCTACACCGTGACCGGCGACGAGGCCGCGCTGCACGCGTTCCGGGTCGCCGCGAGCCTCGACTCCATGATCCTGGGCGAGCCGCAGATCCTGGGGCAGGTGAAGGACGCCTTCGCGCTCGCCCAGTCCGCTGGCACCGCGGGCCCGGTGCTCCACGCCCTGATGAGCCAGGCGTTCAGTGCGGCCAAGCGCGTGCGGTCGGAGACCCTAGTCGGCCGGCTCGCGGTGTCGATCTCCTACGCGGCGGTGGAGCTGGCGCGGCGGATCTTCGAGGGCCTCGAGGGCAAGTCGGTGCTGCTGGTCGGGGCGGGGGAGATGAGCGAGCTCGCCGCGCGCCACCTGGTCGACCAGGGCGCGCTGCCGGTGTACGTGGCCAACCGCACGTGGAGCCGGGCGCAGGAGCTGGCCCGCGGCCTCGGCGGGATCCCGGTGCCCTTCGATCAGATGGAGGCGACCCTGGGCCTGGTGGACATCGTGATCACCTCCACCGCCGCCCCCGAGCCCATCGTCACCGCGGCGCAGGTACAGGCGGCGCTGCAGGCGCGCCGGGGGCGACCGCTCTTCTTCATCGACATCGCGGTGCCGCGCAATGTGGAGCCCGCGGTCAACGACCTGGACGGCGCCTTCTGCTACGACATCGACGACCTGCGTGCGGTGGTCGAGTCCAACCTCAAGGAGCGCCAGCGCGAGGCGCAGCGGGCCCACGCGCTCCTCGAGCGCGAGGTCGTCAAGTTCGCGGGCCGCCTGCAGCAGCTCGAGGTCGTGCCCACCATCGTGTCGCTGCGCGAGAAGCTCGAGGCGATCCGGCGCGCCGAGCTGGAGCGCGCGCTGGCCCGCCTGCCCGGCGCGCCCGAGGACACGCGTCGGGTCATGGACGCGCTCAGCCAGGCCATCGTCAACAAGGTCCTCCACGCGCCGATGGTGAAGCTGAAGGACTCCTCGCGGGCCGGCCACGGGCGCCGCTGGACGGAGATGATCTCGGAGCTCTTCGGGCTGCGGCCGTCGGAATAATGCCCGACGGACTGATGAATATCCGTCTCGGCACGCGGGGCAGCCGCCTCGCGCTCGTGCAGTGCGAGCAGGTGGCCGCCGCGCTGCGCGCGCACGGTGCCCGCGCCGAGATCGTGGTGATCCGCACCAGCGGCGATCGGCTGGCCCAGGTCGCGCTCGCCGACTTCGGGGGCAAGGCGCTCTTCGTGAAGGAGATCGAGGAGGCGCTGCTCGCGGGCCAGGTGGACGTCGGCGTGCACAGCCTGAAGGACATGCCGGCCACGCTGCCCGACGGCCTCGTCCTCGCCGCGTTTCCCGCCCGCGAGGACCCCGCGGACGTGCTGCTCACGCGGGGGCCGGGCGGCTGGGCCGGGCTGCCGCCGGGCGCGCGCGTGGGCACGTCCAGCCTGCGCCGGCGGGCCCTCGTGCTGGCTCGCCGCCGGGACCTGCGGCCCGAGCCGATCCGCGGCAACGTGGAGACGCGCCTCGAGAAGCTCAGCGCCGGCTCCTGCGACGCCACGATCCTGGCCGCCGCCGGGCTGCGCCGGCTGGGGCTCGCGCCGCCGAACCTGACCGTCCTGGCCGTCGAGGAGTTCGTGCCCGCGGTCGGTCAGGGGATCCTGGCCATCGAAGCCCGTGAAGCCGACCGGGAAGCGCTTGAACTTCTGGGGCGGCTGGACGACACTCGGAGCAGATCGGAGGCCCTGGCGGAGCGGGCGTTCCTGGAGAGGCTCGGGGCCGACTGTCACACGCCGGTGGCCGGGCACGCGCGACACGCGGGGAGCGCCCTCGTGCTCACCGGGGTCGTGGCGAGCCTGGACGGCCTCACGGTGCTGCGATCCCGGGCGAGCGGTGGGCCACTCGAGGCCGCGCGGCTCGGGGCGGCCGTGGCGGAGGAGCTTCTGGCGAAGGGAGCAAAGGCGCTGCTCGATGCGAGTCGTGGCTGATCAGGTGGTGACTCAGGTGGGCGCTGGCAAACCATTGACCGGTCGGGTCGTTCTGGTCACGCGCGCCCGGGAGCAGGCGGGGGCCTTCGCTGAGCTGCTCGAGGCGGCGGGAGCCCGGGTGCTCCTGGTGCCGACCATCGCCATCGAGCCGCCGGAGTCGTGGGACCCACTCGACGCCGCGCTCGACGGCGCCTTCGCCTGGGTGATCTTCACGAGCGTGAACGGGGTCGCCATGGTGCGTCGGCGTGTCGACGCCACCGGCCGCGGCCGCGCGATGCTCGAGGGAGCCCGCATCGCGGCCATCGGGCCCGCCACCGCGGCCGCCCTCGCGGACTGGGGCCTCGCGCCCGAGGTCGTCCCCGGGGAGTACGTGGCGGAGGCCCTGGTGGAGCGGTTGCGGCCGCTGATCCGGCCCGGCGAGCGCGTGCTGTTGCCGCGCGCGGCGGAGACGCGCGATCTGCTGGTCCGCGAGCTCGCCGCGCTCGGGGCGGCCGTCACCGAGGTGGCGGCGTATCGCACCCGCTCCGCCACCGAGCAGGCCCCCGGCCTCCGCGAGGCTCTCTCGGAAGGTCGGGTGGACGTGGTCACGTTCACCAGCTCGTCCACCGTGCGGAGCTTCTGCGCCCTGTTCGGGCCCGCGGAGCTGCCGCGGCTGATGGCCGGAGTCACCGTCGCCTGCATCGGCCCCATCACGCGGGCCACCGCCCAGGGGCGCGGGCTCGCCCCCCGGATCGTGCCCGCCGACTACACCATCCCGGGCCTCGCCCGCGCCATCGTGGCCCACTTCGAGCCGGCAAGGAGCTAGCGCATGCCGTTCCCCATCTACCGCCCCCGCCGCCTTCGCGAGTCCCCGCTGCTGCGCTCGATGGTGCGCGAGACCGCGCTGCGCGCCGACGACTTCGTCTACCCGCTCTTCGCGGTCCACGGCCGCGGGGTGCGCGAGCCCATCGGCTCCATGCCGTGGCAGTGCCGGCTCTCGATCGACGAGCTGCTCAAGGAGTGCAAGGACGCGGCGTCGATGGGGATCCCCGCGGTGCTCCTGTTCGGGCTGCCGCGCGACAAGGATCCGCGCGGCACCGAGGCCTACGCGGAGGACGGCATCATCCAGCAGGCGGTGCGGGCGGTGAAGGACACCATCCCGGACCTGCTCGTCATCACCGACGTGTGCCTGTGCGAGTACACGAGCCACGGCCACTGCGGGGTGGTCGAGGACGGGCGGGTCAAGAACGATCCCTCCCTCGAGCTGATCGCGCGGACCGCGATCTCCCACGCCGAGGCGGGCGCGGACATGGTCGCGCCCTCCGACATGATGGACGGCCGCGTGGCCGCCATCCGCGAGGGCCTCGACGAGGGCGGCTTCACCGAGACGCCGATCATGGCCTACTCGGCCAAGTACGCCTCCGCGTTCTACGGGCCGTTCCGGGAGGCGGCGGATTCCACCCCGCAGTTCGGCGATCGGCGCTCCTACCAGATGGACCCCGCCAACGCCCTCGAGGCGATGCGCGAGGTGGCCCTCGACGTGGACGAGGGCGCCGACATCGTGATGGTGAAGCCGGCGCTCCCGTACCTCGACGTCATCGCGCGCGTGAAGGGGGAGTTCGGCCTGCCGGTGGCGGCCTACTCGGTCTCCGGCGAGTACGCCATGCTCAAGGCGGCGGCCCAGCTCGGCTGGCTCGACGAGGAGCGCGCGATGCTCGAGGCCCTGACCGGGATCCGCCGCGCGGGGGCCGACATCATCATCACCTACTTCGCCAAGGACGCGGCGCGGCTCATCGAGCAGGGCCGCGCGTGAGGATCTCGGCCAAGGGCGAGTACGCCATCAAGGCGATGGTGGATCTGGCCTTGCACGACGGCCCGGACCTGCAGCCGATCCAGGACATCGCGGCGCGGCAGTCGATCCCGCAGCGATATCTCGAGCAGGTGCTGCTCCAGCTCAAGCGCACCGGCTTTCTCTACGCGCGCCGCGGCTCCGCGGGCGGCTACCGGCTGAGCCGTCCCCCCGACCAGATCACGGTCGGCGCGCTCCTGCGCGCGGTCGAGGGCCCGTCGGCCGACCCGGACGCGCCGCGGCGCGGGGGGCGCGGCGCCGCGCCCGAGGACGCGGCCGGCCTCGGCGAGCTGTGGCGCGAGATCGAGGGCGCGGTGGCCGCGGTGGTCGATCGCACGACCCTCGAGGACCTGCGCCGGCGCGCCGACGAGCGGCGCAGCGCCGCCCGTCCCATGTACCACATCTGATCTCCCCCATCCGACACCGGCGCGTCCGGGACAGGATCTCGCCATGACGACCAAGAAAGCGGCTGCGCCGTCCCGCCCCCGGACGGCGGGCTCGGTGCTCGAGCTGATCGGGGCGACCCCGCTGGTCCGGCTGAACCGGATTCCGAAGCCGGGCGGGGCCACCGTGCTGGCCAAGATGGAGTCGCTCAACCCGGGCGGCAGCGTGAAGGATCGGATCGCGCTGGCCATGGTGGAGGACGCGGAGCGGCGCGGGACGCTCAAGCCGGGGGCGACGCTGGTGGAGCCGACCAGCGGCAACACCGGCATCGGGCTCGCGATGGTGTGTGCGGTGCGCGGCTATCGCCTGATCCTGACCATGCCGGACGACATGAGCCTCGAGCGCCAGCGTCTGCTCACCCGTTATGGCGCCGAGATCCACCTGACTCCCGCCATCGAGGGCATGACCGGCGCGGTCTTCGCGGCGCAGGAGATCTGCCGCGAGCATCCCGACTACTTCATCCCGATGCAGTTCGAGAATCCCGCCAATCCGGATGTGCACCGTCGCACCACCGCGCTCGAGATCCTGGAGGCCACCGACGAGCGCGTGCACGTGTTCGTGGCCGCGGTCGGCACCGGGGGCACCGTGACCGGCGTCGGCGAGGTCCTGAAGGAGCGCCTGCCCGGGGTGCGGGTGGTCGGGGTCGAGCCGGCCCGGTCGCCGGTGCTCTCCGGCGGCCGCTTCCGGCCCCACGGCATCCAGGGGATCGGCGCGTCGTTCGTGCCCGGCATCCTGAATCGCGCGGTGCTGGACGAGATCGTGCAGGTGCGCGACGAGGACGCGACCGGGATGGCCCGCCGCCTCGCCCGCGAGGAGGGGCTGCTGGTGGGCATCTCGTCCGGGGCCAACGTCTGGGCGGCCTGCCAGGTGGCGGAGACGCTGCCCGCCGACCGGGTGGTGGTGACGGTGCTGTGCGATACTGGCGAGCGCTATCTGAGCGTCACCTTCTAGGAGAGCGGCCATGAGTGTCCAGGTCTACATCCCGACGCCGTTCCGCCGTGCCACCAGGAACGCCGACCGCGTCTCGGTCGAGGCGCCCGACGTCAAGGCGCTCCTCGACGAGCTCGAGGATCAGTTCGGCGCGCTGAAGGGGCTGGTGCGCAACGACCAGGGCGAGGTGCACCACCACGTCAACATCTACGTGAACAACGAGGCGATCGAGGCGCTGCAGGGCCTCGACACCAGGCTGAAGGACGGGGACGAGGTCTCGATCATTCCAGCCCTCGCGGGCGGCGGGCCAGCCCTGGCGGACAGCGCGCCGGCTCTCGCCTCGGAGCCAGCCCTCGCGGGATGATCCTCACCGCCGACGAGCTCGCCCGGGTTCACGCGCAGGCGGTGGCCGAGTACCCGGCGGAGTGCTGCGGAGTGCTGCTGGTGCGTGACGCGGCGCCGCCCGACCGGCTCTTGATGCCGTGCCGCAACATCCAGGACGAGCTCCATGGCAAGGATCCCCGGCGGCATCCGCGCGACTCCCGGACCGCCTACTTCATCGACCCAAAGGACCTGCTCGCCATCGGCCGACGCGAAGGTCAGGGCTACCGGGTCGCGACCATCTATCACTCCCACATCGACACCGGCGCCTACTTCTCGCCCACCGATCGCCAGAACGCGCTGATCGACGGCGAGCCGGCCTATCCAGACGCGGTCTACGTGGTGCTCTCGGTGGTCGAGCGCCGAGTCGTGGACGCGGCCGCCTTCGTCTGGGATCCGGCCGCGCGCGACTTCGTCCCGACCGAGCTCAAGAGGACCTGACGACATGACCGGCTCCGACGCGCTCTTCGAGCAGGCCCAGCGGGTGATGCCCGGCGGCGTCAACAGCCCGGTGCGGGCCTTCCGCGGTGTGGGCGGCACTCCGTTCTTCGTGGATCGGGCCGAGGGCGCCCGGCTCTGGGACGTCGACGGGCGCTCGTACGTCGACTTCCTCGGCTCGTGGGGTCCGCTCATCCTCGGGCACGCGGCGGGCCCCGTGGTGGAGGCGGTGACCGAGGCGGTGCGCCGCGGCACCAGCTACGGCGCCCCCACCGCGGGCGAGGTGGAGATGGCCGAGCTGATCGGCCGTGCGGTGCCGAGCATGGAGATGGTGCGCCTCGTCTCCTCGGGCACCGAGGCGTCGATGAGCGCCATCCGCCTCGCGCGCGGGGTCACCGGCCGCGACGCCATCGTCAAGTTCGACGGCTGCTACCACGGGCACGCCGACAGCCTGCTCGTGAAGGCGGGCTCGGGCGGCGCCACCTTCGGGGTGCCGGACAGCCTGGGCGTGCCGAAGGCGCTGGCCGCGCTCACCCTCACGGTGCCGTTCAACGACCTCGAGGCGGTGCGCCGCCAGCTCGAGGCGCACCCGGGCGAGGTCGCCGCGATCATCGTGGAGCCGGTGGCCGGCAACATGGGCGTGGTCCCGCCCGCGACGGGCTTCCTGTCGGGCCTGCGCGAGCTCGCCACGCGTCACGGCAGCCTCCTGATCTTCGACGAGGTGATCACCGGATTCCGCGTGGCGTGGGGCGGCGCGCAGGCCCGCTACGGCGTCCGGCCCGACCTCACGTGCCTCGGCAAGATCATCGGGGGCGGCCTGCCGGTCGGCGCCTACGGCGGCCCGCGCGCGCTCATGGAGCGCGTGGCGCCGCTGGGCGGGGTCTACCAGGCGGGCACGCTCTCCGGCAATCCGCTCGCGGTGGCGGCCGGGCTCGCCACGCTGCGCGCGCTCGAGCGGCCCGGCACCTACGAGCGGCTGGAGGCGCTCGGCGCCCGCGTCGAGCGCGACGTGGCCGCGGCCGCGGCGGCGGCGGGGATGCCGGTGACGATCAACCGGGTCGGCTCGATGCTCACCGTCTTCTTCACCGACGGCCCGGTCACCGACTACGCGTCCGCCAAGCGCGCCGACACCGCGCGCTACGGCCGCTACTTCCACGCGATGCTGGAGGGCGGCGTCTTCCTGGCCGCGTCCCAGTTCGAGGCCGCCTTCGTCTCGCTGGCGCACGGCGAGACGGATCTCGCCGCTGCGGCCCGGGCCTGTCGGGCCGCGATGGAGAAGGCGAAGTAGGCACGAAGCAGTCTCGAAGTAGTATTGACACTCCGTTTTTCCACGTGATAGGGTTCACAAGGCTGGAGCCCGGATACACGCGGTAAACCGCCGGTCTTCATCCTCAGCGCGCCTCGTCGTCGCACGTCAGTGGGCTGCGTCGCCTGCCATTGCGAGTAGGGCGGAGGATTGGATGAGCGTGATGGATCGCCGGTCGTTCTTCAAGGTCGTGGCCACCACGGGCGCCGCCGCGGCCGCCGGGGGCTGCGGGCCGTCGGCCGAGCAGTTCATCCCGTACGTGATCCCGCCCGACAACATCGTCCCCGGCATTCCGGCCTACTTCTCCACCGTCTGCCGCGAGTGCCCGTCGGGCTGTGGGCTCATCGCCAAGAATCGCGACGGCCGCGTCATCAAGCTCGAGGGCAATCCCGATCATCCGACCAACACGGGCGCCCTCTGCGTCCGGGCGCACGCCGGCCTGCAGGGCCTCTACCATCCGGATCGCTTCCGCGGCCCGCTCGCCGCCGGCAAGCCGGTCGCGTGGGACGAGGCCCAGAAGCAGCTCGCCGACAAGCTCGGCGCGCTCGCCAAGGGCCGCCAGGGTGCGCGCATCGCGGTGGTGAGCGGGCTCGAGACCGGCAGCCTCGGCCGCCTCATGGACGAGTGGGTGCGGGTCATGGGGGCGCGGCCCCGCATCGCCTACGAGCCGCTCGGCTACGAGTCGATTCGCGCCGCCAACCGGGTGGCGTTCGGCCGCGACGCGATCCCGGACTACGCGATCGGGGACGCCACCTACCTGGTCTCCTTCGGCGCCGACTTCCTCGAGACCTGGCTCAACTGCGAGGGCTACACCGCGGACTTCTCGCGGATGCACGCGTTCTACCAGGGCAAGCAGGGGACGTTCGTGCACGTGGAGCCGCGGATGTCGCTGACCGCGGCCAACGCCGATCAGTGGCTGCGCAACGCGCCGGGCACCGAGGGGCCGCTCGCCCTGGCCATGCTCAAGGTGATCGTCGACGAGGGCCTGCAGGCCTCGGGCGCCGATCTCAACATCCTGCGCGCGGCGACCCGCGCCGCCGACATCGAGGGCGCGGCGACCGCCTCCGGGATCCCCGCGGAGACGATCAAGCAGGTGGCGCGGGACCTCGCCAAGTCGCGCGGGGGGCTCGTCATCGGCGGCGGCGCGGCGTCGACCGGCTCGACGGCCACCGATACGCTCGTGGCGGTCAACCTGCTCAACGCCGCGATCGGCGCCGTCGGGACCCGGGTGCGCTTCGGCAGCGCCCTGCCGCTCGGGAAGGTGACCCCGTACTCCGACATGGTGGCGCTGACCCAAGCGATGACGGGCGGGCAGATCGACGTCCTCCTCCTCGTGGACGTCAATCCGGTCTACTCGATGCCGCCCAAGTCGGGCTTCGCGGAGGCGCTGGCCAAGGTGCCCCTGGTGGTGGCGCTGGCGGGCCGCCCGAGCGAGACCACCGCGCGGGCGCATCTCGTGCTCCCGATCCTGCATCCGCTCGAGACGTGGGGCGACTACAT
>DATJIR010000088.1:0-2827 GCA_035493135.1 Verrucomicrobiia bacterium
GTCCGTGCACCGGCTCGAGCCGGTGCGTGTCCACCTGCCGGATCCGGGCCTCGCCGACTGCCCCGCGCCCGAAGCGATCCGGGCGCACCGCGACCACCGCGTTCTGCACGCTCACGTTCCGGTAGACCGTGATGTTCCGCACGTTCACGACGGTGGTGCGGTTGACCACCACGTTGTTCACGATGCGGGGGCCGCCCCAGCCGCCCCACCACGCGCGGCCCACGAAGCCCGGGCGGCCCCACCACGGCACGCACGGCTCGCCCCAGCCCAGGGCCACCCAGCTCACGAAGGGCGCGCCGATGGCCACGCGCACGCCGGGCGCGCCGAAGAAGGCGACCAGCGCGGGCGCGTACACCGGGCGCACGACCACGGGGCCGGGCGCCCACGCCCAGACGCGATCGAGGTGGACCCACCGGCCGTAGTGATACGGCGCCCAGCCCCACGGCGCGGTATCCACCCAGCTCCAGCCGAACCGCGGGTCCCACACCCAGCGCCCGGTGGTGTAGGGCGCCCAGTCCGGCGCGACGCCCTCGGGCACCCACACCGATCCATAATCGGGCACGACGCGCCAGGCGCCGTGCTGGTCGAGATCGTCCACGCCCGACACGCCGGACGGCACGTAGCGCGCGCTCACCGTATCGATGAGGGCCTCGGTGCGCGCGTAGTTCCAGCGGTCCCACACGTCGAGCTCGGGGGCCACGAAGGTCTGTACCGGCGCGGGCCCGCTCCCGGTCACCACCTGCTCGCTCGTCGCGATCGTGACCGCCTGGCCGCCGGCCGGGGTCATCGTCGCGACGCCGCCCCGCCGGGTGACGAACGACGTGCGGTCCGGCGCGACGTCGACGCGGTAGTAGCCCGCCCGCTCGATCGTGAACGCGGCGGCGGGCGTGTCGACCTCGACGGTCCGGCCCGGATCGAGCGCGCGCAGGTCCAGCGAGACGTGGCCGGCCGCGACCTTGAGCTGGAGGAAATCGGGCTCGTGGTTCTCCACGCCGAGCTGGCTGTCGCCCCACGCCCGCACGAAGCTGCGCGCCTCGATCTGGATCTCGAGGTTGCCGCGGTTGCCGGTGTAGAGCTGGTCGCCCGGGGCCAGCGGAGTGTTCACCTGCGCGGGCGCCCAGTCGTCTCCGCCGGGCCGCCAGAAGGACACGTCGCCGTCCGCGTAGCTGAGCCGCGGCGGGGTCGGGGCGGCGCCCTCCGGTTGGTCGGGCGCGGGCTGCCCGTCGTCGTCGGCGGTGGGCGGCGCGGCGGGCGGCGCGCCCGCGGGCGGCGGCGGAGGCGCGTCGGCGGCCCAAGTCAGCGGGGCGCTTCCCACGAGCAGCGTGAGCGCCAGCAGGGTTGCGATCGATCGCCGGAGCGTGGTCATCGGGTGGCCTCCGTGAGCGTCATCGGGCCGGGCGCGCCGGCGCCGGAGGAGACGGTACCTGGTGCCCCTTCGCGTACATGCACTGCACGTAGGCATTGTCGTAGCGGCGCTGCACTTCCCACGCCGGGGCGTCCATGAACGCGCCCTTGACCTGCTGGGCGGCCCAGTGCCGGCAGACGGTCACGTCGGCCTGGAACTGCTCGAAGGGCTTGCCCTCGCCGGGGAGCACCAGCACGCTCGGCCCCCGGGGCGCCGTGGCGCATCCCGCCCCCAGCATCGCCGCCGCCGCCGCCACTGTCATGCCCCACCGTGCGCGCATCGCCGCCTCCCGGTTCAGGGATTCATGTCGTCAGACGAGGGCCGTCCCGGCCACATTCGAGGGAAGAAACTTCCGTCGGCCCGTGTAAACGACCGCGCGCGCGGCCGCGTCCAACCGGTCGGACCGGAAGGCCTCAGGCGCCGAGGGCGCGCCGCATCCGGTCGAGCCCTTCAGTCAGGAGCGCGCGCGGCGTGCCGAAGTTGAGGCGCACGAAGCCCTGGCCTCCGGCCCCGAACAGGGCCCCGTCGTTGAGGGCCACCTTCGCACGCTCCAGGAAGAACGTGAAGGGGTCGGCGGCGGCCGGTCCCGCGCTCCGACAGTCGAGCCACGCGAGGTAGGTGCCCTCGGGGGCCACCATCGAGACGCCGGGGAGATGCCGCCGCACGTAGTCGACCAGGAAGTCCCGGTTGCTCTCGAGATAGCGCATCAGCTCGTCGAGCCACTCCTGGCCGTCGCGATACGCGGCGAGCGCGGCGGCGTAGCCCAGGATGTTCACCGAGGCCTGCACGTAGTCGCCGCGCGCGGCCATGAACCGCTCGCGCAGCGAGGGGTCGGGGATCACCGCGACCGAGACCTTGAGGCCGGCGAGGTTGAAGGTCTTGCTGGGCGCCATCAGGGTGATGGTGCGACGCTCGATCTCGGGCGCGAGCGAGGCGATCGGGACATGGCGGTGGCCCCCGAAGAGCAGGTCGCAGTGGATCTCGTCGGCGATGATCGGGATGTCGCGCTCGAGGCAGATCCGCGCCATCCCGGCGAGCTCCTCGCGCGTGAAGACCCGGCCGACCGGGTTGTGCGGGTTGCAGAGGATGAACGCGCGCGTGCGCGGGTGGATCGCGGCGCGAACGGCGTCGAGATCGGCCACGTAACGGCCGTCCCGCTCGCGGCCGAGCGGGGCCCCGTCGCGGCTGAGCCCGTGGTTCGTCGGCGAGCGGAGGATCGGCGGATAGACCGGAAGCTGCATCAGCAGGCCGTCACCGGGCGCGGTGAGCGCGTGGCAGGCCACGTTGAGGCCGGGGATCACTCCCGGGATCAGCACCAGGGCCTCCGGCGCGATCGTCCAGCCGTAGCGCTTCTGCACACGATCCACGAAGACCTCGGCGAACTCCGGCCCCTCGAACCCGTAGCCGTACACCCCGTGCTCG
>DATJIR010000089.1:0-2936 GCA_035493135.1 Verrucomicrobiia bacterium
GGAAGTGCACGCCCGGCGCGTGGATCGCGCGGCGCAGCGTCGTGGCCACCGGCGACGTGTAGACTAGCCGCCCCGGCACGCGGTCGAGGGGGACGGAGAGGCCCGCGAGGCGGGCGACCTCGCCGGCCGCGACGCCCGCGCAGTCGACCACGACCCGGGCTTCGAACCGCCCGCCGTCCTCGGTCCGCACGCCGAGCACGCGATCGCCCGAGCGCAGCACCTCCGCGACGCGCCGGCCGGGGAGCACGCGCGCCCCGTGTCGGCCCGCCGCGGCCAGCACCGCCGCGATGTAGGGCACCACGTCGACGTAGCCCTCGCTCGGGGTCCAGATCACGCGGCCGACGTCGGGGCCGATGCGCAGCTCGGGCTCGATCTCGCGGGCCTGCGCGGGGCTGATGCGCTCGACCGCGTAGCCCCAGCCGCGGAGCCGGTCGACCGCCGACTCGAGCCTCGCCCACCCGGCGGCCGAGTCCTCCCACGCGAGCGCGCCGTCCTGGTGGAGCCAGCCCCCGCCGGGCAGCTCCTTCGCGAGCGCGGCGTGCTCCTCCATGCCCGCGACGTTCAGGTCGTGGTAGTCGCGCGGGGTCTTGCCGAAGGAGTTGGTCCAGGCGAACGACGCGCCGGAGGTGCCCCCGCCCGGGGCCCCCGCGTCCAGCACGGTGACGCGGGCGCCGCGCTGGGCCAGGCGGAAGCCGACGCTCGATCCGACGCATCCGGCCCCGACCACGACGACGTCGGCTGCTCTGGCCACGAGCGGGCGAGCCTCGTCGGGTCGGGGCGCGGGGGCCGGGGCGCTACTTGTTGGGCTGGGGCGTGAGGCGGAGGTAGGGCTTGAGCGCCTTCCAGCCCTTGGGGAACTTGGCCTTGGCCTCGTCGTCGGTCACCGCGGGCACGATGATGACGTCGTCGCCCTGCTTCCAGTTCACCGGGGTCGCGACCCGGTAGCCGTCGGTCAGCTGCAGCGAGTCGATCACCCGCAGGATCTCGTCGAAGTTCCGCCCGGTGGTCTGCGGGTACGTGATCATCAGCCGGATCTTCTTCTTGGGGTCGACCACGAACACGGTGCGCACGGTGTACACCTCGTCGTGCGCGGGGTGCATCATGCCGTACAGGTTCGCCACCTTGCGCTCGGGATCGGCCACGATCGGGAAGGTGGGCTCGTGTCCCTGCGTCTCCTTGATGTCCTTCATCCAGCCCTTGTGCGAGTCCACCGGGTCGATCGAGAGCCCCATGCACTTGACGTGGCGCTTGTCGAACTCCCCCTTGAGCCGGGCCACGTAGCCGAGCTCGGTGGTGCACACCGGGGTGAAGTCCCGCGGGTGGGAGAACAGGATGGCCCACTAGTCGCCGATCCAGTCGTGGAACTTGACCGGACCCTGGGTGGTCTCGGCGGTGAAGTCGGGAGCGGTGTCTCCGAGTCTCAGCGACATGTTGTCTCCTCCTTCGTCAGCAGTTGAGGTATTTCGGGCTCACCAGGGGCGTCACCCGCCCGTCGGCGGCCCAGGTCTTGCGGGGCAGGCCGTAGAGGTCGCGCCCGTACACGTGGATCTCGACGGTGTCGCGCTCGGTCGGATTGTACATCGCGTGCACCTCGTCGTCGGGCGGAACGAGGAGCGAGATCGCGCCGGGCCCGTGGCGCGTCACGCTCCGGACCGCGAGCGCGGCGCTCCGGCCCGCCGCGGAGGCCACGCGGTAGCGGGTCTCCTCGATCTGGTTGTCGACGACGCCGATCGCGCCCCACGTGTCGTGGTTGTGCGCGGCCGCGCGGTCTCCGGGGCGCCACACCACCGAGGTGACGTTGAAGCGCGGCGCGCGGTGGAGCATGAAGCGGCCGCGGCCGCCGTCGGGGGCCCGGCCGCGGAATCGCGCCGGGATCGCGGCGGGATTCCGCACCAGACGGCCGAGCAGGGGCGCGACCTCGGCGGTGATCGCGGCGGGGGCGCTCTCGCGGCTGGTGATCCGGTCCAGATCGGTCACGAACTGCTCGAGAGAGTACGTCTCGGTCGCCATCATGCCGCTCCGGTGGCGACCGGCGTGTCGGCCCGGCCTCCCCACTCGGTCCACGAGCCGTCGTACACCGCCGCGTCGCGGCGGCCCAGCCGGTACAGCCCGAGAGCCAGCACCGCCGCGCTGACCCCGGAGCCACAGCTGGCCACCACGGGTCGGGCCGGATCGAGCCCCGCGCGGGCGAAGGCCGCGGCCACGTCCTCGGCGGGCAGCATCACGTCGTCGTTGTCGCGGAACAGCTCGTTGTAGGGCAGGCTGAGGCTCCCCGGGATGTGACCCCCGCGCAGCCCGGGCCGGATCTCGGGCTCGGTGGCCGCGAAGCGACCGCGCGAGCGCGCGTCCACGACCTGGGCGTCGCGCCGCTCCAAGATCGCGCGCATCCGGTCCAGATCCGCGACCAGCGCCGGCCGAAGCGTCGCCGCGAATCGCCGCGCGCTCGGCGCCGGACGGCCGGCCTCGACCGGGCGGCCCTCCCGCTTCCACTTGGCCGAGCCGCCGTCCAGCACCGCGACCCGATCGTGGCCGAAGATCCGGAACATCCACCACGCGCGGGCCGAGGCGATGAGCCCGCGGCCCCCGTAGGCCACCACCCGGTCTCCGGCCGCGATGCCGAGCGCGCCCACCGCGTCCGCGAAGGCCTTCGCGTCGGGCAGCATGTGGGGCAGGGGATTCGCGTGGTCGGCGATCGCGTCGATGTCGAAGAACACCGCGCCGGGGACGTGGGCCTGCTCGAACTCGGCGCGCGCGTCCCGCTGCAGGTGCGGCAGGTAGAAGGTCGCGTCGACGACCTTCAGGTCCGGCTCGCCCAGATGGGCGACCAGCCACTCGGTCGAGACGAGGGGCTCGGGAAAGGCCGAGGTCACCGGGCGCCTCCGGGAAGGCCGGGGCGCTCCGGCAGCAGCGCGTGCGGGCTCACCCCGTGCGGGTCG
>DATJIR010000090.1:0-7064 GCA_035493135.1 Verrucomicrobiia bacterium
CCCACCGCCCGGCGCGGTCTACGTGCCGGTGCAGACCGCGGAGGACATGCGCGAGGCGGCGCTCCAGCACGTCGATCGCGCCAGCATCCTGATCAAGGCGGCCGCGGTGGGTGACTATCGCGCCCGGCGGCCGAGCGAGAGCAAGATCAAGTCCAAGAAGGACGAGGGGCTCACCCTCGAGCTGGTGGCGAACCCGGACATCCTCCGCGAGCTGGCCGCCCGCAAGGGCCGGGCCTTCCTGGTGGGCTTCGCGGCCGAGACCCACGACGTGCGCGCCACCGCGGCGGCCAAGCTCGAGGCGAAGGGCGTCGACCTCCTCGTCGTCAACGACGTGAGCGTGAAGGGCATCGGGTTCGAGGCCGACGACAACCAGGTGACGCTGATGGACCGCTGGGGCGGGGTGACCGACCTCCCCCGGATGAGCAAGCTCGACGTGGCCGACGCCATCCTCGACCGGGTGCTCGGTCTCCGCGCGGCGCTGCGCGCCGGCACTCCCGACCGCAGCGCCCGCTAGCCGCATGAGCGATCCGCGGGAGGACGTGACCCTCGCCCTGCGCGGGCTCGTCGACACCCTCCGCCACCACCGCGATCTCGGGCTGCGCGACCTGACCCTGGCCGCGGTGCCCTTCCCCGACCCGGCCGACGCCCTGCGCGAGCAGGAGCGCGCGCGGCAGGGCTGCCAGCTCTGCAAGCTCTGCAAGAGCCGCACGAACGTGGCCTTCGGCTCGGGCCACGCCCGGGCGCGCCTCATGGTGGTGGGCGAGGGCCCGGGGGAGGAGGAGGACAAGCAGGGCGTACCCTTCGTGGGGCGCGCGGGCCAGCTCCTCACCAAGATGCTCGCGTCGGTGGGCTTCGATCGCGAGCGCGACTGCTACATCGCCAACGTGGTGAAGTGCCGGCCCGAGCGCAACCGCAACCCGGAGCCGGACGAGGTCGCGGCGTGCAGCCCGTTCCTCATGGCCCAGATCGACACGGTGGCGCCGCACGTCATCCTCGCCCTCGGGAACTTCGCGGCCCAGACTCTGCTCGGCACCAAGGAAGGCATCACGCGGCTGCGCGGCAAGACCTACGCCTTCCGCTCCGCGGTGCTGGTGCCGACCTTCCATCCCGCGTTCCTGCTGCGCAACCCGGGCCAGGAGTTCAAGCGCATGGCCTGGGACGACCTGAAGCTGGCGCGGCGCGAGTACGACGCACGCGCGACCGACGGCGGGCGGCCCGGCGGTTGATCGCGGATATCGTCTTCGATATCCCCATCGACCACGCGTTCTCCTACGCGGTGCCCGCGGGCCTCGGGGTGAGCCGCGGGCAGCGGGTGAGCGCGCCGCTGCACGGCCGGAGCCGCATCGGGGTGGTGGTCGCGCTCCGTGAGGGGGACGCGACCGGCCTGAAGCCCCTGCAGCGCGCGGTCGAGCCGGTGCCGGTCCTGTCGGACGCGGCGCTCGAGCTCACGCGCTGGGCCGCCCGCGAGAGCCTGTCCTCGTGGGGCTCCACCCTGCTCTCGCTGCTGCCGCCGCCGCCGCGGCCCTCCGCGGCCGAGACCGTCTCGCCGCCCGCCGAGCCGCCCCCGGGGCCCGCCCACGAGCCGGAGCTGTGGACGGACCATCGGCGCGAGGCCCGCCTCGCCGAGCACCTCGAGCGGGACCCCGGCGCTGCGCTCGTCATCGCGCCGGACCGCGAGGCGGCCGCCCGCTGGGCGCGCCGGCTCGACGCGGCCCGGCTCGACAGCGGAGTGCCCGAGCCGGAGCGGCGCCGCGCCTGGTTCGCGGCCTCGCGCGGCAAGAGCCGCGTGGTGGTCGGGACCCGGTCCGCCCTCCTGGCCCCGCTCCCGCCCCCGGCGACCCTGGCCCTCATCGACGAGCACGACCCGGCCCACAAGCCGCCCGGGGCGCCGCGCCTGCACTCGCGCGACCTGCTCCTGCGCCGCGCCGCGCTCGACGGCAGCCGCCTGCTGCTGCTCTCGGCCACGCCGTCGGTGGAGACCTGGTGGCGCGCGCAGGACGGACAGATCGCGCGCGCGGAGGCCGCGGCCGGCCCCTGGCCCCAGATCCTGACCGCGGACACCCGCGGCATCCTGCGCAATCATCCGCTGACCCTCCCCCTCACCCGCGCTATCGAGGACAGCACGAAGCAGGGCCGCCGCGCCGCGCTGATCGTCAGCCGCCGGGCCGCAGCACTCGCCTGCGACGACTGCGGGGCGATCCTCCGCTGCCCGGACTGCGGGGTACCGCGGGCCCTCTCGCGGGACCGCCGCGAGCTGCGCTGCCCGCTCTGCGCGCGCGTCGACGCCCCGCCCGACCACTGTGGTGGATGCGGCGGTCACCGCCTCTCCCCGTTCGGCTGGGACGCCGAGCGCGTACAGACTTCGGTGATCCGCCGCTTCCCGCGCCTGACCGTCTCCCGGCAGAGCCTCGAGGCCCAGGTGGTGATCGGCACGCCGGCCCTGCTGCGCGCGCTGCCGACACGCTCGGTGGGCTGCGTCGGGTTCGTGGCCCTGGACGGCATGCTCCGGGTGCCCGACTTCCGGGCCGGCGAGCGCACCTGGGAGCTGCTGTGGGCGGCCGCGGAGGCGGTGATGCCCGACGGCCGCGTCATCGTGCAGACCCAGCACCCCGAGCATTACGCGGTCCGCACGGTGCAGGCCCAGGACCACGCCGGCTTCTACAAGGAGGAGCTGCGCTTCCGGGCCGAGCTGGGCTACCCGCCGTTCCGGCGCCTGTGCGAGGTCTCGGCCCGCGCCCGCGAGGACGCGCGGGCGCGCGCGCTGGCCGACGAGTGCGCGGGGGCCCTGCGCGGCATCGCCGGGCTCACGGTGTACCCGCCTGCGTCGGCCAGCCCGACCGGCGTGCGCAACCGCCGGTGGCGATTCGTCGTCAAGGGCCCCGCCCACCTGCCGCATCTCCTGGCGCCCGCGCTCGCGCCGCTGCTCGGGAAGCGACGGGGCGCGGCCGGTATGGTAGAAGTAGAGATGGACCCGCAGGCGAACGGCTGAAGCGGCGAGAGTCCAGAGGAGACGAGCCCAGTGGCGCTGCTGACGGTGAGACTGTACGGCGACCCGGTGCTGCGGCAAGTAGCCGCGCCGGTCCGCGAGATCACGTCCGAGATCAAGCGGATCATCGCCGACATGACCGAGACGATGTGGCATCAGGTGGGCATCGGGCTGGCCGCCCCGCAGGTCGCCCTGCCCCACCGCATCCTGGTGATGGACGACGGCAAGGGCGGCGCCCAAGCCCTGATCAACCCGGTCATCGAGTCCCGGAGCGGCTCCATTCGCGAGGAGGAGGGGTGCCTGTCCCTCCCCGGTATCTTCGCGGACGTGGAGCGGAGCCGATCGATCACGGTCAGCGCGCTCGACGCGGACGGCAAGCCCTTCTCCTTCGATGCGAGCGGGCTCAGGTCGCGAGTGGTGCAGCACGAGATGGATCACCTGGACGGCGTGCTGTTCATCGATCGCCTGCCCCCCGTGACGCGGGATCGCATCAAGAAGAAGATCCAGAAGGAAGGCTTCCCCAAGGAGACCGCGCACCACGCCTTCGCGCTCTAGCGGGCCGGGGCTGCGCGTCCTGTTCTACGGCACCCCCGCCTTCGCCCTGCCGACCCTCGAGGGCCTGCTCGCCCATCACCACGTCGTGGCCGTGATCACCCAGCCCGACCGGCCCGCGGGACGCGGCCGCCCGCTCACCGCGTCGCCGGTGAAGCGCCGTGCCCTCGAGGCGCAGGTCCCGGTGCTCCAGCCGCCACGCCTGCGCGATCCGGGCTGGCCCGAGCGCCTCGCGGAGCACCGGGCCGACGTGGCGGTGGTGGCCGCCTTCGGCCAGATCCTGCCCAAGGCCGTGCTCGACGTGCCGACGCGCGGCTCGATCAACGTCCATGCCTCGGTCCTGCCGCGCTACCGCGGGGCCGCCCCCATCGCCTGGGCCATCATCCGCGGTGAGACCGAGACCGGGATCACCACCTTCCAGATGGACCCGGGAATGGACACCGGCGACATGCTCCTGCGCGAGACGACCGCGATCGGGCCGGACGAGACGGCGGGCGAGCTGTCGGAGCGCCTGGCCGGCATCGGCGCGCGGCTCCTGCTGCGGACCCTCGAGGAGATCGACGCCCTGCCCCGAATCCCGCAGGACGGGGCCCAGGCCACCCTGGCCCCGCGCCTGAAGAAGGAAGACGGCTGGCTCCGGCCGGCCGAGCCGGCGCGAGACCTGGTCAACCGGATCCGGGGCTGCAACCCATGGCCCGGCGCCGCCCTGGTATCGCCGGTGGGCCGCCTCCTGATCTGGCGCGCCCGGGCCCTGCCCGGCCCGGCAGCCGCGCCACCAGGCACCCTCGTCCCCCTCGGGCAGGCTGAGAGGCCCGAGGGCCAGCTCGGCATCGCCACCGGCTCCGGCATCCTCCTCCCGCAGGAAGTCCAGCCGGAGAACCGCAAGGCCATGCCCTGGGCCGACTTCCGCCGCGGCGCGCGCCTCGAGCCGGGCGCGCGCGTGACCGAGCCGACGCCGTGAGCCCCGTGCTCCGGGCGGGGCCGGTCTCGCAGGCGCGCTACGAGGCGCTGCACATCCTGGTGCGGGTGGAGCGCGACCGGGCCTTCGCCGACATCGCGCTCGAGCACGCGCTCGAGCGGGCGCGACTGGAGCCGCGCGACGCCGCGCTCTGCACCGAGATCGTGTTCGGAACGCTGAGGTGGCGCCGCCATCTGGACTGGCGGCTCACGCCGCACCTCAACCGCCCGCTCGCGAAGCTCGACCCCTGGGTGCGCGCGCTGCTGCGGCTCACCGCCTACCAGCTCATCTTCCTCGACCGGGTGCCGCGGTGGGCGGCGGTGGACGAGGCGGTGAGCGTGGCCCGGCTCAAGTCGCGGGTGCCGGGGCCGGCCGAGTTCGTCAACGGGGTGCTGCGCTCGTTCACGCGCGCGCCGGGCCCGCCGCGCCTGCCCGCGCACCCGGTCGAGGCGGCCGGCGTGCGCTGGTCGTTTCCCGACTGGATCGCCGCGCGCTGGATCGCCCGCTACGGGATGGAGGAGGCGGAGCGGCTGATGGCCGCGCTCGACGAGCGGCCACCGGTGACCATCCGGGCGAACACGCTCCGCATCACGCGCGAGGACCTCGCGGCCCGCCTCCGCGACGAAGAGCTGGCCGAGACCGATCCCACGCGGCTGGCCCCCGAGGGCCTCACGGTGCGACGCGGCGCGGTCGGCCGCTGGGCCGCCTTCACAGCGGGCTGGTGCGCCATCCAGGACGAGGCTTCGATGCTGATCGCGCGCCTGCTCGATCCGAGCCCCGGCGAGCTGGTCGCGGACACGTGCGCGGCGCCCGGCACCAAGGCCACCCACCTGGCCCAGCTGATGGGCAACCGGGGCCGCATCGTCGCCATGGATCCGAACGCGGCGCGGCTCCGCCTGCTGACCCAGGCCGCCGCGCGCCTCGGCGTCGACATCATCGAGGCCCACACCGGCGGCGTGGCCGCGGTGGCCGGACGCTGGAAGGGCCGGTGCGATCGGGTGCTGGTCGACGCGCCCTGCTCGAACCTGGGCGTGCTCCGTCGCAACCCGGACGTGAAGTGGAACCGCGACGAGTCCGATCTCGCCCGCCTCGCCGAGAAGCAGCGCGGCATCCTGGCCGCGGCGGCCGCGCTGGCCCGGCCGGGGGGGCGGCTGGTCTACGCCACCTGCTCCCTCGAGCCGGAGGAGAACGACCTGATCGTGCGCGGCTTCCTCGACGGCCACCCGGACTGGACGGTGGACCCACCGGCCGACTTCCCGGTGGCCCCGGGCCCGGAGGGGTTCATCCGCTGCCTGCCCCACGTGCACGGCACCGACGGCTTCACCGCGGTCCGCCTGGCCCGGGCCGCCCGGCCCTGATCGTCCGGCGCGCGAGGCCTTTGCGGGCCCCGCCGCTTTCGGGTAAGGTCGCAGCATGAGGATCGCCCCCAGCATCCTGTCCGCCGACTTCGCCGCGCTGGGGGAGGCGATTGCCCGCGTGGAGGCGGCCGGGGCGGACCAGCTACACGTCGACGTCATGGACGGCCACTTCGTGCCCAACCTGACCATCGGCCCGCCGGTCATCGAGTCGATCCGGAAGCGCACACGGCTGCCCCTGGACGTCCACCTGATGATCGAGGAGCCGGAGCGCTGGATCGAGACCTACGTGAAGGCCGGGGCGGACTACCTGACCGTCCACGTCGAGGCCTGCCCTCACTTGGAGCGCGCCCTGACCCTGATCCGGGAAGCGGGAGCCAAGTCCGGCGTGGCGCTCAACCCCTCCACGCCCCCGGAGGTGCTCCAGTACGTGCTGGACGACCTCGATCTGGTCTTGGTGATGTCGGTGAACCCCGGCTTCGGCGGCCAATCGTTCATTCCGACCGCCTACGAGAAGATCCGCCGGCTCCGGGCCCTGGTGGGCTCCCGGGACGTCCTGATCTCGGTGGACGGCGGCGTGAAGGCGGAGAACGCCGGGCCCCTCGCCCGGGCCGGGGCCACCGTGCTGGTGGCCGGGTCGTCCATCTTCGGCGCCCCGGACCCCGGGGCCGCGGTGGCGGCGCTCCGGGATGCATCGGAAGTACCGAAAAGCGCTTGACTTTTTAGACCCCCATCAGTATTCTTTAGCGTTTCCAGACGCTGCTTCCCAGGTGGTAACGCAATGCTCGACAGTCTGACCAGTCGTCTCACCGGAATCCTCGACCGGCTGCGTGGCTTCGGCCGGCTGACGGAGGAGAACATCCAGGAGGCGCTGCGCGAGGTCCGCGTGGCCCTGCTGGAAGCCGACGTCAACTTCAAGGTCGTGAAAGCCTTCGTCGAGCGCGTCAGGGTGAAGGCGGTGGGCCAGGACGTGCTGCAGTCCCTGACCCCGGGTCAGCAGGTGGTGAAGGTGGTGCGGGACGAGCTGGTGGAGCTGCTCGGCGGCTCCGGCCACCGCCTCGCGATGGCACCGCACCCGCCGACGGTGGTGATGCTGGTGGGTCTCCAGGGCTCCGGCAAGACGACGAGCGCGGCGAAGCTGGCCCGCCACTTCCAGAAACAGGGACAGCATCCCCTGCTGGCCGCGGCGGACGTGTACCGGCCCGCCGCGATC
>DATJIR010000091.1:0-44149 GCA_035493135.1 Verrucomicrobiia bacterium
TGCGGTTGAAGCCCTCGGCCACGGCGCCGATCTCGTCGGTGCTGACCACCGGGCAGTGGCCGTCGAGCCGCCCCCGCTCGACCTGGGCCATGGCGCTCTCGACGTCCTTCAGGGGCGTCGCGACACTGTTGGCCGCGAAGAGGGCCAGACCCACCGCGACGACGACGCCGACCCCCACGAAGAACAGGATCGTGGTCCGGAGGCCCGACACGATCCCGCGGGCGGTCGCCGGGTCGGCGTCGAGTAGGTCGAGCGCGCGCGTGTACGACACGATGCCGAGCACCGCGAGCGGTACCACCGCGGTGAGCAGGAAGATGGCGAGCAGGCGGACGCGCACCGCCAAGCGGGGCACCCGCGAGACCGCGCTCAGGTCGCCGTCCGGGAAGAGGATCGGCAGGCGCGGCCGCCAGAGGTGCTCGCTGACGAAGAAGACGAACGCGGTGGTCACGCTGCCCGCGAGCACGGTGACCCCGAAGACCATCCGCACCGCTCGCTCGAGGACCAGCGGTCGCCCCATCAGGAGCGGCATGCCGACGCCCCAGATCAGGCCGCCCGCCACCCAACCACCGAAGGAAACCGCGGCGAGCACGAACGGGAACAGCAGCGCGCGCCGCCGCGCGCGGACGGCCTCCCGCCCGGTCTGCGCCCGTCCCTCGGCGGCCCGGACGATCGGGCCCATCCAGCGACTGCTGTACCAGTGCCCGAGGGCGACCAGCAGGCCGAAGGCGAGGAGGGAGTGCAGGACCTCGTGAACGCCGAGCCGGGTCAGCGACGCGGTGGTCGGGTCGACCAGGCGGAAGTACAGGAACGCGACGAGCCCGCCCAGGAAGTTCCCGGTAATACTCACCAGGGGCGTGATCAGAACGGGGTTACGCGCCTGAGCCATGCCACAATTGTAAACTGCCCGCGTGGCCTTCGGTCGCGGCGGGCGATGGCCGAGCCGGGGGAGCGGGCGCCGGGATCGGCTATTGACCGTCCGGCGGAGCCCCGGGTAGGCTGGGGCCGCTTTCATGCCAGAGCGTGCCCCCCGAGGAGGAGCGTCGACGCCGAAACCGGCGCGGTCGAGTGCGTGGCCGATCGCCGGCCTGCTCCTGGGCTGCCTCCTGGCATGGGCGCCTGTGCCCGCCCCGGCCGAGGAGCAGCGCAACATGCGCCTGGTCGGCGCGGACGACCTCCAGGCCCGCTCGGCCTACCAGCCCGTGGTTCACCACCAGGGCGCGCGGTGGATCGCCTACATCGGCCACCACGGCGGCAAGCGGATGAATCCACTCACCGGCCAGGTGGAGGACAACGGCACGTCGATCCTGGACGTGACCGATCCGAAGCGCCCGCGCTACCTGCACCACATCGCGGGGGCGGAAGGTGAGGCCGAGGCGGGCGGAGCCGCGATGGTACGCGTCTGCGACGGCAAGACGCTGCCGCGCGGTCAGCGCGAGAAGAGCTATCTCCTGCGCACCCTCGGCAACCTCGCGCACGAGGTCTGGGATGTGACGGATCCGGCGAAGCCGACGCGCCTCGTCACGGTGCTCGACGGCCTCAAGAGCACGCACAAGAACTGGTGGGAGTGCGACACCGGTATCGCGTACCTGGTCTCGGACGGCGCGCCCTCCGGCTGGCGCACCAACCGGATGACCAAGATCTATGACCTGAGCGACCCGGCGCAGCCGCGCTTCATCCGCGACTTCGGCCTTCCCGGGCAGGAGCCGGGATCGACCGGGACCGCGCCGGAGGGCGTGCACGGGCCCATCGCGTTCCGCAATCGCGTCTACTTCCCGTACGGCACCGGGGCCAAGGGGGTGCTGCAGATCGTCGACCGCGAGAAGCTGCTCGCGGGCAACCCGCAGGCGGCGGATCGCTTCGCGCCGACCCCCGAGAACCTGCTCTATCCGCAGATCGGCCGCCTCGACATGTCGCCGGCCTGGGGCGGGCACACCGCGTTCCCGATCCTGGGGGTCTCGGTGCCCCACTGGTCGCCGGGCGTGCCGGGCCGCACGCGCGACTTCGTGCTCCTGGTCTCGGAGTCGCTCCGCAACGAGTGCCAGGAGGTCCGCCAGCTCGCGTTCATGGTCGACGTCACCACCGAGCGCACCCCGTTCTCGGTGGCCACGTTCGAGGTGCCGGATCCCACCGGGGACTTCTGCCGGCGGGGCGGGCGCTTCGGCCCCCACTCGAGCAACGAGTCGTTCTCGCCCATCTACTACGGCCGGCTCGCCTTCATCGCGTACTTCAACGCGGGGGTGCGGGCGGTGGACGTCCGCGATCCGTTCCATCCGACCGAGGCCGGCTTCTACGTTCCGTCGGTCACCGCGAGGACGGACAAGCGCTGCGTCGAGGTGTCGGGTGCGCCCCGCTGCAAGACCGCGATCCAGACCAACAACGTCGACGTGGACGACCGCGGCTACATCTACCTGGCGGACCGGGCGGACACCGGGCTCCACATCGTGGAGCTGACCGGGCCGGCCCGCGCCATCGGCAACTTCTCCCGGTGACCCCCTCATGAGCCGATTCGTGGACCTCTCCGTGACGGTGGACGAGAACACGTTCAGCCCGCCGTCCACCAACATGAAGCTCGAGGTGACGCCCCACCGCCGCGGGCCCGGCTTCTGGCAGGTCTCGAGCGTGAACCAGAGCCTGCACACCGGCGCGCACATCGACTCGCCGCTCCACGTCTTCCGGAACGGCATCACCACCGCCGAGATCACCCTCGACCAGGTCATGGGCGAGGCCCTGGTGGTGGATCTCTCCTGGGTGGGGGCGAACCACGAGATCACCATCGACGATCTGAAGAAGGGCGGGGCGGGCGACGTCAGGCGCGGCGACATCGTGCTGCTCAAGACGGGCTGGACCGACAAGATGTACGGCCGCTGGCCCGACTACTTCACCCAGTCGCCCTACTTCCCGCCCGGGGCCGCGCAGTGGCTGGTGGAGCGCGGACCCAAGAACATCGGCTTCGACTTCTTCGAGGAGTACTGCGCGCGCCTGCCCGACTTCACCTCGGAGGACTTCGCGATGCACCGGGTGATCCTGGGGGCGGGCGTGGTCATCATGGAAGGCCTCACCAACCTGGCCGCGCTGCCGCGCCGGCGCGTGGAGTTCGCGGCCCCCTTCTACAAGATCGCCGGCACCGAGGGAGCCCCCGCGCGGTTTTTCGCGACGGTATGACCGCTTCCGACGGGGTGCTGCTGCGGACCGACCGCCTCACCCGATCCTTCGGCAGCCTGACCGCGGTGAACGCGGTGAGCCTCACGGTGCACAAGGGCGAGCTGCGCTCCATCATCGGGCCCAACGGGGCGGGCAAGACCACGTTCTTCCGCCTGGTCTCGGGCGAGATGGAGCCCTCCTCGGGGCGCGTGCTGTTCCAGGAGGAGGACATCACCGGACTGCCGCAGCACCGGGTGTGCCGCCTCGGCATCGCCAAGTCGTACCAGATCACCAACATCTTTCCCCACCTCTCGGTGCTCGAGAACGTGCGGGTGGCGGTGCAGGGATACGCGCGCTCGTTCAACTTCTGGTCCCGCGCCGACCGGATCGCGGGCTGCCGCGAGCGGGCGGCCGGGATCCTCGCCACCGTCGGCCTGACCCGGCAGGCCGAGCGCCCCGCCGCGCACCTCTCCCACGGCGAGAAGCGGCACCTCGAGATCGGCATCGCGCTGGCCTCCGACCCCGCGCTGCTGCTGCTCGACGAGCCCACCGCGGGCATGAGCCCCGAGGAGACCGACGAGACCATGGTGCTGATCCGCGAGCTGGCCCGCGGGCGCACCGTGGTGCTGGTCGAGCACAAGATGAAGCTGGTGATGGGCATCTCCGATCGGGTCACCGTGCTGCACCAGGGCTCGGTGCTGGCCGACGGCACCCCCGAGGAGATCCGCGGCAACCGGCTCGTGCAGGAGACGTACCTCGGGGCCTCGCGGTGAGCCTGCTCAGCGTCGAGGACGTGCACACCTACTACGGCGAGGCCCACATCCTCCAGGGTGTCTCGCTCTCGGTGGGCGACGGCGAGGTCGTCACCATGATCGGGCGCAACGGCGCGGGCAAGACCACCACGCTCCTCTCGATCATGGGCATCGCGCGGGCGCGCCGCGGGGCGGTGCGGCTGGGCGGCGAGGACATCACGCGGCTCGAGACGCATCAGATCGTGCGGCGGGGCGTCGGCTGGGTGCCGGAGGAGCGGCGGGTCCTGCCGAACCTGACCGTGCTGGAGAACCTGCGCCTCGGGATGATGGCCGCGCCCGGCGCGGAGGCCGAGCGGCGGCTCGAGGAGGCGCTCGAGTACTTTCCGCGCCTGCGCGAGCGCATCGACCAGAAGGGCCGCTTCCTCTCGGGCGGCGAGCAGCAGATGCTGGCCATCGCGCGCGGCCTGGTCGCGCATCCCCGGATCATGCTGGTCGACGAGCCGACCGAGGGGCTGGCCCCGCTGCTGGTGGAGAGCCTCACCGGGATCCTGCGCGAGATCAACCGACGCGGTACCACGATCCTGCTGGTCGAGCAGACCCTCGAGGTCGCGATGGCCCTCTCCCACCGGCTCTACGTGATGGACCAGGGCCGGATCCAGTTCGAGGGCACGCCCGCGGCGCTCCGCCAGGATCCCACCATCCAGCAGCGCTTCCTCCAGCTTTAGCTCTCCCCTCGCCCTCGGGGGAGAGAGCCGGGGTGAGGGGCGGCCGCCTTCCACCCGAATCGACGCGGGCCACGTATACCGATGCGTGAAGACCGCTCCCGGATTTCCCCGCCTCGCGTGGTCGAATCTGGCCGCGCAGTCGGCCGAGCAGATTGGCCTGGCCGCGACGCCGCTCGTCGCCGTGCTCGCGCTGGGCGCGGGCGCCGGCGAGACGGGCTTCCTCCAGACCGCGCAGACGCTGCCCTTCCTGATCCTGGCCATTCCCGCGGGGCTCCTCGCCGATCGCATGCCGCGCCGTCGCCTCATGGCGCTGGCCGAGGCGGTGCGCGCGGGCTCGCTGATCGCGACCCTGGTGCTCGCGCAGACCGGGCTCCTCACGCTCTGGTGGCTCGCGCTCCTGGGATTCGCGGGCGCGTGCGGGACGGTGGCCTACAGCGTCACCGCGCCCTCGCTCGTGCCCGCGCTGGTGCCGCCCGAGGGGCTGGCCGTCGCCAACGCGCGCCTCGAGCTGGCGCGCACCGCCGCCTTCGTGGGCGGGCCCGCGGTGGCGGGCGCGCTGGTGGGCTGGACCGGCGCCTCGGCCGCGTTCGGGCTGGCCGCCGCGCTGTCGACCGGCGGGGTGATCCTGCTGGGCGGCCTGCGCGAGCCGGCGCGTCCGCGGCGGGCCGCCGGCCACCCGCTGGCCGACCTGGCCGAGGGCGCCGGCTTCATGCTGCGCCACTCGCTGCTCCTGCCGATCCTGGTCACCCAGTTCGTGTTCAACACCGCGTTCTTCGTCCTGCAGGCGGTCTACGTGCCGTACGCGGTGCACCACCTGGGCCTCTCGGCGAGCCAGGTGGGCGCCACCCTCGCCACCTACGGCATCGGCATGGTGCTGGGCGCGCTGCTGGCCGGCCGCGTGCTCGGCGCGCTGCCGTTCGGAGCGGTCGTCGCGATCGGGCCGGTCACCGGGCTCGTGGCCGCGGTCGTGATGCTGCTGACCATCTGCGCGCCGTCGTTCGGCCTCGCGGCGCTGAGCTTCTTCCTGATGGGCGTGGGTCCCATCCTCTGGGTGATCAGCACGACGACCCTCCGGCAGACGGTGACCCCGTCGCACCTGCTGGGCCGCGTATCGGCCATCAACATCGCGGCGTACGGCTCGCGGCCGCTCGGCGCGGCGATCGGCGGCCTCGTGGGCGGGCTCTACGGCGCGGAGACCGCCCTCGTGGTGGCCGCCGCGGGCTTCCTCGTCCAGGCGGTGGTGATCCTGCTCTCGCCGGTGCGGCGCCTCGCCCGGCAGCCGCAGATGACCGCGTGACGGCTCAGGTGGCCGAGCGGGCGGTCTCCTGCAGGTAGAACACGTCCGCCCTGCCGCGCACGCCCGCCGCCTTCATCGCCTTCCGCAGGCCCGCCGACTTCGTGAACTTCTTGGCCTGCCGGAGGTCGCTCCAGCGGAACAGGATGAACACGTCCTTCGGCCGGGCGGCGCTACGGAAGAGGCGCCCGCCCTTCGAGCCGCCCGACCGCCTCACCTTGCCGTGCGCGTCGAACGCCCGCCTCCACTTCTGGTAGTCGGCGACCTTGTGGCGGATGAGGACGTACGGCATGGCGAGCCTCCCGAGGTAAGAGGAGCGGCGAGTGCTGACGAGACACCGCGAGTGTGGCTGCGCGGCGGTCGGTTGTCAACGCTCACTCCTCGTCGTCCTCGTCGGACAGGGGAAGCGCCTCGAGGATGCTGCCGATCGTCAGCTTGGCGAGGACGAGGCATAGCCGGCTCTCGTCCGGTTCCGCGAGCGTGCTCTCGACGGTGCGGACCGTGCTGTGGAGCCCGTCCACCTCCTCGGACCGGAGATCGAAGTGCGGCTCGTGGTCGACCTGGAACTTCATCCGCGTGCCGCGGTCCGATTCGATGGTGATCGTCATCGTCTCCATGGTGGCCCCCCTCCACCCATCTTGCCGATGCTGTCAATGCCGCGCGGGGGGCGAGCGCGGCCCCGGCGCGGGGGCCTCGCCTCCCGCGCCGGGGCAAGTCGGGCGGTGGGGCTAGCTGGAGCGCCGGCTGGACATGTCGCGACTCGGCATCGCCTCGATGCGCGTGGCGACCGTCAGGCCGTTTCGGGTCTCGTAGGACGCCTTGACCTTGGTGCCCTTGCGGACCTCGCCCAGGTTGGAATCGCGGCCGTCGACGCTGATGCGCGTGTCGGGGCCGACCTGGAGCGTCTTGCCGAAGAGCCCGAACAGGCCCGAGGAGATCTGCAGGGTGCCGGCCGTCGGGTCGATCTTCTTGACCGTGCCCTCGACCATGCCGGTCACCGGTCGCCTCGTCTCGCTCATCGGCCGATCCGGAGCCGGCGCGGGGGTCGGGGTCGGGACCGGCTGCGGCACCTGGGCCGCGGCCGCCCCGGCCATCGAGGCCAGGGCCACTGCCATCATCGTCGTGCGAACGTAACGATTCATCGTTGGGGTCTCCTTTATTTCCGGCAACGCCCGCGCCTGTGCCCGCGAGCCCGCCTGGGATATCGAGATGACACGACGCATCCCCCGTGCCAGGCACGCGATCCGGTCGTTCTCGCGGCAGCTCGTCGAGGGTCGCGGCCGGTTCACCATTCGACCCGACAGGTTTACCGGGTAGAAGGGTCAGGGTGGCGCCCGACGCGTCCGTCCGTTTTTCGCGCTGCAGCGTATACCCCTCGAGATGACGGCGAGGCAGTGGGGACTCCTGAGCGTGCTGGCGGTGCTGTGGGGCGGTGCGTTCTTCTTCAGCAAGGTGGCGCTCGGCGAGCTTCGGCCGTTCACGGTCGTGCTGGTGCGCTTCGGAGTGGCCGCGATCGCCATGCTGCTGGTCGCCCGCCTCTCGGGCCATCGCATGCCGCGATCGCGCCGGACCTGGGCCGGCTTCCTGGTGCTGGGCGCGCTCAACAACTTCATCCCGTTCAGCCTGATCGCGTGGGGCCAGGTGCACGTCACGAGTGGGCTCGCCTCGATCCTCAACGCGACGACGCCGCTGTTCACCGCGGTGGTGGCGCACGCCTGGGGCCCAGGAGCGGCTCGCCGCGCACCGCATCGGGGGCGTGCTGCTGGGCCTGTCGGGCGTGGCGGTGCTGATCGGGCCCGGCGCGCTCCGCCACCTGGGTGCGTCCACGCTCGGGGAGCTCGCGATCGTCGGGGCCGCGATCTCCTATGCCTTCGCGGGGACCTACGGACGGTGCTTTCGCCGGCTACCGGCGATGGTGCCGGTGGCCGGAATGCTGACGACGTCGGCCCTGATGGCCCTGCCGCCCGCGCTCGCACTGGATCACCCCTGGACCGCCCGCCCGGGCGCAGCCACCGCCGGGGCGCTGTTCGGCCTCGCGCTGCTCAGTACCGCGCTCGGCTTCCTGATCTACTTCCGGCTGCTCTCCTCGGTGGGGGCGACGAACGTGATGCTGGTGACGCTGCTGATCCCGGTCACCGCGCTGCTGCTGGGCTCGCTGCTCCTCCGCGAGCCGGTGACGGGCCCCGCGCTCGCCGGCATGGCCCTGATCTTCTGCGGGCTTCTCGCCATCGACGGGCGGCTCTTGCCGGGGCGGCTCCGTCCGCTCAGGCCACCGCCGACCGATCCACCGGCGGGCGAAACTCCGGCATCACCTTCTCCGCGAAGAGCCGCAGGCTCTGCATCGCCTTCTCGTGACCGTAGTACGGCGGGTAGTGGAGCAGCAGCGACGTGAGCCCGGTCTTGTGGCGCAGCTCGCGAAGCTTGGCGATCACGGTGGCCGGCGAGCCGTGCAGCAGCGTGGTGGCGGCGAGGTCGTCGTAGGCGAGGCTCTCCGCGCGGTTCTTCTCCGAGACGTTGCCCAGGTAGCCCGCGGTGCCCGCGCCCATGAAGTGGCTGATGTGCCGCACGATGCCGTCCTCGGTGTCGCGCTTGGCGGCGGCGTCCGTGTCGGCCACGTACACCCAGCGCGCGATGTCGACCTTGCCCGCGGCCGGGTTCCGGTCGAGAGGGGCGGGCGCTTCCTTCAGGTGGCCGCGGTAGAGGGCGATCTGCCGGGCCAGCACGTCGGCCGACGGCAGCGTGGAGAGCATCAGCCCGAAGCCGTGGCGCGCCGCGTAAGCAAGCGAGCGATCGGTGGCCCCGGCCATGAAGAGCGGCGGGTGGGGCTGCTGCTGGCTGACCGGGAAGATCTCGTAGTCGCCCTCGATGGTCGACCGGAAGTGGGCCCCCTCGTGCCGCACGCGGCGCTTGTGCAGGAGCTCCAGGATCAGGTCGATGGCCTCCTCCTGGACGTCGCGGCGGCGGTCGAAGTCGCGCCCGAAGCCCTCGAACTCGTAGGGCCGGTAGCCCGAGCCGAGCCCCAGCACCACGCGGCCGCCCGAGAGGATGTCCACGAAGGCCATGTTCTCGACGATGCGGATCGGATCGTAGAGCGGCAGCGTCACCACCGCGGTGCCCAGGCGGATGCGCGTGGTTTGGGCAGCCAGGTAGCCCAGGTAGGTGAAGACGTCCGGCATGATGCCGTACTGGTTCGAGAAATGGTGCTCCGCCACCCAGGCGGTGTCGTAGCCCAGGCGGTCGGCGGCCTGGATCTCGGCGGTGACGCGCGCGTGGACCGCGCGGTGCGGGTAGGGCTCGGTGACGTGGTTGGGGTGCGACGTGAACAGGACGCCGAATTCCATGAGGCAATCCTCCGGTCGGGGCTGTCGGAGCGTGAGTTGGCGTGGAGTCTAGCAGAAAGCGTCTTGCCAGGGACCGGGCGGCTCGTGTATGTTCCGTGGACCCAACGCCCTCGGTCCGGATTCAATCGACCCGCAGTGGAGTACCCCAAAGGAGGGGAACACCATGGCCGATCCGGTACCTCACAAGGCTCGCAAGTCCCCGGTGAGCCGCCGATCCTTCCTGAAGACGCTCGGCGTGGCCTCCGCCACCGTGGGCGCCGCCCCCGCGTTCCTCCGGGGCCGGGCGGCCGCGCAGGAGTTCCAGCTCAAGGCCGCCGATCCGGCCGCGAAGGCGGGGGGCACCCTGCGCTTCGGCATCCTGAATGCCCCGGCCCACTTCGACGTGCACCAGTCCGGCACGATCGCCAACCTGGGGCCGCAGGCCCCGATGTACGACCTGCTGATCCGCCGGGACCCGCGCGACGGCAACACCATCATCCCGGACCTGGCCCACAAGTGGGAAGTGGCGCCGGACGGCAAGAAATATACGTTCCATCTGCGGAAAGGCGTGAAGTTCCACGACGGCGCCGAGATGACCTCGGCGGACATGAAGGCCACCTACGACCGCATCGTGCGGCCGCCCAAGGGCGTGGTCATCCCGCGCTCCTCGCTCTTCACCGCGGTGGGCGACATCGTGACGCCGGACGCGTATACCATCGAGTTCCGCCTGACCGAGCCCCGGCCCCGCGCCTTCATGCTGGGCGCCTTCGCGAGCGGTTGGAACATCGTGGTGCGCAAGAAGTCCCTCGACGACAACGGAGGCAACCTGCGGCAGGTGATGAACTTCCCGGGCACCGGTCCCTTCCGCCACGTGTCGCGGAAGGACAAGGAGGTCTGGATCCAGGAGCGGAACCCCAACTACTGGAACAAGGGGCTGCCGTACCTCGACAAGCTCGAGATCTACAACCTGCCGCCGTTCTCCCCCGAGCTCGGCTCCTCGTTCCTCTCCGGCAAGGTGGACTACGCGCGGATCATGGATCCGGTCTCCTGGCGCAAGGCCAAGGAGATGCCGGGGGTCACCGCGACCGCGATGAACCAGTCGGTCATCCAGGCGTACTTCTTCAACATGAAGCGCAAGCCGTTCGCCGATCCGCGCGTGCGCCGGGCGCTGCACCTGGCCACCGACCGGAACGTGATGGTCGACGTGGTCAAGGACACCGCGCCCATGCAGATAGGCGGCTTCGTGTACCCGTTCCACGAGTGGTCCACTCCGAAGGCCGCGCTGGAGAAGCGCCTCGGCTACCAGAAGGATCCCAAGGCGGCCATCCAGGAGGCCAAGAAGCTGATGGCGGCGGCCGGTTATGCGAACGGGCTCAAGAACCTCGACTTCGTGGTGCGCGACATCGCCACCTTCAAGCTCTGGGCGGTGGCCATCCAGGCCATGCTGAAGGAGAACCTCAACGTCGAGACCAACCTGCGCGTCGTGCAGACCTCGCAGTGGTTCGAGGAGGCGGGCTCCGGCAACTTCGATCTCGCGATCAGCGCGATCGTCTCCTCGCTCATGGACCCCTCCGACTACTTCACCGCGTGGTACGGCAAGGGCGGCCCGCAGAACTACTCGGGCTGGACGAACGAGGAGTTCCACTCCCTCGCGCACAACCTCGAGCGTGAGGTCGACGAGAACAAGCGCAAGGCGATGATCCCCCGCGCCGAGGAGATCCTCGAGAACGATCCGCCCCTGGTGCCGGTGGCCTGGGAGCAGATCTACGACGCCTTCTACAACCGCGTGCACGGCCAGAACGCGACGAAGTTCTTCGGCATCTACGACGTCACGCGCTGGGACACGGTCTGGATGACGCAGTCCTAGGACGGTTTCGAGCGAGTGCAGAAGTATCTACTTCGGCGGGGGTTGTTCGCGCTCAGCACCGTGATCGGGGTCTCCCTGATCGTGTTCGTGGTGCTGCGCATCCTGCCCGGCGATCCGCTGGTGGCGCTTCTCGGGGTGGAAGGTCACTCCAAGATGACCCCGGCGGATCGCGTGATCATCATGAAGGACCTGGGGCTGTCGGACTCGCTCCCGGTGCAGTACGTCCGCTGGCTCCGTGACATCGCCACCGGCCAGCTCGGCAAGTCGTTCTTCCGCGGCGACACCGTCCGCGACCTGATCCTGCACCGGGGGCCGCTGTCCGCCGAGATCGCGATCGTGGCCCTGATCATCTCGTGGCTGGTGGGCCTGCCGGTGGGCATCCTGAGCGCGGTCCGGCCCAACGGCTGGGCCGACGCGGTCACGCGCTTCCTGTCCATCCTGTTTATCGCGATCCCCGGGTTCTGGCTGAGCATGCTGCTCGTGCTCGCGCTGCTGTTCTGGTTCGGCTACAAGGCCCCCATCCTGGTCGTGCACCTATGGGAGAACCCGTGGCAGAACCTGCAGATCATCATCGGCCCCGCGATCGTGCTCGGCCTGGCCCAGGGCGCGTACATCGCGCGCATGTCGCGCTCGTGCCTGCTCGAGGTCATCCGCGAGGACTACGTGCGGACCGCCCGCGCCAAGGGCGCGGTGGAGCGCGCGGTGGTGCTCCGCCACGCGTTGCCCAACGCGCTCCTGCCCGTCATCACGATCTCCGGCGTCCTCCTGGGCTTCGTGCTCGGCGGGTCGGTGGCGGTGGAGCAGGCCTTCGGGGTGCCCGGACTCGGGCGCGCCCTGGTCACCGCGATCATCGAGCGCGACATCATCGTGGTGCAGAACCTGGTGCTGCTCTACGCGCTGATCTTCGTGGTGGTGAACGCGCTGGTCGACCTCTCGTACGCGTGGCTCGATCCGCGGATCCGCTACCAGTAGGCCCGCTCGATGCTTTCTCTCCTGCGTCAGAACTGGCTCTCCGCGGTCGGCGGCCTCGTGGCCCTGTTCATCGTCGTGGTCGCGCTGGCCGCGCCGGTGTTCGCGCCGCGCGATCCGCTCAAGGCCGACTTCCGCCACATGAACAAGCCGCCGAGCGCGGAGTCCTTGTTCGGGACCGACCAGGTGGGGCGCGACGCCCTGAGCCGCGTGATCTACGGGGCCCGCACCTCGCTGTTCGTGGCCTTCTCCGCGGTGCTGCTCGGCACCACCGTGGGGTCGCTGTGGGGCGTCGCGTGCGGCTACCTGGGGGGCCGCTTCGACCTGATGAGCCAGCGGGTGATGGAGATCTTCCAGTCCTTCCCCGACCTGATCCTCGCCATGGCGATCTCGATGGCGATCGGCACCGGGCTGCCCGCGGTCATCGTGGCCATCGCCATCACCCGCGTGCCGTTCGGCGGGCGCGTCATCCGCTCGGTGGCGCTCAGCGTGAGCGCGATGCCGTTCGTGGAGGCCGGTCGCGCGGCGGGCGCCTCGCCGCTTCGGGTGATGACCCGGCACGTGCTGCCCCAGTGCGTGGCGCCCTATCTCGTGCTGGCCACCACCCACCTGGGAGTGGCCATCGTGATCGAGGCCGCCCTCGGCTTTCTGGGGGTCGGCGTGCCGCCGCCCACCCCGACGTGGGGCAACATGCTCGCCGACGCGATCACCGGGCTCGTGCCGCAGTGGTGGCTCGTGCTCTTCCCGGGGCTCGCGATCACCGTCACCGTGCTCGCCTTCAACCTGCTGGGCGACGGCATCCGCGACAGCCTCGACCCCAAGCTCGCGCCAACCGTCCTGCGGCTCGTGACCGGGGTGGGGCGGGGCGCGCGCAGCGCCGGCGCGACCGGTGCGACGCCCGCGGCGTCCGCCCAGGGGCAGCCCGGGGCCGCCTGAGGGCGAGCGCGGTGGACCTGGAGTTCCTCAACTTCGCGGCCGCGCCGCCGCCCCCGCCCACCGCCGCCTACAGCCACGCGGTTCGCGCCGGCGAGTACCTGTTCGTGACCGGCCAGCTCGGGGCGGATCCCGCGACCAACGCCCTGGTGTCGGGCGGGACGGTGGCCCAGACGCACCAGGTGATGCGCAACCTCCAGGCGGTGCTGGCCGGCGCCGGCACCACGCTGGCCCGCGCGGTGATGGTGCGCATCTACCTCACGAACTTCGCTGACTACGCGGCCGTCAACGCAGCCTACGCCTCGTACTTCGCTCCCGGCAAGCTCCCGGCCCGCACCACCGTCGGCGTCACCGCCCTGGCCCTGGGCGGCGCCGTCGAGATCGACCTCATCGTCCGTCTGTGATCTGACCCCGTCAGAGGGGCTTGCAGCCGGGGCGGTCGTAGCGGTGGAACTCGCCGCGAGCGTTGATGGCGACGCGGATGCTGGGCGTGGATCCGACCGGCTCCAGGTGGTGCCAGAGGTGCTTGGGGCCGAACACGAAGTCGCCGGCCCGCGCGTGGATCGGCCCGCTCTGGCCCTCGATGTACCAGTCGATCTCGCCCTGCAGCACCACCCACCACTCGTCGTGATGGTGATAGTGCGTGTCGTTCGGGTGGCCCGGCGGATGACAGATCAGGAAGGCCTGGACGTCGTCGGTCAGCACGAGCGCCTCCGACCAGGGCGGCTCGCCCTTCTTGGCGATCAGATCCGGCAGGCGGCTCTGCAGCGAGCCCAGCTCGAGCAGCGGGACGCGTGTGGTCATGGCGTCGCTCCGGGTCGGCGGGCCATCCGCCGCTGCGCGCCGCTCCCGACCTGAATCAGGGCCTGGACCAGCCCGCCGGGGAAGATCAGCACGATGGCGATGAAGAGCACGCCGAAGATCAAGAGGTGGAAGTCCACCCAGCGCACGGTCAGGTACTCCTTCAAGAACACGTAGAGCACCGCGCCCAGCACGGGGCCGTGCAGCGTGCCGACCCCGCCGATGAAGGTCATGAGCAGCGCGTCGAACGTCCAGCCCGGTCCGAACGGGTGCGACGGGTAGTAGCTGATGTGATAGTACGCGAACAGGCCGCCCGCCGCCCCGGCCAGCGCGGTCGACAGCGCGAGCGCCCGCAGCTTGAGCCCCAGCGCCGACACGCCGGTGGCCTCGGCCGCGTCCTCGTCCTCCCGCACGGCCACCATCCCGAGGCCGAGGCGGGAGCGGGCCAGCGCGGCCACCGCGATCACCGAGAGGGCGGCGAGCGCCAGCGCGAGGTAGTAGCGGGGCGCGAGCCGGTAGGTGCCGATGCTGGTCGCGGGCAGGGTGGAGATCTCGGGGAGCGCGTTGCCCACGGTGGTGCGCAGGATCTCGCCCAGGGCCAGGGTGCCGATCGCGAAGTAGGCCCCGCGCAGTCGGAAGGCGGCGGCGCCGATGAGCAGCGCGAAGGCGGGCGCCACCAGCGCGCCGGCCGCCATCGCCACCACCACCGGCGTGCCCGCGATCCACAGGGTACGCGCGGTGAGCGCGCCCAGGCCGAAGAAGGCGGCGTGGCCCAGGTTCACCTGGCCCGCGTAGCCCGCGATGATGTTCCAGCTCTGGGCCAGCGTGATCGAGAGCAGGACGAGGAACAGGAAGTTGAGCACGTCGTCACGGGGCGCGACGAGGGGGAGGAGCGCGAGCAGGGCGAGGGCCGCGAGGATGCCGGTGGTCCAGGCGCGCTCGGCGGTCACCGGGCGCGCCCGAACAGGCCTTGCGGCCGCAGGACCAGGACGACCAGGAAGATCACGAGCCCGACCACCTCGCGGTAGGGTCCGCCGAAGGCGGCCGCGCTCAGTGCCTCGGCCACGCCCACGAAGAGGCCGGCCACGAAGGTGCCGAGCATCGACCCGAGGCCGGCGAGCACCACCACGATCAGCGCCTTGAGCGTCCACTCGAGCCCGATGGACGGGCTGATCGAGTAGCCGACACTCACCAGCGTCCCGGCGGCGCCGGCCAGCGCGGTACCGAGGGCGAACGCGAGCAGGTAGGCGCGCCGGATGTCGATGCCGGTGAGGAGCGCGGCCTGCCAGTCCTCCGCGGTCGCGCGGATGGCCTTGCCCCAGCGCCACCGCGCAAGCAGGAGGTGGAGCCCCGCGATCAGCGCGAGAGCCACCACGAGGCTCGCCAGGCGGATGACCGGGATCGAGATCGGCCCCACCGGGATGACCGCGCCGCCGTAGCCGGTGGAGATCGAGCGGTCGTCCGCGGTCCAGAGTCGCACCGCGAGGGCGTGCAGCGCGAGCGCGAGGCCGAAGCCCACCAGCAGCGAGTTCTTGATCCGGGTCTCCTCGTGGGCGCGCACCACGAAGCCGAAGAGGATCAGGTAGAGCGCCGCGCCCAGCAGCAGCGCACCCGGGATCACGAGCAGGAGCGAGGCGAAGGGGTCGAGGCCCGCCAGCGCGAAGAGCCAGTAGGCTCCGTAGCCGCCCAGCATGATCAGCTCCCCGTGGGCCACGTTCAGCACCTTGAGCACGCCGAACACGAGCGAGAGGCCGGCCGCGGCCAGCCCGTAGAGGCCGCCCAGGAGCAGGCCGAGCACGATCTGCTGGGTGAGGACCATCACACGTCCGCGGCCAGCGGCCCGAGGTAGGCGCGGCGCACGTGGGGGTCGCGCAGCAGCGTCGCGCCCGCGCCCTCGCCCACCACGCGCCCGCCCTCCAGGATGTAGGCGCGGTGGGCCAGCGTGAGCGCGGCGCGCACGTTCTGCTCCACCAGGAAGATGGCCACGCCCGCCCGGTTGATCTCGACCAGCGCGTCCAGGATCGCGCGCACCAGCAAGGGAGCGATGCCGAGCGACGGCTCGTCGAGCATCAGCAGGCGCGGGCTCGCCATCAGGGCGCGGCCGACCGCCACCATCTGCTGCTGGCCGCCCGAGAGCGCGCGGACGGTCTGCCTCCGCCGGGCGCGCAGGTCGGGGAAGAGGGTGAACACGCGCTCGAGGCTCTCCCGGCGCGCCGCGCGGGCCCGCGGCGAGAACGCGCCCAGGTCGAGGTTGTCCTCCACCGTCATGGCGCCGAAGAGGCGCCGGCCCTCCGGCACCACCGCGAGTCCGTGCTCGACGATGAGGTGCGGGGCGACTGTCAAAAGGTTCTCACCACCGTCCCAGGTGATGGCCCCAGCGCGGGGGCGCACGAGCCCGGCCACGCAGCCGAGCAGGGTGGACTTGCCCGCGCCGTTCGGGCCGAGGAGCGCGACGATCTCGCCCGCGCCCACCCGGAGCGTGACGCCCGAGAGGGCGGGCACGTCGCCGTAGGCGGCCTCGAGGCCCCGCACCTCAAGCACGCGCCGCTCCGGGCCGCTCCACACCGAGGTAGACGTCCACCACCCGGGGGTCGGCGGCCACCGCGGCGGGCGGGCCGTCGGCGATCTTCTCGCCCGCGCTCAGCACCACGATGCGCCGCGCGAGGTCCATCAGCGCCCACACGATGTGCTCCACCATCAGCACGGTGAGGCCGTCGGCGACCAGCCGACGGATCAGGGCCATCGCCGCGGCGGTCTCGGTCGGGTTCAGGCCGGCCATGAACTCGTCGAGCAGCAGCAGCTCGGGCCTGGTGGCCAGCGCGCGGGCCAGGTCGAGACGCTTGCGGTCCATCAGGGTGAGGGCGGCGGCGGGGACGGCGGCACGGCCCTCGAGGCCGACCAGCGCGAGCAGGCGGCGCGCGGCGGTCTCCGCGTCCTCCGCGCCGCGCCGTCGGCCGTAGAGGCAGCCGACCCGCACGTTGTCGAGGGCGGTGAGGGCGGCGAAGGGCCGCACGAGCTGGAAGGTGCGCGCGATCCCGCGCGCGCACACCCGGTGCGGGGAGAGCCCCGCGATGTCGCGGCCGCGGAAGCGGATGTGCCCGCGGTCCGGGCGCAGAGCGCCCGCGATCAGGTTGAACAGCGTGGTCTTGCCGGAGCCGTTCGGTCCCATGACCCCGAGCAGCTCGCCGGCCTCGAGCGTGAGGTCGACGCGGTTGACCGCGAGCACGCCGCCGAAGCCCTTCGTCAGCCGCGCGACCTCGAGAAGGGCCACCGCCGCTCGGGCGCCGCGGCTCAGCGCTTGGCGAACGGCGGCGCCGGGAACGCGAGCTTCGCGGTCGCCGCCTCCGTCGGCCACACCAGCTCCTGCTTGCCCGCCTGCCACTGCAGCAGCGCCTGCGCGACGATGCCGGTGCCGTCCGGCCGGAACTTCACGGGGCCGATCACGGTGTTCATGCTGGTCGCCGCGATGCCGTCGCGCACCTTCTCGCGATCGGGGAAGCCGGCGCGGGTGATCGCGGCGGCCAGGATCTCCACGCACGCGTAGGCCGGGCCTACCAGCGGATCGGCGGGCCGCCCGAACTTCTTCTGGTGGGCGTCGTTCAGCTCCTTCACCCCGGCGCCCTTCATGGCGTGGTGCCAGCCCGCGGCGAGGACCATGAAGTCGCCGTCCTTGCCGAGGTTCTGCGACCAGATCTGGGCGTCGGGGGCGCGGATGAAGAAGGAGAGCTTCGGGGTGAAGCCGAGCTCCTTCATCTGCTTGACGATGGTCATGCCGTCGGGCGGGTTGGGCAGCGCCAGCAGCACGTCGGCGCTGGCCGCCTTGGCCTTCAGGATGAGATCGGAGAAGTCCTTGGCCCCCGGCGCGTACTCGCCGTTCATCACCACCTGATAGCCCGCGGCCTTGCCCGCCTCGGTCCAGGCCGCCGCCATCTCGCGGCCCCAGTCGGTCTTCTCCTGGAAGATCGCGACCGCCTTCGGGCGCTCCGCGGCCGGAATCAGCTCGAGCAGGCCCTGGGTGGCGTGGCCGATGTCGGGCGACTTCCAGAAGGGCGAGAAGAGATAGCGGAAGTTCTGCTGGTGGATCTTCTGGAGCGCGAAGGCCACCCCCAGGTACGGGATGCGGTTCTTCTCCGCCACCGAGGCCGCCGCCGCGTGGAGGTCGGAGCCGAAGCCGCCGAGATACCCGATCACGCCCTGGGCGGCCAGGGTCTCCATGCGCGCGACGGTCTTGGTGGCGTCGGACTCGTCGTCGAGCAGGACCAGCTCGACCGGCATCTTCACGCCGCCCACCGTGATACCGCCGCCCGCGTTCAGGCGCTCCACCGCGAACTCGTAGCCGGCGCGGATCTGGGCGCCGCCCGCGCCGTAGCGCCCGGTCAGCGGCACCACCGCCCCCATCTTGATCGACTGGGCCCAGGCGGGGGCCGGCGATACGCCGAGCAGGGCCAGAGCGAGCAGGGCCAGCATTCTCATGGGGAGTCTCCTCTCCAGATCTGGTTCGCGGTCTCGACCACTCGGCGGAGCTTCGCCTGCTGCTCGGCCGGGGTGATCCGGTTGCCTTCCATCGTGGAGGCGAAGCCGCACTGCGGGCTCAGGGCCAGGCGCTCGAGCGGCACGAGCCGGGCGGCCTCCTCGACGCGGGCGCGCAGCGCCGCCACCGGCTCGAGCCCCGGGCTCTTGGTGGTGACGAGGCCGAGCACGACCGTACGGTCGTCGGGCATCGCGCGCAGGGGCTCGAAGCCGCCGGAGCGCTGGTCGTCGTACTCGAGCAGGAAGCGCGCGAAGCGGCTCTTCGCGAACACACGCGCGATCGGCTCGTAGCCGCCGCTCGCGTAGAACATCGACTGGTTGTTGCCCCGGCAGATGTGCAGGCCGAAGGTCACCCCCGGGTGCTGACCGATCACCGCATTGTCCATCTCGATGCAGACGTCGATCAGGCGGTCCGGATCGCTGCCCCGCTTCCGGTAGCCCTCGCGGAGCTCCGGGTCCAGCAGGGCGGCGTACTGCGGGGCGTCGATCTGGATGTAGGTGCAGCCGAGCCGCACCAGTTCGTCGACCTCGCGCCGCGTGAGGTCGACGATGTCGGCCAGGTACGCGTCGCGCGTCGGGTAGGCGCCGGCCGACTTCTCGGGGTCGTAGTAGGCGGCGGCCTGCTGGCTGCTGATCAGGGTGACCTTGACCGGCCGGGTCGCGCGCGCGCGGAGGTAGGCGAGCTCCTCGCCGCACATGCTCCGCCGCCAGCCGAGCTTGTCGACCACCACCGGCCGCTTGAAGACGAGCCGCTCGCCCGCCTCGTTGTGGAACGGGATGGCCCAGCCCCCCAGCTTGTCGAAGCCGTCGAGGGCGTCGATCAGATGGCCGAAGAAGGCGTAGCGGCGCAGCTCGCCGTCGGTGACCACGTCGAGGCCGGCCTCTTCCTGGAGGCGGACCGCCTCGTCCACCGCGCGGTCCTCCACCTGCTTGAAGGCGGCCGCGGAGAGCTCTCCGCGCTCCCAGCGCTCGCGGGCCGCCTTCAGCTCGGGGGGGCGGAGTAGGCTGCCTATCACGTCGCTGCGGATCGCTTCGGCGGGCATCCCTGGCTTGTCTTTATATACGTTCGGCTCGCGTATGGCTCGCCTGACTGGTGCAACCCGGCTCGCCTGCGGCTGCGCCTTGTGCCGTGATTCGATCGCCTGCAGCTATGACTTGCTCCGCGATTCCGCGCTAGCTGCCGGCGACCTTGAACATGCCGCCCTCGATGCCGAGCGCGCTCTTGCCGATGCCCTCGAGCATGCGGTCCACGGTGGGCGGCATGAGGGTGGAGGTGCGCAGGTCGCGGAAGGCGCGCTCGGCCGGGAAGTCCTTGTAGGCGCCGCGACCGCCCACGACCTGGATGACCTTGGAGGTGACCGCGAGGCCGACCTCGGTGGCGATGTACTTGGCCTTGTTGCCCAGCACGCCGCGCTCCTGCACGTCCGCGGCCTCCCAGCGCTCCGCGGTGTCGGCCAGCACCAGCAGCGCGGCGTCGAGGTGCGCCGACAGCTCGCCGATGTGCCGCTGCACCGCGGGATCGTGCGCCACCGCGATGTTCTCGGGCTTCACCACGCGCTTCTTGGCGTAGTCGATGGCGAAGGCGAGGGCGCCCTCCGCGATGCCCGCGTACACCGCGGCGTAGCCGAGCGCGAAGCTCTCCACCACGCCCACCCGCAGAGCGGCGCCCGGGTCGCCGAGCGCGGCGTCCCGGGACACGCGCACCCCGGTGAAGGTCACCGACGGGCTGAAGGTCGCGCGCATGCCCAGCGTGTTCCACTTGCCGTCGGTGGCGATGCCGGGGGCGTCGGCCGGCACCAGCACCTGCAGCAGGGCCTTGCCCATGTCGGTGCCGCCCTCGAGCGCGCACCAGACCATGTAGCGCGAGGCCCCGAGGGCCATGGTGCAGAAGTGCTTCACCCCGTCGACGACGTAGGCGTCGCCGTCCTGGCGGACCACCGTTTCCATCAGGAAGCTGCGCGAGAGGCTCACCGCCGGCTCGCTGCCCCAGCTCCCGAAGAGCCGGCCGTGGTCGATCACCTCCGCGAAATAGCGGCGCTTCTGCGCGTCGGTGCAGAGGGCGTCGATGAAGCGCATGACCGTGGAATGCATGTGCACGGTCATGGCGGTGTTGGCGCAGCCGCGGGCGATGATACGGATCACGCCGATGTAGGTCGGCATGTCGAGCCCGAGGCCGCCGTACGTGGTGGGGATGCACGAGCCCAGAAAGCCGTCCCGCCCGAGCACGCGCCAGCTGTCGATCGGGTTGGCGCCTGCCGCGTCGTACTCGGCCGCCCGCGGCGCGATGTGCTCCCGCGTGAGCCGGGACACCAACTCCAGCAAGGCTTGTTTCGACTGGGGGGGAGCGACCGCCGCTCCTCCCCCAGACCCCCCCACCGGTTTCGAGTCAGCCGGCATCGGGCGCTAGCTCATGCCCTTGACCGGCTGACGGTTGGAAGTGACGCAGCGGCAGGTGCCCGCCTGGTGCAGCTCGATCATGTTGCCGAAGGGGTCGTACATGAAGATCTGCTGCGACTCCGGGCCGACCACGCCGCGGGTCACCCAGTGCTCCACCCCCATGCGCTCGAGCTCGGCCTTCGCCTCCTGGATGTCGGGCACCGCGAGTGCCACGTGCGGGCGGGACGGATCCTTGTCCGGGCCCTGGGCGAACTTGGACTGCCCGTCGACGCCCATGAGGTGGATCTGGGCGGTGCCGCCCACGTCCATCCAGTAGCCGTCGATGGTCGGGATGACCGGGCGGCCCTGGTCGGCGTCGAGGCCGAGCACGTCGTGGTAGAAGCCGAAGGCCTTCTTCACGTCGGCCGGCGAGGGGCCGACGCGGATGCCGTGGTGATGGAGCTCAAGCACTTTGACGGCCATGGATGCCTCCTGTGAGCGTGCCCCATATCCCCTTCGGGAGGAACAGGACGAACGCGGAGAAGATCGTGCCGATCACGAGCGGCCAGGACTCGAGGACGAGGCTCAGCCGCTCCTCGAGCACCAGGAACGTGGCGGCGCCCACGAACGGGCCGAAGAAGGTTCCGGCGCCGCCCAGGAGCGTCATCATGACCACCTGGCCCGAGGTGGTCCAGTATAGCGACTCGACCGGCACGACGGTGAGCCGCAGGGCGTCGAGCGATCCGGCGAGCCCGGCGAAGCAGGCGGAGAACACGAACGACAGGTGCTTGACCCGGTCGACGTCGTAGCCGCACGCGACGGCGCGGCTGCTGTTCTCGCGAATGGCCTGCAGCACCGCGCCGAAGGGGGAGTCGAGGATGCGCTTGAGGACCAGCACCGCCAGTCCCACCAGCACGAAGGAGAAGTAGTAGAAGGCGAGCGTGGTCTCGATCGAGTACTGCCAGGGGCCCAGGCCCAGCGTGAGCTGGGGGATGCCGCGCAGCCCGTCGTCGCCGCCGGTCACGTCGGCCAGGTGGAAGCCGACGAAGTAGAGGAGCTGGGCGAAGGCCAGGGTCAGCATCGCGAAGTAGATGCCGCGCCGGCGCAGGCAGAAGAAGCCGATGATCAGCCCGCCGAGGCCGGCGAGCAGGAGCCCCGCGCCGAGCCCGAGCCAGAGCGATCCCACGTGCAGCTTGGCCAGCGCGATGCCGCAGCCGTAGGCCCCGAGGCCGTAGTAGGCGGCGTGGCCGAAGGAGAGCAGCCCGGTGTAGCCGTAGAGCAGGTTGAAGCCCATGGCCAGGAGGCCGAAGATCAGCACCTGGGTGGCCATGGTGCGGTTGGGCACGATGAAGGGGAACAGGGCGAAGAAGATCCAGAACGCGAGCACCGGATGCGCGCCGAGGCCGAGCGCGACGCGGCGCAGCGCGCTCATTCGAGCAGCCCCGCCTCGCCGAAGAGGCCGCTCGGCCGCACCAGCAGCACCACCGCCATCACCATGAACACCATGATCTCGGCGGCCTTGGGGACGAAGAGGGTGGTGAGCCCGACCACCTGCCCGATGAGCAGCCCGGCCACCACCGCGCCGAGCAGGCTGCCCATGCCGCCGACCACGATGACCACGAACGACTCGATCACCATGGTCACGCCCATCTCCGCGTAGGCCCCGCGCATGGGTCCGGCCAGGATGCCGGCCAGGCCCGCGAGCGCGGTGCCGATGCCGAAGACGAGCAGCCAGATCTTGGAGAGATCGATGCCGAGGGCCCGGACCATCAGCGGATCGCGCGAGCCCGCGCGGATGATGAGCCCGATGCTGGTGCGCCCGAGGAAGAGGTAGAGGCCGACGAGGACCGCGACGATGATCACGATCAGGAACAGACGATAGGCGGGGAACGACATGAAGCCGAGGTTCACCGCCCCGGCCAGGGACCGGGGCGGATCGAGGGTGAGGCCGATCTTGCCCCAGATCACCTTGACGCCCTCGACGAGGATCAGCGAGAGGCCGAAGGTGAGCAGCAGGGGATCGTCGGGCGAGCGGCCGTAGAGCCGCCGGATCAGGAACCGCTCCATGAGGAGCCCCAGGGCCCCGACCATGAGCGGCGCCACGATCAGGGCGATCCAGAAGCTCTTGGTGTAGGTGAGCAGGAACACCCCGAAGTACGCCCCCAGCATGAACAGCGCGCCGTGCGCGAAGTTCACCACCGTCATCAGCCCGAAGATCAGCGACAGGCCGATGGCGAGCAGGACGTAGATCATCCCGAGCACGAGGCCGGTGAAGACCTGTGCCAGGAGCGTGGAGAGCTCCGGCACCGGGCTAGGCGAAGCCCTTCTCGCCGCAGGTGCGGTCGTACTCCTCGTTCGCCCCCACCTTCGACACGATGTCCATCAGGCCCCAGTCCCCCTTGACCTTGTCCCGGCCCTTGACGATCCAGAGGTCCTGGAAGGACTTGTTGTCGCACGCCCGCCACCACTGCTTGCCCTTGAAGTGGTCGTAGGTCGGGCTCTTGCGGAGCGCGCTGGCGACCGCCTCCGCGTCGGTGGACTTGGCCAGCTCCGCGCCGCGGGCCACCTCGAGCACCCCGCTGTAGGAGTAGGCGCCGTAGTCGCCGGGCGGGAGGTTGAACTTCTTCATCGACGCCTCGACGAACTTCTTGGCGGTGGGGATGGAGTCCTGCAGCTCCCAGTACCAGTTGACCGCTCCGTAGACGTCCTGGTAGAGCTCCGGCCCGCCTTCCTTCAGGTAGGAGATCCAGAGGAGCGGCTGGGCCATCTTCATGTCCTTCTTCATCCCGAAGCTGATCACCTGCTTGTGGAGCGCGATGTTGTCGGCGCCGGGGGCCACGTTCATCAGGACGTCCGGCTTCGCGGCCTGGATCTTGGGCAGGTGCGCGGAGAACTCGGCCGAGCCGAGCGGGTACGGGGTGGCGCCCATCAGGGTGCCGCCCGACTTCTTGAGCGTGTCCTGCAGCACCTGGTTGCACTGCTTGCCCCACGCGTAGTCCGCGTAGATGATCCACCACTTCTTGCCGAGGTTCTCGGCCGCCCACTTGCCCAGCACCCGGCAGGTGATGGTGGGGTTGAGCGCCTCGTGGAAGGTGATGGAGCTGGTGTCGGGCTTGGCGCTGATCTCGTCGGACTGGCTCGTGGAGATGTAGAGCACCTTCGATTTCTTGGTCTGCTCGTTGATCGCCATCTGGACGTGCGCGGCGAGCCCGCCCACGATGAACTGGCACTTGTCGTTCTCGATCAGCTCCTTGGTGCGCTGGGCGCCCACCGCGGGCTTGAGCTGGTCGTCGCGGAAGAGCACCTCGACCTTGCGCCCCATCACGCCGCCCTTGGCGTTGAGCTCCGCCTCCGCGAGCTGGGCGCCCCGCTGCATGTCGGCGGCGAGCGCGGCGAACGGCCCGGTCAGCGGCAGCGGGCAGCCGACCCGGAAGGGATCCTTGCTCTGCGCGCGCAGGATGGCCGGGAACGACAGGGCCGCGGCGCCCGCCGCGGTGGTTGCCAGGAATGAGCGGCGATCCATGGAAGGGCCTCCTCTACGTTGAGTGAGCGTGGCTGGGGAGACGGGTGACCGGTATCATAGGAGGCCGTCGGAAGCGTGTCAATCCGGTGGCGCGGCCGCGCGTTTGCGCGGGGTGCGCGCGCCGGCGTTCGGCATCCGGAACGGGGCGGGGCGGTCAGCGCGACGCGGAGTCCATCATCACCTCGCCCAGGCCGCCGTCACCGTCGACGGTGGGCGGCACGCCTACCCGCCCGCGCGCGCGAGGCAGGCCACGAGGGCGCGCGGGCTCTCGCACAGGAGATCCGCGCCCGCGTCGGTGAGCTCGCGGCGGTCGCCGAAGCCCCACAGCGCCCCGATCGAGCGGATGCGATGGGCCCGCGCCGCCGCGATGTCGAGGTCCCGATCGCCCACCATGACCGATCTCTCGGCCCGGATCACCCCGGTCTCGATCAGGTGCCCGAGCAGGTCGACCTTGCGGTCGAAGCGTCCGCCCGGCTCCGCGCCGTAGACCGCGTCGAAGTGCCGCGCGAGCTCGAAGTGGGCCACGATGCGGGTGGCCGCGTGGCGCGTCTTGGCGGTGGCCACGAGCATGGTGCCGGCGAGCCGGGCGGCGCCCTCCAGCATCTCGGGCACGCCGTCGTACACCGCGTTCTCGAAGAGCCCGACGTCGTCGTAGCGCGCCCGGTAGTGTGCCAGCGCGGTCTCCACGAGGGCCGGGTCGCTCGTGCCGAGCAGGGTCGCGAGCGTGCCGCGGAGCGGCGGGCCGATGTAGGTCGCCAGCACGTCGTCGGCGGGGCACTCGCACCCGAGACAGCCGAGCGCGTGGCGGAGGGAGGCGGTGATGCCGGCGCGCGAGTCGGTGAGCGTGCCGTCGAGGTCGAAGATGATGGCGAGGCCGCTCATGCCGGGGGCGGCGCCACCGTGATCTCGGTCTTCACCGAGTTGGCGATGAAGCACTGCTCGTGGGCCAGATGGTGGAGGTGGTCCACGTCCGCCGCGGCCGGGCGCTTGTCCCCGCCGTAAGCGATGCGCGGGTGGAGCGTCACCGCGGCCACCCAGATCGCCCCGCGCTCGTTCTTGCGCAGCACGCCCACCGCCTCGTCCTCGTAGGACTGGACGACGAAGCCCTCGCGCATCGCCACGTGGAGGAAGGTCAGCATGTGGCAGCTCGCGATCGACGCCACGAAGGCCTCTTCCGGGTCCACCCCGGCCGGGCTCGAGTAGGGCACCGGGACCACGGAAGGCGAGGGGGAGGCGGGCACGGTCACGCCGCCGTCGAAGGTCCAGGTGTGCTCCCGGGAGTACCGGCCCTTGAGGAAGGCGGCGCCGTCGGCCGGCAGGGCCCAGCGCACCGTCGCCTTGTGCTCAGCCATGGGATCGCTCCTCCAGTCTCGCGATCTGGCGGTCGTGGACGCGGCCCAGCAGCGCCTGCGCGGTGGCGGCTCCCACGAGGGCCATGAACATGTCCCACTGAGTGTCCCACTGATCGCCCTGCGTGCCCAGGAAGGCCTCCGCGCTCTCGCCGCCGATGACCGCCGTCCACCACTCGAAGAGCTCGTAGGCCGCGCTGATGGCCAGGCCCACGCAGAGGACCAGGAAGACCAGCCACTTGCCCGGGCGGAGCGGCGACCGTCGGACCAGGATCTCGCGGACGACGATCGCGGGCACGAAGCCCTGCGCGAAGTGTCCCAGGCGGTCGTAGGGATTGCGAGAGAGCCCGAGGGTGTCGGCGACCCAGTCTCCGAGCGGCACCTCTGCGTAGGTGTAGTGGCCGCCCAGCATCAGGATCAGGGCGTGGACGAAGACGAGGCGGTAGGCGAGCGGGGTGAGCGGGAAGCGGCGCGCCGTCGCCACCAGGACCGCCCCCGCGATCAGGATCGGCGCGACCTCGAGCGTCCACGTGAGCCGGTCGTGCGGCGCCACGCCCGAGACCACGAGCGCGAGCGCGCCCGCGGCCAGGAGGGCGCGCGGCTCGCTACCAGTCACCCGCGTACTGGGTGCGGTGCGGCGCGGTGTGCGCGAGCAGGCGGGCCCGGCGCAGCTCGAGGAGCTGGCGGGTGTGCAGCAGGTCGTGCGCGGCCCAGGAGGCGAGCAGGTCCCCCGCCGTGATCGGCCCGCCCGCGATGGATGGTCCAGGGGCCGCGCGGTACTCGCGGCTCCAGTCGGGCGCGGACAGGCCCCCGAGCCAGGCGAGCGAGCGCTCCCGCTCGGCCAGGAAGGCCTGGAGCGTCTGCGTGAGATCGCGCGTGTTGTACTCCCGCTCGGTGACCCACGCAGCGGGATCGATGCGGGGCCACGCCTCCCCGGGCCGGTGCAGGACCAGGTCGAGGCGCGGCCGGAAGTCCTCCCGCTCCTCGTCGTGCAGGTGGCAGACCACCTCGAGCAGCGACCACGCCTCCGGCGCCGGCCGCACCCGCGCCTCCTCCGGAGAGACCCCCACCACCAGCGAGGTGATGGTCTCCGCCCCCTGGGCCAGCTCGCGTCGCACCACGTCGAGACGCATCGCGGTCAGAGCCTGACCGAAACCAGGGACACCGCGAGCGAGCCGCCGTCGATGTGCTTGCGCATGCTGGCCATGGGTTCTCCTGGGTGGTCCGGGGTGGTCGGCCCGCGCGCCTACTGGAACTCGAGGGTGGCCGCGCGCAGGCCGCAGAGCAGCTTGCCCGCGGTCTCGAGGCAGCGGTCGTTGGCCGGCGGCATCACCGGCCCGGCCAGCGAGTCGCGATGCCAGCGCTCGAGCGGTAGCTCCTTCAGGATCCCGCGCCCGCCCGCCATCCGCAGCGCGCGCTCGGTGGCCATGAGACCCACGTCGGCGCAGTAGGCCTTGGCCTGGTTCACCGCCAGCATGGTGGCCTCGCGGTCGCCCGCCATCTTCACGCAGGCCGCCTCGTGCAGCAGGAGGCGCGCGGCGCGGATCTGGGTGCCCACCTCGGCCACCGTCCGCTGCACGAGCGGGTGGTGGCTCAGCGGCTCGGTCGAGGAGCGCTGGGTCTTGGTGCGCGCCATCTCGGCCATGTACTCGAAGGCGACCTCGCCGATGCCCAGGTACACCGCGGCGTAGCCGAGCGCGAAGCCCTGCAGGTCGATGGTGAGGTACTGGCCGGGGCGGCCCACCACGTTGCTCGGGTCGACCGCGCAGTCGTAGCGGATGGTGTGGCTGATGGTGCCGCGCATGCCGGTGGCGTTCCAGGTGCCCTCGATCTTCACCCCCGCGTCGCGGCTCGGAATCATGGCCGAGATCACCCCGTCGCGCGCGCTCGTCTGGCCCTCCAGGATGCCGGTGATGAAGAAGTAGTCGGCCGCGTCCCCGAGGGAGCAGAACTGCTTGACCCCGGCCACCCGGTAGCCGCCGTCGCCGGTGGGGCGGAACACGGTGCTCAGCACGAACTTGTCGCGGAAGCTCTGCTCGGGCTCGCTGGTGATCGACGCGATCCGGGCGCCGCGGCCGACCACCTCGCCGAAGTAGCGCCGCTTCTGCTCCTCGGAGGCCAGCGCGGCCAGGAAGGTGGTCACGGTCGAGTGCATGTTGAAGGTCAGCGCGGTGGCCGAGCACCCCTTCGCGATCTCCCGCAGGGCGTGGACGTAGGTCACCGGGTCGGCGCCGACCCCACCGTACTCGCGCGGCACCGCGAGCGCGTGCAGGCCGGCCGCGTGGAGGTCGGCGTAGTTCTCGTAGGGGAACGTGGAGTCGGCGTCGTGGCGCGCCGCGCGCGGCGCGAAGCGCTCGCGCGCGAGCACGGCCACGCGCTCCACCACGCGGCGCTGCTCGTCGGTGAGGGGCGGGAGCGGGAACACTGGCCTGACTCCTCCTGGGGCCCGGGGGTGGCGCTAGCCTAGCGCCCCCGCGGGGGCCGGCGCAACCGCGGTGGTCGCGCGCTCGTATGGTACTGTGATCGCTGTCATGGCGTCACCCAAGCACGGCCGACCGGTCGAAGCGCCCGCCCGCCCGGACCCCCTGGTGGCCGGGCTCGCCGCCGCCGGCGTGGTCATCTCCGCCTACCTGACCTGGCTCAAGTGGGCCGGCACCACCGCCGCCTTCTGCCTGTCCGGCAGTGGCTGCGACATCGTGCAGGCGAGCCAGTACGCGATGCTGCTGGGCGTGCCGACCGCGCTGTGGGGCGCGCTGCTGTACGGGGCCATCGGCGTGCTCGCGGTGATGGGGCTCGGACCCCGGCGCTGGCGCTGGGCCTTCTACCTGGCCGCCGGCGGCGCGGGATTCTCGATCTACCTCACCGCGCTGTCGGTGCTGGTCATCCATGCCACATGCGCCTACTGCCTGGCCTCGACCGGCCTCATGGTGGCCATCCTCGCGGTGCTCTGGTGGCGCCGCGCCGCCCTTCCGGGCCAGCGGGGGCGGATCGGCGGGCTGGTGGCCGGGGGACTCACCGCCGCGGTGCTGGTCCCGTTCGGCGCCGCGTTCATCTTCGCGATGCCCTCCGGGGTGGCCGGCGGCTCGGAGCTGGCCCTCGCGCGGCACCTGCGCTCGACCGGCGCGGTAATGTACGGGGCCTACTGGTGCCCGCACTGCCAGGAGCAGAAGGCGCTCTTCGGCGACGCGGCCCGCGAGCTGCCCTACGTGGAGTGCGATCCCAGCGGGGTGAACGGGCGGCCGGACCTCTGCGAGAAGGCGGGGGTGAAGGCGTTCCCGACCTGGGTGGTCGGCGGCCAGCGCTTCGAGGGCGTGCAGTCCATCGGGGCCCTCGCCGACGCCTCGAAGTTCCAGCCCGCCAAGCCGCCCGCGCCCACCAAGTAGCGCGGCGGCGCCTCAGTGCGCGCCGGGCGTGGCGCGCGCCCGCACCCGCTTCAGCAGCAGCACCAGCGGCACGCTGCAGATCGCGAGCACCGTGATCAGCCGGAAGTTGTCCACGAAGGCGAGCAGGGTCGCCTGCGCCACCAGCGTCTTGTAGAGGATGCCCACCGCCTGCTGGCCCGCCGCGTACGGGCCCACCTTCGGGGTGAGGGCCTGCCGGAGCGCCTCGAGCTTCTGCTGGTAGACCGGGTCGTAGGGGGTCATGCGCGCCACGAGGATGTTCTGGTGCACCTGCGCGCGCCGCGAGAGCAGCGTGGTGGCCACCGAGATCCCGACGCTACCGCCCAGGTTGCGCATCAGGTTGTAGATGCCGGTGGCCCCGCCCATCTGCTCCCGACGTAGCGTGCCGAAGGACATGGTCGAGAGCGCGATGAAGATGAGCGGGTTGGCGAGCCCGTTCAGGAACGTCACGAACGCGATGTTCGACCACGCCACGTCGAAGGTGAGGCGCGAGAGCCAGACGCCGGAGAGGGCCAGGAAGCCGAAGCCGACCGCCACCAGCAGGCGCGCGTCCAGCACGCCGACGAGCCGGCCCACCACGATCGCGGACAGCAGCGCCCCCAGGCCCCGCGGGCTGGTGGCGAGCCCGGCCTGGAGAGCCGGGTAGCCGAGCAGGGTCTGGAGGAAGAGCGGGAGCAGGGCGGTGGTGCCGTAGAGCACGACGCCCATCGCGGTGATGAGCACGGTGCCGGTGGCGAAGTTGCGGTCGCCCAGGATCCGCAGGTTGACGATGGGCTCGTCGGCCACGAGCTCGCGCGCGATGAAGGCGACCATCGCCACGCAGGAGATCGTGAGCGTCCAGCGGATCCACTCGGCGGCGAGCCAGTCGACCTGCTGGCCCTTGTCGAGCACCACCTGCAGGGTGGCGAGCCAGAGGGCCATGAAGCCGAGCCCCCAGTAGTCGATGCGGCGGAGCACGGTCCGCTGGAGGTACGGTGGGTCCTCGATGAAGGCCTGGGTCATGACGAGCGCGACGAAGCCCACCGGCAGGTTGATGTAGAAGATCCAGCGCCACGAGTAGCTGTCGGTGATCCAGCCCCCCAGGGTGGGCCCGAGGATCGGGGCCACGATCACGCCCATCGAGTAGGCGGCCATCGCGCGGCCGCGCCGCGCGGGGGCGAAGCTCTCGAGCAGGATCGCCTGGGCGATCGGCTGGAGCGCGCCGCCGCCCACTCCCTGCACGACCCTGGCCAGGATCAGGAGCCCGAGGCTGGTGGCCGCGCCGCACGCCGCCGAGGCGAGCGTGAAGATCACGATGCACACGAGGAGGAAGCGCTTGCGCCCGAAGACCGCGCTGAGCCACGCGGTCACCGGCAGCACGATCGCGTTGGAGATCAGGTAGCTGGTCAGGACCCAGGTGGCCTGCTCCGGGGTCGCCGAGAGGCTGCCCGCGATGTGGGGCAGGGCCACGTTGGCGACCGAGGTGTCGAGGACCTCCATGAAGGTGCCCAGCATCACCGAGATCGCGATGAGGACCGGGCTCGAGCGCGGGCGCCACTCGGCCGTGGCGTCCGCGGCGGCGGTGGTCGGCGGCGGGCTCTCGTCTGCCATGCTTGACGGGTCGGGTACCGACCGCCATTATAGGCGCGAACTCGATGACGGATCTCGATCAGGAGGGGATCTCCGGGCGCCTGCGGGCCCGCTTCACCACCTATCAGGAAGGACCGCCGCGACGCCGCTACGCCCTGCTCGGCATCGCGCTGGTCGTGCTGGTCGTGATCGGCTATGGGATCTACACCTGGTACTACTGGCGTCATCACATCTCCACCGACGACGCCTACGTCACCGCGCACATCGCCCCGATGAGCGCGCGGGTTCCCGGCATCGTGATCGAGGTGGCGGTCAACGACAACCAGGACGTCAAGCCGGATCAGGTGCTGGTGCGGCTCGACCCGCGCGACTACGAGGTCGCGGTGGCGCAGGCCCGCGCCGCGGTGGTCTCCGCCAAGGGCGACCTGCAGAACGCGGTGGCCAGCGTGCCGCTCACCGACGACTCCACGAAGAGCCTCGTCCAGCAGGCCGACGCTGCGCTCGGCGCCACCCAGCATGGCACCGAGATGGCTCGGCAGGACCTCGAGCAGCGTCTCGCCGAGATCCAGTCGCGCCTCGCCGCGGTGGCCGCCGCGGAGGCGGCGGTGCGCTCCGCCCAGGCCGACTACGACCGCGCCAAGCTGGACCGTGATCGGATCGCGGCGCTCGTGAAGGGTCTGCTCGTGGCCCAGCAGGACATGGACCACGCGGAGGCCGCCTACCGGACCGCGGAGGCCGCGCTGGACGCGGCCCGCAAGCGCCTCGACCAGACGCGCAGCGACGTGTTCCAGGCCCAGGCCTCCCAGCGCTCGCAGCAGGCTGCGGTCGCCCAGTCGGTGCGACGGGTCGACGAGAGCCGCGCGTCGCTCGAGAACGCGCGCAGCCAGCGCCAGCAGGTGGGGGTGCGCCAGGCGCAGGTGGAGGCGGCGCAGGGGCGGCTCGCCCAGGCGCTCGCCAACCTGCAGCAGGCGGAGCTGAACCTGACCTACTGCACGATCCGGGCGCCGATGGCGGGGCGGGTGAGCCGCAAGTCGGTCGAGGTGGGCCAGGTGGTGACCGCGGGCCAGGCGCTGCTCGCGGTGGTGGATCTCGACGACGTGTGGGTCCTCGCGAACTACAAGGAGACCGAGCTCACCGACGTGCGGCCCGGGCAGTCCGCGATCGTCACCGTCGACACCTACCCGGGCAAGAAGTTCCGCGCCCGGGTCGACTCCATCCAGGCCGGCTCGGGCGCGGTGTTCTCGCTGCTGCCGCCCGAGAACGCCACGGGCAACTTCGTGAAGGTGGTGCAGCGCGTGCCGGTGAAGCTCGTCTTCGAGCGCGGCGAGAACTCGCAGCACCTGCTGGTGCCCGGCATGTCCGCCGTCCCGGTCATCTCCCTCCGCTAGAGGCGCCATGAAGATCGACGTGCTCCTGATTCCGGTCGGCGCGCGCTACCCCGAGATGCGCGCCGCCGCGGTCGCCGCCGAGGAGGCGGGCTTCGACGGGGTGTGGACGTGGGATCACCTGCGCGATCCCGACGGGGCGGCGGAGGCCGGCGTGCCCGAGGCGTGGACGGTGCTGACCGCGCTCACCGAGGCCACCCGGCGGATCACGATCGGCCCGCTCGTGCTGAACACCGGCCTGCGGCATCCGGGCCTGCTCGCGAACATGGCGGCCACGCTCCAGCAGGTCTCGGGCGGCCGGCTCCTGCTCGGGATCGGCGCCGGCGCCACGCCCTCGATGGCCTACGCACGCGAGCAGACCGCGCTCGGCCTGGAGGTGGCGTCGGACCGGACGCGCGCGGAGCGGGTGGCCGAGACCGCGCAGGTGCTGAAGCGGCTGTGGAGCGGAGACGGCTCGAGCTTTGCCGGGACCCAGTTCCGGCTGGATCGGCCCTCCGGCTACCTGCGACCGGATCCGCCGCCGCCGATCATCGTGGGCGGCTTCGGCCCGCGGATGGCCGCGATCGCGGGGCGCCACGCCGACGGCTTCAACACCCAGGCCATGCATCCGGACCTCGCCGAGCTCGGCCGCGTGGCCCGCGAGGCCCACGCCGCGTCGGGGCGCGATCCCGCGCGCTTCGGCCTGAGCGTGTTCGCGGGCCTGAGCGAGCGGTGGCTGCGCGAGGCCACGCCGGAGCGGGCGCGCCTCGAGCGGGTGGGGGTGGATCGGCTGATCTTGCTGACGCAGGCGCCGTACGATCTCGCGCTGATTCGCGCGAAGCGCTGAGCGCGCCGCCCGGGCCCGTCGATGGTCGGCACGAGCAGCCGCGAGCGCGTCGTCATCGCGCGCTCGTAGCCGAAGTGACGGCGCCGCGTCCGGCGCTCTTCCCGTATAATGGCCGGGCTCCATGGCCACCTCCGTCCTGATCGGCGTCGACATCGGCACGTCTTCCGCGAAGGGCGCCGCCTACGATCCGGATGGGCGCTGTCTCGGCACCACCGAGATCGCGTATCGCTACGAGACCCCGCGCCGCGGCTGGGCCGAGGCCGACGCGGGCGCGTGGTGGCGCGCGACGTGCCGCATCCTTCGCACGCTCGCCGACACCGTGCGGCCGGCACAGATCGACGGGGTCGCGGTGACCGGGCAGGCCCCGACGCTGCTCGCGGTGGACGCGACGGGACGCCCGGTGCGCCCCGCCATCCTCTGGCTCGACGTGCGGAGCGAGGGGATCGCCGAGGAGATCGCCACGCGCGTGGGGCCCGAGAGCGAGCGCGTCTCCGGCAACCGCGTCCACGCCTACTACCTCGGCCCCAAGCTCGCCTGGCTGCGGCGGCACGAGCCGGCGCGCTTCGAGCGCCCGATCACCATTCTCCAGTCGCACAGCTACCCGGTGATGCGGCTCACCGGCGCCCGCGTCAGCGACTACTCCTCGGCCGCGCTCGCCGCCCCGCTCTACGATGCCCGCGCGCGCGCGTGGTCGCCCGAGCTGTGCGCCGCGCTCGGCGTCGACCTCGCCTGGCTGCCCGAGATCAAGCCGAGCCACGCGATCGCGGGCCGGGTCACCGCGGCGGCGGCGCGCGAGACCGGGCTGCGCGAGGGCACGCCGGTCGCGGTGGGCGGCGCCGACTTCGCGGCCTCCACCCTGGCCGCCGGGGTCACCGAGCCCGGCGAGGCGTGCCTGATGCTGGGCACCGCCGGCAACCTGATCATGCCGCTCGCGACGCCCGACTTCGACCCCCGGCTGATCAACTCGCACCACGTCGGCTGCGACCGCTACCTCGCGCTCGGCGGGACGCTGTCCGGCGCGCTCCAGGAGTGGTTCCGGTCCATCGCGGGCCCCGGCGTCGCCTTCGAGACGCTCGACACGGAGGCGGCCGCGGTGCCCGCCGGCGCGGGCGGCCTGCGCCTGCTGCCCTACCTGCAGGGCGAGCGCACCCCGGTCTGGGACGCGGGCGCGCGTGGGGCCTTCGTGGGCCTCTCGCTGGTGCACGGGCGCGGGCACCTCTACCGGGCGCTGCTCGAAGGTGTGGCGGTGTCCTTCCGCCACTGCGCGGAGATCGCGGCCGGGAAGGGCCTGCGCCTCCGCGAGGTCATCGCGGTGAACGGGGGCGCGCGCAGCGCGGTCTGGCGCCAGATCCTGTGCGACGCGCTCGGAGTGCCGCTGCTCTACGTGCCCGACGGGGCGGGCGCGCCCGCGGGCGGCGCGCTGCTCGCCGGCCTCGCGGTGGGGCTGGTGGACGGGGTGGAGACCGCGCGGCGCTGGCGCAGCGCCCTGGTGCGGCACGCGCCCGATGCGGGGCGCACCGCGACGTACGCCGCGCTGCTCGCGGAGCGGCGCGAGCTCTACCCGGCGGTTCGACAGATCGCCTGATGGCCCGCATCGCCATCCTGGGCGCCGGCTTCATGGGCGGGGCGCTCACGGTGCCGGCGACCGACAACGGCCACACCGTCGCGCTCTGGGGCACGCACCTCGACGATCACCTGATCGCGGCGATGCGCGCCGGGGCGCAGCATCCCAAGCTCGGCCTCGTGCTTCCGCCCGGAGTGACCCCGTACGACTCGACCGAGCTGCCGCGGGCGCTCGCGGGGGCGGACCTGGTGGTCTGCGCGGTGACCTCGGACGGCGCGCTCCCGGTGCTCCGCCGCGCCGCGACCCGGCTGGCGCCCGGGATCCCGGTGCTGAGCGTGTCCAAGGGCCTGGCCCAGAGCCGCGGCCGGGCGGTCACGCTCTCCGACGCGATCGCGGAGGCGACCGGCCTGCACATCGTCACGGTGGGCGGGCCGTCGAAGGCGCTCGAGCTGGCCCGGCGCGTGCCCACCGCGGTGACCTACGCGGCGCCACGGGCCGCGGTGCGCCGGCGGCTCAGGCAGATGCTCGAGACCCCGTACTACCGCGTCGAGGAGACCGCCGATCAGCGGGGGCTCGAGCTGTGCTCCGCGCTCAAGAATGCCTACGCGATCGCGATCGGCCTCTGCGACGGCCTCGTCCTGGCCGGGCGCGCGGAGGCGATGTACAACACCAAGTCGGCCCTCTACACCCAGGCCCTCGGCGAGATCGCGCGGCTCGGCCGGACGGTGGGCATGCGCGGGGCCACCGTCCACGGCCTCGGCGGGGCGGGCGATCTCCACGTCACCGGCATGGCCGGCCGCAACCGCGTCTTCGGCGAGCTGCGCGGTGCGGGGAAGCCCACTCGGGAGGTGGTCGCCACGCTGAAGGCCCGCGACGAGCTGACGGAGGGCTACGCCGCGATCCGCTGGTGCTGGCGGTTCGCGCGCGAGCGGAAGGTGGGAGGCGTGCCGCTGCTCCAGGCCCTCCACCGCATCGTCTACGGCGGCCACGACGTGGAGCGCGAGCTCTCCGCGGCCTGCTTCGGGAGCGCGGCCGGCGTCACCTCGTCCGCGCGCTCACCTCGTTGACGTGAGGGCCAGCCGGTATCCCTTCACCACCACCCCCGGCGCCGGGGTGAAGTCCAGCTCGACCGCGCGCGCGAACCCCATGCGCTCGTAGAGGCCCATCGCCACCCGCATCATGTCGGTGGTGTGCAGCGTGAGCGTCGGCGCCCCCGCGGCCCGTGAGCGGCAGATGCACTCGTCCATGAGCCGCCGGCCCACGCCGCGCCCGCGCCCCGCCGGCCCCACCGCAAGCAGCCGCAGCTCGGGCTCCGCGAGCCGCCTTTCCGTGCCGCCGCCCGGCTCGGTCATCACCGAGCCCGCCGGCTGGAGCAGCACGCTGCCCACGACCGCCCCGGCCGCCTCGGCCACGATCAGCGTGGCCGGGGCCGCGGCGGCCAGCGTGGCCACGATGTTCTGGCGGTACGCGCTCCAGAGCGGGGGCGAGAGCACCGCCGCGTACTGCTCGTAGGCGGCGAGAGTCACCGCCTCGACGGCCGGGCGGTCGTCGAGGCGGCCATCACGGATCGTGACGTCGCCGGATCGCGCGCTCACGCCGCCGCGGGCTTGACCTCCGAGACCAGGCGCTCCATCGCCCGCGTCATGGCCGGGATACCGGACCGCGGCAGGTCGAAGGTCATCCACTCGGCGCCCATGCCCTTGACCCGCTTGACGTCGCCGGCCACCTCCGTGACCGAGCCCTGGAACGCGGCGCGGCCGGCGCCCTTCGCGCCGTCGGTCAGGTCCAGCGGGTTGCGCGGGGCGAGACCGAGCGTGTCGCGCCGGCCGGTCCGGCTCGCCAGGTCGCGCAGGGTCGCATAGCCCTTTTCGATGTCGTCGAGGCCCAGGCCGAGCGGGTGCCACGCGTCGCCCAGCTCGGCGCAGCGCCGCACCGCGGGGCCCGAGACCGCGCCCGGCGAGCCGCCCACCCAGATCGGCGGGTGCGGGCGCTGGACCGGGCGCGGCGAGAAGGTCGCGCCGGAGAAGCTCGTGTACTTGCCGTTGTACTGCGGGATGTCCGCCCCGAAGGCGGCCTTGATCGCGCGGATGTAGTCGTCGCTGAGCCGCCCGCGCTCCGCGAAGGGCAGGCGCAGGTCCACGAACTCGGCCTCGTCCCAGCCCACCCCCACGCCGAAGATGAAGCGCCCGCCTGAGGCCTGGTCGACGGTGGCCGCGGCCTTGGCCGCCACCAGCGGGTTGCGGTAGGGCAGGACGATCACGCTCGCGCCGAGCCGGATGCGCCGGGTGCGCCCGGCCAGGAAGGCCAGCAGCGAGAACGGATCCGGCCAGTGGCCGCCGTAGTGCTGGGTGGTCGCGGGCTTGGCCAGGATGTGGTCGGGCACGAAGACTCCGTCGAGCCCGAGCGCTTCCGCCTGGGTGGCCAGGGACTCCGCCTCCGCCACCGTCAGCTGCCAGATCGGAAGTACCACGCCGTACTTCATGGGCCCCTCCTTTGGGTTGGTGGCCCCGAGGCTACACGGTCGGCCGGGCGTGGACAACCGCGGTCAAGCCGGCCGCGCCGACCGCGCCCTCCGCGCCGCGACACGGTTTGGGTGCCTCGCACGCCGCGGCGCTCAGACGACCTGGGCGCCCTGCTCGATCAGGATCTCCCGGAGCAGGGAGCGATGGCAATGGCTCGCGTCCTCGCAATAGCAGCCCACGGACAGGTTCGTCTGTCGCGACAGCGCGGCCAGCACCGCGAGGAGCCGCTGCGCCGCCGGCTCGCCCATCTCGCGTCGGTAGCGTCGCGCGTACGCGGTCCAGCGTGCGGGGGTGAACGGCTTCGACAGCGCGAAGGATACGAGGGGGGCACTGGGCGCGAGCTCGGGCAGCCACGCGTCGAAGTAGTCGCGCGAGGCGTACTGCTCCTTGCGCACTCCGCGCGGCGGGCGGCGCACGGTCCCGAGACGCACCCCTTCCTGGGGGTGACGCGGGGTCCCGAGCCGGACGACGCGCAGGGCCACGCCGAGCTACGCCTTGCCGCCCCTGGCGCGGTGGCAGATCGAGGCGCGGGCGGTGCAGTGCCGCAGCGCCCCGACCGGGATCGGGTCGTGCTCGTCGAACCGGATGGCGCTGCCGCTCCGCGGGCTCGTCGTGAGGTGGGCACGGAAGGCCGCGGCGACCTGCGCGTCGTCGAATCGCGGTGCTGCCATGGGTCGTCTCTGCGCGCCGACTATACCGTCGGCCGCGATGAGCCGCAAGGCGGGCGGCCACGCGACTCAGGCCCGACGGATCCGCCGGAGGCCCGACAGGCCGGCCGGGAGCAGCAGTACCACCCCGATCAGCACCAGTCCCAGGCTCAGCATGTACAGGTAGCGGAACTTCACGAGCAGGATCTCGGACAGGAGGCCGAGGAACACCGCGCCTAGGATCGGCCCCGCGACGGTGGCCGGCCCGCCCAGCAGGGCCATGATCACGGTCTGGAACGACACCAGCGGATTGAAGACCTGGGGATCGATGTAGGTCCACCGCGGGGCCATCGCCCCGCCGACCGCGCCCATGAAGGCGGCGCTCAGCGCGAAGACGCCGATCTTGACGCGGGTGGTGTCGATGCCGAGCGTCTCGGCCCGCTCCTCGTCGGCTCCGATGCCGATCAGCGCCACGCCCCAGCGAGCACGCGGCAGCGCCATCGCGGTCGCCACCGCCAGGCCCGCCACCGCCAGCACCGTGTAGTAGAGGGTGACCGGGCCGGGCGGGCTCAGGAGGAGCCGCCCCACCGTGCCGGTGATGGAAGTCTCGAACCAGATCAGGGTGTGCTTGGCGAGCTCGGCCAGGCCGAAGGTGAACACCGCGAAGTAGGGCCCGCGCAGCCGCAGCGCGAGCGTGCCCACCAGCAGCGCCATCGCCGCGGCCACCCCCGCGGCGGCCAGCACCGGCAGCGGCCACGGCAGCCGCGCCATCACCACCGCGGTGGTGTAGGCGCCCGCGCCGAAGAAGGCGCCGGTGGCGAGCGAGAGATAGCGTGTGGGTCCGGAGAAGAAGGCCCACGCGACCGCGAGCCCGACGTCGGCCAGGATGGCGAGGGCGAGCGAGCGATAGTACGGGGCCAGCACCTGGGGCGCGACCACGAGGGCGGCGCCGAGCGCGGCCCAGGCGAGCCTAGCGGCCAAAGAGGCCCGACGGCTTGAGGATGAGGATCAGCGACAGCACCGCGTACGACGAGATGAGCCGGATGTCGGAGGAGGCCAGGTAGACGCCCGCGGTCTCGACCAGGCCCAGCAGCAGGCCGGCCGCGAGGCAGCCCAGCATGTTGCCGAGCCCGCCCAGGATGACGACCACCAGCGCGGTCACCGTGTAGGGCAGGCCCATGAACGGGGTCAGCTCGAACAGCATGCTGACGAGCGAGCCGGTGACCGCGGACATCGCGATGCCCGCGCCGAAGCAGAGCGCGTGGATGCGCGCGGTCTGGATGCCGACGAGGCGCGCGCCGTCCGGCTCCTGCATGAGGGCCCGCACCGCCTTGCCGGTGAGGCTCGTGCGCAGGTACGCGTAGAACGCGAGGCCCAGGGCCAGGGCCACCCCCGCCGCCAGCACGCGATTGGCCGGGAACACGGTGCCGAGCCACCGGAGCGGGACCGCGAGGTAGCTGTAGCCGCGGAGGTCGGCGCTCCACACCAGCAGCGCCGCGTTCTGCAGCACGAACATGACGCCGAAGGAGAGCAGCAGGGAGCGCGACTCGAGCGACTCCGGAGCGTCGCCCTCGAGGAGGCGGGCGTAGAGCACGCGGTGGAGCGCGAGCCCGACGGCGAAGGCCGTCGGGCCCGTGATCAGCAGGGTCAGCAGCGGGTTGACGCCCCAGCCGGTGTGGAGCGCGTAGGTGAGGTAGGCGCCCAGCATCAGGAACTCGCCGTGCGCCACGTTCAGGACCCGCATCAGGCCGTACTGGAGATTGAGGCCGAGGGCCACCAGGGCGTAGATGCCGCCGGTGGTGAGCCCGCCGACCACGACGTCCAGGAGGAGGGTCTTCACGCCCACGCCGGCTTCGGCACCACCGCCGTGCCGGTGGCCCAGGTCTTGGGCCAGACCAGCTCGAACTCGTTCTTCTGCCACTGCCCGATCATGCCGGGCGTGGCCACGTTCTCGCCCTTCACGAACTTGATGGGCCCGGCCACCGTCTGGAACTCGGTGGCGTCGAGCATGCCCTTGATCCGGGCGTGGTCGAGGCCGACCTCGCCCACGCACCGCTCGAGGATCTGCAGCGACGCGTACGCGAAGGCGCTCGCCCACCGGTCCGGCTCCTTCTGGTGCTTCTTGACGTGCGCGTCGAAGTACTCCTTGGCCCCCGCGAACTTCACCTTGGGGTTCCAGCCCGCGATGCCCATCACGCCCTCCGCGCCCTTGAAGCGGTCGCGGTAGAACGGGAACGCGGTGCCGACCCCGGTGAAGAACACCGCCGGGTTCCAGTCCACCTCCTTGGCCTGGCCGGTCACCAGGATGTTGTCGGGCGGGTAGGTGAGGCCGACGAAGGCGTCCGCGCCCGCCGCCTTGAAGCCGCGGAGCATGGGCGAGAGATCCTTGGCCGCGAGGGGGTAGCTCTTGGTGTCGACCACCTCGAGGCCCGCCGCCTTGAAGGCGGGGCCGGTGGCCGCGTTCAGCTCGATGCCGAAGAGATCGTTGACGTAGGCCACCGCGACCTTCTTGATCTTGCCCTGCTCGCGCAGGTCCCGGAGCTTGGCCGCCACCGCCTGCATCTGCGGCTCGGGCTGCACGAGCATGGTGTAGAAGTAGGGCAGGGCCAGCTCCTTGAACTTGCCCGAGATCGCGGTGGGGCCGATCATCGGGTAGCCGTACTTGGTGGCCACCGGCGCGATCGCGAAGTTCATGGCCGAGCCCCAGGGCGGGAGCATCAGGTCGACCTTGTCGTCGGTGGCCAGCTTCTCGTAGAAGCGCACCGCGGTCTCGATCTCGCTCCGGTCGTCGGTGGAGACGAACTCGATCGGCCGCCGCCCCTCGCCCTTGACCGCGAGACCGCCGCGCGCGTTGACCTGCTCCTGCCAGAGCGTGTAGTTGGGCGCCTGGGTGATGGAGGCGCCGACCGCGTAGGGGCCGGTGGCCGAGATCGCGTAGCCGATGCGGACCGGCTTGGCCTGGGCCCGCGCCTTTCCGCGCCAGAGCGGAACCGTGGCCGCGCCCGCCGCCGCCGTCTTGAGGAATGCCCGTCTGCGCATCGTCATGTCCGTGGCCTCCTTGCCAGTGGGGGATGTGAGGTGGTGCCGGTCAGGACGCGACCGCCTTGCCGAGATACGCCTCGAGCACCCGCGGATCGCGCGACACCGCGGCGGGGACGCCCTCGCAGATGACCTCGCCGTGGTGCAGCACGATGAGCCGCTCCGCGGTCTCCATGATGGCCTTCATCACGTGCTCCACCCAGAACAGGCCGACGCCGCGCTCGTCGCGGATCCGCCGCAGGATGAGGGTGGCGCGCGCGCTCTCGGTCGGAGTGAGGCCCGCGAGCAGCTCGTCCAGCAGGATCACCCGGGGCCGCATCGCCAGCGCCATCGCCAGCTCGAGCAGCTTGCGGCGCCCGCCGGTGAGGCGGCGGGCGGGTAGCGCGGCCTGCTCGCCCATCTCGACCAGGGCCAGCAGCTCGGCCGGCGTGCCGCCCGGCCGCTCGCTCCACCGTGCGGCCGCGGCCACGTTCTCCGCCGCGGTCAGGTCGAGGAAGGGCCGCGGGGTCTGGAAGGTGCGGCCCAGACCGAGCCGGGCGATCCGGTAGGCCGGCAGCGCGCTGATCTCGCGCTCGTCCATCCGGATCGATCCCGACGAGGGCCGGAGCAGGCCGCTCACCAGGTTGAAGAGGGTGGTCTTGCCGGCCCCGTTCGGCCCGATGAGGGCCACGATCTCGCCCTCGGCGACGGCAAAGCTCACCCGCTGGAGGACCCGCAGGCCCCCGAAGCTCCGGGCGACGCCGGTGCCTTCGAGGAAGGCCCGCGCCATCCCGCTAGCGACCCTGCAGCTGGAACAGGAGCGTGCCTCCGACGATCATCGCGATGGCGGCCAGCCGGCCCCAGGTGAGCGGCTCGTGGAGCGCGAGGAAGCCCACGAGGAGCACGACCAGGGTGGACGTGCCGCCGATGAGGAACGACGAGGTCACCCGCAGGCCGCGCTCGTAGGCGAGGAGGCCGAAGATGTCCACGCCGGAGGCGGCGATGCCGGCCACCGCGAGGAGCCACAGGCCCTCGCGGCTGAGGACCACGTCGTGCCCGCCGGCCCGCATGCCGAGCAGTGCGATCGAGTTGACCACGAAGGCGACGCCGGTGATCACCATCGCGCCCAGCACCGCGCTGATCCGCGAGGCGCCGAGCTTGAGACAGATGGTCCAGGTGGCCGCCGACAGGCCGGAGAGCACCGCGAAGACGATGGCGCCATTCACGCGCCGAGGATATCCCGAAAGGCCGCCCGCGTCATGCCCGACCGGTGGCGAGCCGAGTGATGTGCCGCTCGTACAGGGCCGAGAGCATCTCGTCGATGGCGGCGGCCGCCCATAGCCGGAAGAAGGGGGATCGCTGCATCGCGCGCCAATCCCCCAGGAAGCGCTCCCACGCCTCCTCCCGCGTCTCGCCCGGGCGCGCGACCTGCATGGCCGCGGCCAGGCGCTCCTTGTGGTAGAGCGCCGGGAGCTCCGTGTAGTGGTAGAGGTACTCGAGGTCGCTCGTGTAGAAGGCCACGATCGGGATCGATTGATAGGTGCGGCCGTCCTGCTCCCGGAGGAACGCGTTCATGAGGTCGGCGTTCGGCGACTCCGCGGGGTCGGCGGTCGGCCCGCGCCCGACCCGCCGGCCGTCGCGGGGGAAGATCCGCAGCTCGAGCGGCGCCGCCTCCGCCAGCCGCCCGAGGATGGCGACGTCGCGGCGGCAGTCGGACGACCACTCCTCGGAGATCACGAGGACCTTGGCGGGTCCCTTCGGCTGCGCGCTCAGCCACCGGATGGCCGCGACCTGATCGGCGCGGAGGCTCGATTCCTCGTACCCCGCGCGGAGCGGCCCGCTCCAGTCGATCCGCTCCGGACCCCGCCACCACCCCGCCTCGCGCGCGAGGTTCCCGGGCGTGCCGACGAAGGCCAGGTACTGGTCGAACGTCATGCCGCTCGCGAAGCGCTCCGGGGTGACCACGTCGCTCCTCCGGCCCGCCCCCACGGTCACCGCGCTCCCAGCAGATGAAGCCCGAGCAGGATGAACGCGAGGCCGCCCGCGAGCGTGCGCGCCGCGTGGAGGCGCCCCCACCGCGCGAGGAGCGCGGCGGTCTCGGCGGAGCCGGGATCGCGCGTGGGATCCAGCAGCCGGTTGTTGGTCGGCCGAATCGCGACCAGGGTGAAGGCGATGACCGCCGCCATCAGCAGGCCGGCCACGAGCGGGAGGCTCCCGTGGCCGCGGGCCCAGTCGGCCACGCCCGCGAGAGCGCCCGCCGCGGCGAGCGACGCCTGCATGACCGCTCCCCGGCGGTAGCTCGGCCGGAACTCGGCGATCGCGGGCGCGGTCCCGCACTCGAGGCGAACGGGGTGCTCGACCAGGGAGACGTAGAGGGCCGCGCCCGCGAAGAGTCCGGTGCACAGCAGCGCGAGCAGCTCGAGCGGCATCGCCTAGCCGGCCAGGCGCTCGATCTTCCGCTGGAGGAACCAGCAGAACCACCCGCGATAGCGGACCTGCAGCTCCGGCTTCATCCAGTCCTTGCCGGTCACGGTGCCACGGCAGCGCGGACTGCCGCAACGGCACGTCATCTCGTGGTCGCCGTCGTCGGTGGTGGCCCAGTCGATCGTGAGCTCCTCGCCGGCGGCGATGTCCCGCATCGCGACCAGGACGATCTGGCCCTGGATCGCCAGGTTGGGATCACAGGAGTGGTTGGTGTAGAGCATGCTGCCGTCGCGGTGGTCCTGGCGCACCGGGGCGATGAAGAGGTCCTCCGCGATCTGGATCTCGGCCGCGCCGAGGGTCGGCTCGAGGGCCGCCCACTCGGCTCCCGTCAGCACGTGGCCACCCTTGACCGCGACGATCTCGCCTCGCGCGATCGCGTGGCCGGCGAAGAGGCCCTGGCCGTGGATCGGGCTCTCGCGCACCTCGGTCTTGGGCGAGCGATACGTGAGATCAGCCATGGGCGGAGAGCGCCCGGACGAAGGCGTCGGGCTGATCGGGCGTGATCAGCCACGGCTGCTCGGGCCCGCGCTCGACCCACACGAAGTGGTCGACGCGCGAGACGTACATCCGCACGAGGCCCCGCCGGGTGGTCCAGAGCCAGCCGAATCCCCCCCAGAGCCCGCCGGCGCCGACCCGCATCCCCCAGCCGACCTCGCGGCGCAGCGTGGCCCGGTCGATCAGGCGCACCGCCGAGATCTCCCGGCGTGGGATCTCCCGACGTCGGAGCGGCCAGATCACCTCGATCGCGTCGGGGCGCACCCTGAACTCGGTCGGCCGGAACCAGAGCCAGACCCACGCGTACAGCACGAGCAGGAGCAGGGCCGGGATCGCGAGCAGCTCGCTGCCGCGCATCGCGAGGATCGCGAAGGCCAGCGGGAGCGCCAGGAGGCCCAGGGTGAGGACGAGAATCGGGGCGGACATCGGGGCCATGCGATAGGTCATGACGGATCCGCCACCTCCCACCCTACCCTCTCCCCGGAGGGGAGAGGGTGGGCGCAGAGGGCTACTTGAAGATCGAGAAGTTGATCTCTTTCTCGGTGATGAACTCGAGGAGGACCGGCACGCCCTCGCGGGTCTTGGCGATGCCGCGCTTGATCGCGTTCACGATCTCGCCGGGCTCGGTGACCCGCTCCCCGTAGCCGCCGAAGGCCTT
>DATJIR010000092.1:0-4052 GCA_035493135.1 Verrucomicrobiia bacterium
CGCCACCACGCCCACCACCCACACCACCGTGTTGCCGATGACGGCGGACAGGGCCTCCTGCTCGAGGAGTCGGCGGTAGTTGCGGAGGCCGACCGCGCCCTGGTAGAGGCCGGTGATCGAGTAGCGCCCGAGGGAAGCGCGCGCGAGCTCCAGCGCCGGGTAGATCACGACCGTCGCGATGAGGACGAGGCTCGGGCCGAGCCAGAGGAGCGCCCGCCCCACGCCCGCGCCCGGCGGGCGGCGGCCGCGCGTGAGCGGTCCGCCCGTCAGCGACCGCTCTCCGCCGCGTTCTTCTGGAGGCGGTCGAGGACCTGGCGCGGATCGCCGCCCGGCTGCACGGCCAGCCCGATCGTCTGCTGGACGTCGAGCTTCACCTTGTCCCAGACCGGATCGGTGGTGGGGGCCAGTCGCGCGCTCGGCAGCGCGTCCAGGTAGGGCTTGAGCTTCTCGTTGCCGCTCATGCGGGCGAGCCCGGTCTTGGTGACGGGGAGGAAGCCCTCCGCGGTGATCCAGCGCGTGATCTGCTCCGGCTGATAGTAGAGGTCGAGGAACTGCCGCACCGCCTCCTGGTTGCCCTTCTTCTTGAAGGCCATCAGGTAGTCCTCGACCCCGAGCGTGACCGGAGCGCCGACGTTGGTCGGCATCTGGGTCACCCCGTAGCGGACCTTGCCCTCCGCGTCGAGCTGGGCCGCGAGCGGGCTGAAGCCCATCACCATCCCGACCTTGCCGTCCTTGAAGAGCTGGAAGGCGCCGTCGGTGCGGTTGGTCTTGCCCGGGTTCACCTGGGTGACCCGGTGGGTGTTGGCGAGCGCGGCCAGGAACGAGAGGGTCTGCACGTTCCTGTCGCTGTTGATCGTCCAGGCGTCGCCCGACTTCCAGTCGCCGCCGTTGTTCCACATCCAGATCGACCACTCGGCCTGGGCTTCCTCGGGCCCGAGGGGCAGCGCATAGCCGATCACGCCCTGGCCCAGCGCCTGCACCTTCGCCGCTGCCTGCACGAGCTCGTCCCAGGTCCGGGGCGGCGCGGCGATGCCCGCGCGGGCGAAGAGGTCAGTGTTGTAGAAAAAGGCCCGGGCGCTCGCGAGGATCGGGAATCCGTAGAGCTTGCCCTGGTAGGTGCCGCCGCGCGCGAAGGCCTCGAGGAAATCCTCGCGCGTCTTGGGCGAGAGCGCCTCGTCCCCCGAGTAGAGCAGCCCGTCCTTGGCGTAGCTCGAGAACGAGTTGAGATTGAGCACGTCGGGCGGCTGGCTGTTCTGGATCATGGTGCTGATCTGCTGGTCGATGGAGTTCCAGTCGATCACCTGGAGATCCACCTTGACGCCGGTCTGCTTGGTGTACGTCTCGGCGAGGCCCTGCCAGAACGGCCGGGTGTGGTCCCGGCTGTACTCGGCGATCACCACCTTGATCGTGGCCGGCTTACCGTCGCCGCGCCCGCACGCGGCGGCTAGGGCCGCGATCACGCAAAGCAGCACCAAGACCGGGAAGCGACGGCTCGTCATCGAGCCCATACTACAAAAGTTCCCGCCGAGGGTGTAAGTCTTACTCGGGCCCTGGACGCCCGCGGGGGGCCCGTGTTAGATGACGGACCATTAGCCGCGGCCCCGAGCGCGGCACACTACTTGCTGCTCTCCAAGGAGGTCTGTCCAATGGCGCGTGTCCTCATCCTTTGCACGCTCGTGCTGGCCCTGGTATCGTGCGCGTCCTCGTCCGGCCCCGCGAGGCCGCAGCGGAGCGAGTTCGAGGATATCCCGGTGCCCGCGGGCCTCACCCTGGATTCGAGCCGCACCACCATCATCGAGTCGCCCACCGTGAAAGCGGCCCGGCTCTTCTACAGGAGCCGCATCAAGCCCGAGAGCCTCGCGGTCGCCTACCGCACGTCGCTCGAGGCCAACGGCTGGCGCCACGTGTCCTCCACCACGTCCGCGAACAAGGGCACGACCCAGGTCTACGAGAAGCAGGACAGCTCGATGCAGGTCCTCATCTACGAGGGCTGGTACTACACGTGGACCGAGGTCTCCACCACCCGTATCACCGGCCGCCCGGCCCCGGCGACCCGGTAGGTGCCATGAGAGCGCTGCTCGCCTCGCTCCTGCTCCTCACCGGCTGCGCCGCGAGCCAGCCCGCCTACACGCCGGTGCCGACGCGCGACGCCAGCGTGGACGACCGGGTCACCGCGGTCGAGGGGCGGATGAGCGAGATGAGCCAGCGCCTCGACCAGGTCGGCGGCCAGGTGCAGCGCCTCGAGGGCGGCGTCACCGCCGCCCAGGGCCGCGCCGACGAGGCCGCGAAGAAGGCGGAAGGCGTGGACCAGCGCCTCACCCGCCTGTGGACGAACCGATTCAACCAGAAGCAGGCGGACAGCCTCGAGGTGTACTTCTCGCCGGACAGCATCGAGCTGACCGACGCGGCCCAGACCGCCCTGATCGCGGTGGTCCGCGAGATGGAGGCCCATCCCACCCTCACGGTGGAGCTCGGCGGGTACACCGACCCGCGCGGGGCGCTCGACTACAACTACGGGCTGAGCCAGCGGCGGGTGGATGCGGTGCGGCGCTTCCTCATGGACAAGGGCGTCCAGCTCGCCCGCATCCAGTCCGCCAGCCTCGGCCCGATCGCGACCGCCGGTATTCCGGACGTCAAGAAGCGCCGCGTGACCGTCCGCCTGATGGCGGATCAGGAATAGGGTCAGGCCCCCTTCCGCGCCCCCGCCGGCTGGTAGGTGCCCGGCACGGCGCGAAAGCCGATGGCGAGCCGGTTCCAGCTGTTGATCGACACGATGGCGGCGGTCAGGCTCACCACCTCCTCCTCGGTGAATCGCTTGCGGACCTCCTCGTACACATCGTCCGGCGCGTGGGTCTGGTGCACCAGGGTGAGCGCCTCGGTCCACGCCAGCGCCGCGCGCTCGCGCTCGCTGTAGAAGGGGGTCTCGCGCCACGCGTTGAGCTCGTAGAGCCGCTGCTCGGTCTCGCCCGCCGCGCGCGCGTCCTTGCTGTGCATGTCGAGACAGTAGGCGCAGCCGTTGATCTGCGAGGCCCGCATCCTCACCAGATGCAGGAGGGCGGGGTCGAGGCCCGAACCTCTCACGAACCCCTCGAGCCCGGCCATCGCCTTGTAGGCGGCGGGGGAAACCTTGGTCAAGTCGATTCTCGCCTCCATGGAACGTCCTCCTCGGATGGGTCAGCGCGCGGCGGGTGACACCGCCTGCCGGTACGCGCCGAGCAGGGCCGGATCCTCGATCGAGCCGTGGTGGTGGACCTGGCGCCAGCCGCCGGCCACACCGCGAAAGATGCGCGTGGTGCGGATCGCCAGGTCGAGCCCGACGGAGCCGCGCTCGAAGCGCCCCCGCTCGCGGCCCACCGCGTAGAAGATCGAGTCCGACCGGTGGATGGTGTAGTCGTGGAACTCGACGAAGAGACGGCTGTCACTCGCGAAGAGCCGCTCGTACAGCGAGCGGATGGCGGGCCAGCCGCGCGAGATGCCGCCCAGCGGATTGTCCATCACCGCGTCATCGGACGGCTCCCAGTTCTCGGCCAAGAGGGCGAGGTCGCGCCCGTTCAGCCCACGGTAGAATTGGGCCAGCGCCTGCTCCGGACGGCTCAGGTCGCCCAGCTCCTCGCAGCCGGTGATGGGCTCGGCAATTGGCGTGGTGATCCCGGTCGGCCGCTCGGTCATGGTCTCTCGCCTCCCACGCGCTTGGGATGCGGAGGTCTCCACGCGGGATTCCCGGCCGAGGACGCTGCCCGGATGGGAGGAGGAACAAACGACGTGATGGGCAAGGCCCGGGTAAACGGCTCCGCCTCCGGTACCGTCCAATCGCCATGAACGCTCACCGGCTACTTGCCGTCTCCGCCGTCGCGCTGCTGATGACGGGCTGCGTCGTCGCGCGGCCCGTGGTGGTGAGGCGGCCCCCGCCGCCTCCACCCGTCCGGGTGGAGATCGCGCCGGTGGCGCCGACCCCGGCCCACGTGTGGATCGCCGGGCACTGGGGCTGGCACCACGATCACTACGTGTGGGTGCCCGGCCGCTGGGCGGTCCCGGCCTCCCCGGGATACGTC
>DATJIR010000093.1:0-17015 GCA_035493135.1 Verrucomicrobiia bacterium
ATCATCGGCCGGACCTCTCGAATGCGCATGGTCGAGCGGCTCATCCAGCTCATCCTCGGCAAGGGCCGCGTGTGGTGGCCCAAGCCGGTCGACCTCGCCCGCTTCTGGCTGCAGCGCACCGCGCCGGCCGGGCGCGCCTGATCCGCCCCCTCACCTTCCCTTCCCGGAGATCGCGGTGCGCTATCGCTGGCCCGACGGCAAGCAGTCCGCGGCGGTGCTGTCCTTCGACTTCGACGCCGAGTCCGGCTTCTACTTCCGCGAGCCGGAGAAGGCCAAGCGCAGCCTCGGCGACCTTGAGGAGCGCCGCTTCGGGCCGCGGGTGGGCGTGGACCGCATCCTGCGCCTGCTCGATCGGCTGAAGCTGCGCGCCTCCTTCTTCATCCCGGGCTGGACGGTGGAGCACCATCTTGCGGAGTGCATCCGCATCCGGGATGCGGGCCACGAGATCGGCGCCCACGGCAACATGCACGAGGCGCTCGGCTTCCTCGACGAGGCGCAGGAGGAGCGGGTGATGCGCGAGCAGCTCGACATCCTCCAGTCCCGCCTCGGCGTGCGCCCGGCCGGCTACCGCTCGCCCTCCTGGGACGTCAACGTGTGGACGCCCCCGCTGCTGAAGAGCCACGGCTTCCTCTACGACTCGTCCCTCATGGGCAACGACGTGCCCTACGAGGTGGACACCACCGAGGGCCCCCTGATCGAGGTGCCGGTGCAGTGGCTCCTCGACGACGCCCCGCTCTTCCGTCACGTCTACGGGGCCACCAACGCCATCGCGGATCCGGGCCGGGTGCTCCAGATGTGGAGCAAGGAGTTCGCGGCGATGCACCCGGAGAACGGCTGCTTCGTGCTGACCTGCCACCCGTTCGTGAGCGGACGCGCCTCCCGCATCGCCCTCCTGGAGGAACTGGTGACCTACATGCGCCGCGCGCGGCGGGTGTGGTTCACCACCTGCGAGGAGGTGGCGCGCTGGCACGCGAGCCGGTCCGCCCCGAAGGAAGAGACTGGGCGATCCACCGCGCGGCGTGCCGCGATCCCGCATTCGAAGACGGCGGTGCGCTCAGGCCGGCCGGACCGAGGCGCCCGCTGATCACTCCCATCGGCGGCTGGCCGGGCCCTCAGGAACGAGCGGGGACCCGGACATGAGGATCATTTGCATCTGCGTGGTCCGCGACGAGGTCGACGTCATTGCGGAGACCCTCCGCGCCGCGATGCGATGGAGCGATCGTATCCTTGTGCTCGACAACGGTAGCACCGACGGCACCTGGGAGGTGCTGCAGGACCTCTCGTCCAGTCACCCCGCCCTCCACCTGGTCGGACGGGAGGGGGGGATCTTCCGGGAGGAGATGCGCGGCGAGATCTTCGCTCGGTTCGGCTCCGAGGCGACATCCGACGACTGGTGGTGCCGGCTCGACGCCGACGAGATGTATGTCGACGACCCGCGCGAGTTCCTCGCCCGCGTGCCGATCGGCTTCGGCTTCGTCCGATCCGCGACGCTGAACTTCTACTTCACTGACCGCGACCTTGCCGAATACACCCGGAACCCCACCGCGTGGCTCGCCCGCCCGGTCCACGAGCGCCTGCGCTACTACCAGAACAACTGGAGCGAGGGGCGCTTCGTGCGGCATCGCCCAGACCTCCGGTGGCTCGGCCACATCTGGCCTCCCAACCGGGGCCGTATCCATCGCGAGCGAATCCTGCTGAAGCACTTCCAGTACCGATCGCCCGAGCAGATCGCCCGCCGGCTCGCGATCCGCCAGCCACAGCCCGGAATCTTCCGCCATGAGTCGAGCCGTAGCCTGGCGGTGCCGCGCCCGGGCGAAGGGCACGACTGGGTCTTCGCGTGGATGAAGCGCACCCCGATGGAGCCCGCCACCTGGGAGCATCGCGTGCGCGAGGCCGCCCTCTGCGACTACGACGCGGGGGATGGCCGCCTGGTCGTTCGAGAGGAGCTGATGCCGGCGCTGCCCCGGCCGGCGCTCGACGTCATCCGCGCGACCCTCCAGGCGAGTCGGATCGGGGCCCTGCTCCTGCGGCCGTACTTGGCTTGGCGACACCGTCGCCGCTGAGAGGTGAGCGTCTACGACTCGATCTCCGGCCACTTCCGACGGCGACGCAACCGCGCACTGCAGTCGGGTCTGGAACGGATCCACCAAGCCCTCGTGCGCCCGGTTCGGGTACTGGATGTGGGTGGGACGCAGGTCTTCTGGGAGACGATCGGCCTTCCTTCCTTCGTCGACGTCACAGTCGTGAACGTCGAGGAGGCGTTCCGCAAGCCCTACTGGTTCCCGGAGCGGCCCTCTAGGATCGCGCGGGAAATCGGGTCCGCGCTCGATCTCGGGCGTTGGCGGGGCGGCCTGGTCGACGTGGTCATCTCGAACTCGGTCATCGAGCACGTTGGGGGCTGGGCCGAGATCACGCGCGCCGCCGCGGAGCTCCGAGGGGCCGCGCCGCACGGCTGGGTGCAGACGCCGGCCTTCTCGTTCCCGATCGAGCCGCACTTCGCGCTCCCTTTCGTGCACTGGCTGCCCGCACCGGTCGCGGCCCGGGTGATCAGTTGTCTGCCCCACCATGGGGCGAGCGGTCGCTACGACGTCGGCCGTGCCCGGCGCGCGATCGAGGAGAACAACCTGCTGACCGCCCGCGAGCTTCACTTTCTCTTTCCCGACGCCACCATCGAGCGGGAACGTCTCCTCGGTATGGCTAAGTCGCTGATCGCAACCTGGGGCGACATGACACGTCCCGGCTGACCACCCGGCAGAAGTTGCATGGGAAGCGCGCGCCACACAACTGATCTTCTTGTACCGCCTCGCCTTCCGGGGACACCCCGCCATCTAGATTTCACCCGCGACGGCATTGACACTCGGCGCATCGAACCCTATCATGCGCTCCCCATGATTGGCGCGATGCGTGCGCGTGCGCACGATCCGAGCGTGCCTCGATGCGTGAGACGAGCGAGCGTGGCGCGCGCGAAATCCGTCTTCCTGCTCTTCGCACTCTCCGGCTGCGGCGCGGTGGTCAGCAATCCCACGCCCGCGCCGACCACGCTCGCGCCGCCCGGCGGCGCGGTGGCCGAGTATCGCATCCATGTGGGAGACGAGCTCGACATCAAGTTCAACCACCCCGCCGGCCTCGGGTATCGCATCCGGCGCGGAGACCAACTCGACGTCAAGTTTCTCTACAATCCAGAACTCAACGAGCACGCCCTCGTGCGGCCCGACGGCCAGATCTCGCTCCAGTTCGTGAACGACGTGCCCGCCGCCGGGTTGACTCCCTCGGAGCTGACCGCCGATCTCAAGAAGCGATACGCCTCGGAATTGAATCGTCCCGAGCTCTCGGTGCTGATCAGCTCGATCCAGACCCACCAAGACCTGAACGATCGGGTGGTCGTTCGGCCCGATGGCCGCGTCGCGCTGCAGCTGCTCGGTGACGTCCCGGTCGCGGACCGCACTCCCGGCGACGTGACCGCACTGCTGAAGGAGCGCTACAGCGCAGTGCTAGGCCCCGTAGACGTGGCGGTCATCCTTCGCTCCTTCGCGGCCCAGAAGGTCTACGTGGGCGGCGAGGTGGGACAGCCGGGCGTGGTGGACTCGGTGGCCCCGCTCACCGTGCTCCAGGCGATCAGCCGGACCGGCGGGATGAAGGAGACCGCGCGGGTCGATGAGATCGTGATCATTCGTCGTCAGGCCGACGGTCGCGGCCTGGCCATCCCGGTAAACCTGAGCAAGGCGATCGACGGCTCCGACATCGGCCAGGACATCGCCTTGATGCCGTTCGACATCGTGTACGTCCCAAAGTCGGGCGTCAGCAACGTCAACCAGTGGGTGGACCAGTACATCCGTCGCAACATTCCCATCCCACTCAACTTCGGATTCATCCCCTAGTCCGATGCGCGAGCACCTCTCCGTCCTCTTCCGGCGGCGCCGTCAGATCCTGTGGGTGTTTCTGGGCATCGTGGCGGCCACCGCGCTGGTCTCGTTCCTCGTGCCGCCAACCTACGACGCGGAGTCCACCCTCCTCCTGAAGGCGGGTCGTGAGTACGCCGACCCGAGCGAGCTGATGGCCACCGCGCAGGGCCCGACGTGGGACCGGCGTGACCTGCTTAACTCGGAGATCAACATCCTCACGAGTCACGAGGTGCTGCAGGAGACGGTGGCCGCGGTCGGTATTGACACGCTGTACCCCGGGCTGGCCGCGGCGACCCGTCCGCCGCGATCGGCGAGCGAAGTGGCAATCGCCCGCCTCCGACGGCAGATCGTGGCCTACCCGCTGAAGGACTCCGCGGTCATCCTCGTCCGGTTCGAGCATCGTGATCCCCAGGTGGCGGCCGACACCGTCAACCGCCTCGTCGAGCAGTACCAGGCGAAGCGCCTCGCGGTCCTCAGCGCACCTCGCACCTCGTTCCTCGAGGAGCAGGTCGGGGCAGCCCGGAGCCGCCTCGGTGCCCACCAGGAGGCCCTAGAGTCCTTCAAGCGGCAGCACGGGGTCTTCTCCCTGGAGGAGCAGCGACGCCTGCTCCTGCGCCAGCGGGCCGACCTCGACACCAGCCTCAAGACCGCCGAAAGCCGCAGTAACGAGATGGCGGACCGGGCCACCGCGCTGCACGCCCGCCTCGCGGAAATGTCCGAAACCGTTCCCCTGTTCGATGAGACGGAGCGTGACGTGGTGCGTGAGGAAGCGAAGGGCCGCCTGCTCGCCCTCCAGCTGCGGGAGAGGGAGCTCACCAACAAGTACACCGAGTCGAGCCGTCTCGTGCAGAACGTCCGGCGCGAGATCGAGGTCGTCGAGCGCTTCCTCCGTGAGCAGGATGCGAGCCGCAAGGTGCGCACCGGGCGCAGCCAGGCCTTCGATCTCCTCCAGGCCGAGGCCCTGCGGTCCGACGCCGACCGGCGGTCGCTGCGCGCGAGCGCAGGAACCATACGGGAGCAGATCGGGCGCGTCGACGCAGCACTTGGCGCGCTCGAGAGCAGCGAGCGCGCGGTGCAGGACCTCTCGCGGCAGGTGGCGATGGCGGAGGTCGAGTACAAGCGCTACTCCGACAAGCTGGAAGAGGCGCGGATCACGGACGACCTCGACCGCCAGAAGCTGGGCAACGTGCGGGTGATCCAGGCCGCGGTGCCGAGCCCGGAACGGGTCCGGCCACGCCGGCTCCTGAGTGTGGTTCTGGCCGCGGTCATCGGCGGCGTCGTGAGTGTGGGGATCGCGCTGCTGGCCGAGCATGTGGAAGGGGTCCTGATCGTTCCCGAGCGTGTTCAGCGCGAGCTCCGAATACCCATCCTTGGCAGCTTGAGCGACATGGAAGTCGCCCCCCGGAGCCGACTCGGCTCCGCGAGCTCCTGAATGGAACCGAGCGGCCGATCCCGGAACGTACGGGTGGCGGTCCGGCGCCGGTCCACTCCCGCACCCGCCGCGGGCCGTGCCGTCGCGCTCTTCCCGCTCCGCCGCCGGGAGATACAGAGCCTGTACGACACCCTGCAGGTCTGTCTGGCCCGGACCGACGCGAAGGTGCTACAACTGATCGGGCCGCGCGGCGGCGAAGGCGTCTCCACGATCGCCCACGCCTTCGCGCACGTCTGCGTCACCCAGTCCGCGCGACGGGTCCTGCTCCTAGACGCGAGCCGTCCGGTCGCGCGGAGCAGCTGGGACGCAGGTGGACGGAGCGGAGCGCGCTCGCTGGCCGACGCCGCGCGGCGGGGGACGGATCTCGCCGAGGCCCTGCATCCGACCGCGCATCCGCAGATGGTCCGGGCCGTCCTCTCGCCGGATTCACGGCGGGCGATGCTGGACGACCTGGAGGCGGTGGACACCCTCTGGCCCGAGCTGCGCGAGCGGTTCGACTTCATCGTGGTGGACTCCCCTCCAGCCATTCCCACCAACGAGGGCATCGCGCTGGCCGCGCGGGCGGATGTGGTCGCTCTCGTGATCGAGGCCGAGCGGACGCGGGCCGCCCTGGCGCGGGAGGCGCAGACCCGCCTCTCCGACGCCAAGGCGAACCTGGTGGGTGTCATCCTGAACCGACGCCGTCACCACATCCCGCGATGGCTCTACCGGCTCCTGTAGGCGGCGGGCCGCCGCACGCCCGCCGTCGTCGCCTCCTGCTGGGCTCCTCCCAGGTCTTCGATCTTGGTGTGCTCATGGCGGCCTTCGTCTTCGCGACTGGCTGGCGACGACTGCTCGGGCCCGCGGGCGGAATTGCCCTCCTGGGCGCCATCGACCCGCGAGCGCTCGGCGTCTCGGTACTGCTGCTGGCGCCCTGGCACGTGGTGCTAACCGCGGCCGGGCTCTACCGGTCGCGCCGCTTCGGCTCCCGCACGCGAGAAGCCTTCGATGTCCTTCGGGCGGTGGCGCTCGCTACCGTCCTCGCGGCCCTGGGGATGCGGGTCTTCCTGGTCCCGCGGCTCGACGAAGCCGCAATCCTCCTCTTCTTCTCCGCCGCCAGTGGCGTGCTCCTGGTCAGCCGGGTGTCGGTCCGCGTCCTACTCGCCCGGGTGCGGGCGCGGGGCCGCAACCTTCGCTACCTGCTCGTCGTGGGCACGAACGCGCGCGCGACCCGCTTCGCCGACTTCGTGCGCGAGCAGCCCCAGCTCGGCTATCGCGTACTCGGCTTCGTGGACGACGAGTGGCCCGGGCTGGCAGACTTCCGGGCGCGGGGCGAGCGGATCCTCTCCGGCCTGGGTGACGTCCGGACCGTTCTCCGGACCCAGGTGGTCGATGAGGTGGTGATCTCGGTGCCGCTCGCGTCGCTCTACGCGCAGGCCTCCAGCATCGTCGCCGCCTGCGAGGAGCAGGGCGTGATCATCCGTGTGCTCGCCAACCTCTTCAACTTGCGGGTGGGACGCGTCGTCACCGACGACCTGGCCGGGATCCCGGTCACCACCGTGCACACCGGTGCCATGCGCGGCTGGCCGATCGCGATCAAGCGCTTCCTCGACGTGGCCATCGCCGCGATCCTCCTGACCCTGTCCCTCCCCCTGTTGCTGTTCGTGGCCGCCGCCATCAAGCTATCCTCTCCGGGCCCCGTCCTCTTCGTGCAGGAGCGCATTGGCCTCAACAAGCGACGGTTCCGTCTCTACAAGTTCCGCACCATGGTTCCGGGCGCCGAGCTCGAGCAGGCCGGGCTGCGCCACCTCAACGAGGCGACCGGCCCGGTCTTCAAGATGCGCGCGGATCCGCGCGTCACTTCGGTCGGACGCGTGCTCCGGCGTACGAGCATCGACGAGTTGCCGCAGTTGTTTAACGTGCTCACCGGGGACATGAGCATGGTGGGACCCCGGCCCCTGCCGGTGCGCGACTACGAGGGCTTCGACGAGGACCGCCACCGCCGGCGCTTCAGCGTGCGGCCCGGCCTTACCTGCCTCTGGCAGGTCAGCGGGCGACATCTCATCCCCTTCGAGGGCTGGATGGCCCTCGACCTCCACTACATCGATCACTGGTCTCTGTGGCTCGACATCAAGACCATGCTGCGCACGATTCCGGCGGTGATCCGCGGCTCGGGAGCATCGTGAGCGAGCACGCCCACGACGTGTCCGTTCTCCTCGTGAGCTGGAACTCGGCCGCGGTCCTCGAGGGCTGCCTCCGCAGCCTCCACGCCTTCCCGCGCACGCGTCGCATCGAGGTCGTCGTGGTCGACAACGGCAGCCGCGACGGCACCCCCGCCCTGGTCCAGCGGGAGTTCCCGGCGGTGCGGTTGGTGAGCGCGGGAGCCAACCTGGGCTTCGCCCCGTCGGCCAACGCGGCCCTCCGGCTGGCCACCGGCCGCCTCGTGCTATTCCTGAATCCGGATACGCGCCTCCGGACCGACGTGGTCACCCAGCTCGCCGACTTCCTCGACGCCAACCCCGCCGCCGGCGCGGCCGGCCCGCGTCTGCTCGACGAAGACGGAAGGATCAACGCCTTCGCGGCCCGCGCGTTCCCCACCCTGAGGGGCGCCCTCTTCACCCAGCTCGGTCTCCGCAAGCTGGCGCCGCACAGCCGGCTCCTCGCGCCCGAGGCCTTGCCCCTCGAGGGCTTGGACCGGCCGCAGCGGGTACCGTGCCTGACCGGAGCCGCGCTCATGATCCCACGCCGATTACTGGATCGGATCGGCCCGCTCGATCAGCGGCTGCCCATGTACTTCGAGGACCTGGACCTCTGCGCCCGACTCGCCGCCGCCGGACACTCCATTCACTACGTGCCGGAGGCGCTGCTGGTCCATCTCGGCGCACGGAGCGCCGACCTCTCGCCCCGGCGGTCACTACTCCTCGCCCTCGAGTTCGGCGAGGCTCCCTGGCTGTACTTCCGGGTTCATCGAGGGCGGGCCGCCGCGCTGCTCTTCCGCGTGATCATGCTGCTGGGGGCGGGTACCCGAACCCTGCTCCTGCTCGCCGCCGCCCCGCTCCTGGCCCTGCGACCGGGGCGGCGAGCCGCCGTTCGCGGTCATCTGCGCCGCGCAACGGCCCTGCTAGGATGGGCGGTCACTCCGCCCCGCCGGCTCGCGGCCTCGGTGTCGCGCCTCTTCGCGGGTGACGACGTGCTGGAGACCAACGAGGACTTCCAGCGGGAGCTCCGGAGGAGCAGGACCGTGGAGGCCGCTCGCTGACATGGCCGGCCACGTCCCGACGATCAGCGTGATCGTCCACAACCTGAATCGGGCCGACATCCTCGCGCGCTGCCTCGCCTCCCTGGCCGCCCAGGGCGTTCGCCCCCTCGAGGTGGTCATCGCCGACGCGGGCTCGACCGACGGCTCGCATCTGGTCATCGAGCGAGCCTGCGCCGCGATGGCGGTGACCGACATCGCGGTGCGACGCATCGAGTGCCGGCCGGCGGGTGTCGCCTCTTCCCGGAACCTGGCCGCACGGGAGGCGAGCGGCGATCTTCTGTGTTTTCTGGACAACGACGCGCTCCTCGAGCCAGCCGACGCCCTCGCAGGGATGCGCGACCTCTTCCTCCGGCAGCCCGAGCTTGGGATCGTCGCCTTCAAGATCTTGAGCGGCGACTCCGAGGCCCTGGACCCGTTCGCGTGGGTCTTCCGCCGATCCACCGGCTGGTCGACGAGGCCCTTCCGTACGTTCACCTTCGCGGGCGCCGGGTTCTGCGTCCGGCGCGACGCCTTCTGGAGCGCGGGCGGCTTCTGGGAGCAGCTCACCTACTCGCGGGAGGAGGAGGATCTCGCCCTCGAGCTGCTGGACCGGGGCTGGGGGGTGCTCTACTCGCCCAGCGTGGTGGTGCGCCACTACTTCGACCCGCGGGGCCGGATGGACCTGGCGCGCCGCCGCTCGGTCGAGCTCCGCAATGGCCTGCTCGTGCTCTGGCGCCGCTTTCCTCTTCCCCTGGCGGTGCCCCTCGTGTTCGGGCGCATCGCGACCATGTCGCTCCGCACGCTCGTGCGGGAAAGGCGCTCTCCGGCCGCGCTACTTGGCGGGGTGCGCGAGGCGTTGCACGAGTGGCGAGGCGCGGCGCTGCGCCGGAAGCCCATCAGCGTGCGCGGCGTGTGCCGCTACGCGGCCCTGCACGTGCCGCGGTGAGTGCTCGTGGTCCGGATGACCCGCGGCCGCGCCGGATCGACGTCCTCGGCTGCCCGTTCGACGCCGTCTCCTTCGCGGAGACCGTGGCCGAGATTCGCGCCGCCGTCGAGCAGGATTCGCACCTCCAGGTGGTGCCGGGCAACGTGGACTTCGTGATGAAGGCGCGCCGTGACCCCGGGTTCGCGGCCGACCTCGCCCGCGCCGATCTGGTCGTGGCCGATGGGGTCCCCGTCGTGTGGGCCGCTTCCCTGCTCGGCCGGCCGCTGCGGGGCCGGGTGAGCGGCACCGACCTGGTCTGGAGTTGCGCCGATGTCGCCCGTGACACCGGACGGTCGGTGGCGCTGGTGGGAGGTCGACCGGGCGTCGCGGAGCGGGCGGCGCGCGCCCTCGGCGATCGGTATCCAGGCGCGGCGCTGCATGCGGTCCCGACCCCGATGACGCTCGACGAGGAGGCGAGCGCCATCCTGGTAGAGCAGATCCGACGGGTGCGGGCCGGGATCGTCCTCGTCGCGCTCGGAGCACCTCGCCAGGAGCGTTGGGTCCAGACACACCTGACCGCGTGTGGAGCCGCAGTGGGCATCGGCGTCGGCTCGGCCTTCGACATCATCTGCGGAGACCAGCCGCGCGCGCCACACTGGATGCGGGGCCGGGGATTCGAGTGGCTGCACCGGATGGCCCTCGACCCCGGGCGGCTCGGTCGGCGTTACCTCGTCGAGGACAGTCCGTTCCTTTTCCATCTCGCGGTGGCCGTCCTCCGCCGGGGCCACCGGACGCCGGAGCGCGGGGCGTGACCCGCCGCCGGGCCCTCGTAACCGGCGGCTGCGGATTCGTCGGTCGCCACTTCGCCCGGCGTCTGCTCGACGACGGCTACGCCGTGACGATCGTCGACGACCTCTCCACCGGCGTCACTCCCGACCGGTGGCCCGATCACCTCCGGCCCTCGGCCGGCCTCGCCTCCGCCCTGACCGTGCACCACGCCGATTTTCGCGACTACGCCCGGGACACCGTCCCCGCCTTCGACCTGATCCTCCATCTGGCCGCGGTGGTCGGGGGCCGGATGACGATCGAGGGCGATCCGCTCCGCGTTGCCACCGACCTGGCGATCGACGCCGTCTTCTTCAACTGGCTGGCCCGGCATCACTCGGCGGTGCGCAAGGTCCTGTACTTCAGCTCGTCGGCCGCGTATCCGGTGAGCGCCCAGGGCCGCCGGGAGAGCCGCGCGCTAGCCGAGGAGGAGATCGATTTCGAGGCGGCGCTGGGAGTCCCCGACCTGACCTACGGGTGGTCCAAGCTCACGGGCGAGTTCCTCGCTCGGCATGCGGCCCGCACCTACGGGATCGACGTCTGTATCTACCGTCCCTTTTCCGGCTACGGCGAGGACCAGGACTTCACGTACCCGTTCCCGAGCATAGTCCGACGTGTCGGCCGCCGAGAGTCCCCCCTGGTCGTCTGGGGCAGCGGCGAGCAGCGCCGCGACTTCATCTACATCGGGGACGTGGTGGATGCGGTGCTGGTCTCGGCACCCGAGCTGAAGCCGGGCGAGGCCCTCAACCTCGGTACCGGAGACGGGGTCTCGTTCCGGTGGCTCGCCGAGACCGCGTGCCGCGTCCTCGGTCACGACGCTCCGGTGGTCAACGACGCGTCCAAGCCGGAAGGCGTGTTCTCGCGCGTCGCGGATTGCCGCCGGCTGTTCCGGCACTACCGACCCGTCACCTCGCTGGAGCGCGGCATCGAGATCGTGCACCTCTACCAGCGGCGGGCCGGACTCCTGGACACCGGGCCATGACCACCCAGGCTCTCAACGAGCACCGGCTCGTCCCGATAGTCGCCGGGCTCGTCGCGGTGACCGCCTGCGCCGCGGCCGCCGCAGTGGACGGGCTTCCGATTCTCGCCGCCGCGGTAGTGATCGTCGCGGCGGCGGTGATGAGCTATCGGCATCCGTCGGGCATGCTCCTGGCCGTGATCTCGGTGGCGGTCCTGGTCCCGGTCGATCTAGCGCCCCAGATGGAGCCCCTTCCACGCCTCGGCCCTACTCGCGCACTGCTCTTCGCCTTCCTGGCCGGCTGGACCGCGCGCGCCCTGGTCGACCGGCAGGTGCGGCGCCCTCCGGCCCTCCCGCTCGCCCGCGGCTGGGTCCTCTACCTCGCGGCGACCGTGCTTGGCACCGTGGTCTCGATTGAACCGATCCGCAGCCTGTTCTTCCTCGCGTCCCTCCTGATCGAGCAGCTCCTGCTCTTCTACATCGCGGTCTACCAGAGCCGTGAGCCCGGCTTCGAGCGCGCCCTCCTGTCCACCCTCGCCGTCCTCACCGTGGCGGTGAGCGCGGGTGCGGCCTACGAAGCGGTCACGCATTCCAACCCGATCTTCTTGCTCTATCCCTGGGAGACGACCGAGTACCGCCTCGGCCTGCTTCGGGTGCGGTCGACCTTCTTCCATCCGATCGCTCTCGGGACATTCCTGACACTCGTGCTCCCCTTCCTGGTGGTCGACGCCGCCATCGCACGCGGGCTCCGTCGCGTGGCGGTGGGGGCAGCGGCGACCCTCGCGCTCGGCACCTCGTTCCTGACCTTCAGCCGCGGCCCGTGGCTCGCGCAGGCGCTCGCGCTTGCGATCCTGGCCGCGTGGTGGGTCCGCGGCCGCCTGATCCGGCTCGCCGCGATCACCACCCTGGTAGCGCTTCTGGCCGGCCTCGGCCTCGTCCTGGCCGCCACCGTGCCGGCGGTGAGCGACAGCCTGCGCCTGGCCCTCGATCCCAATCGACTGACCGAGGGGGGCCTCTTCGAATCCTCCTCGGAGTACTACCGGATCGCGCTCTTCGAGGCGGTGTTCGCGCGTTTGAACGGAGTGGAGTGGCTCTACGGCCTCGGGCCTGGCACCTTCTACCTAGCCGACGTCGAGTCGACCTACGCGGGGCACCAGCACGTGCTGACCGCGGCGGACAGCCAGCTCGCGAAGCTGCTGCTCGAGCAGGGCCTCGTCGGGACCGCGTCCTTCCTTGTACTCATAGCCGGAGCGGTGGGCGCCTGTGCGCGGGCGGCGCGAAGGGCCCCGGCCAAGCGGGCCGCGGTGCGGGTGGCCGCGCTGGGAGCGGTGACTGGCTTCCTGGTCTCCAATCTCACGGTCAGCATGTTCTTCCTGCTGCCTCTCGCGCTCCTGTTCTGGGTGGCGGTCGCTCTCGGAGTCGCCCCGGGTGGACGCGCGAGTGAGCCGTGACCGTCGAGATGGAGATCGGCATGCACGGCACTCTCTTCGACGCCCGTCGGCTTGAGCGGCTCGCGGATCACTTCCGCGAGGCTCGACCGTTTCCCCACGTCGTGGTTCCCGACTTCCTCACCGTCTCGCCCGCGCGACTGGCTCCCGTCTTCCCTGGACCGGACTGGCCGGGCTGGGCTCGGTTTCTCGACAGCTACCAGCATCAGAAAATGTTCTGCGCCGACCTCGCCCGCATCCCGGCACCCCTCGCGAGGATTATCCACGCGCTCGGTGCGCCGCCTTTCCTCGAGGTGCTCGAGACCTTGACCGGGATCACGTCGCTCATCCCCGATCCTTATCTCGACGGGGGAGGACTGCACTCGAGCGGCCCCGGCGGGACTCTCGCTCCGCACACCGACTTCCACCGCTACCGACGACTCGGCCTCTACCGGCGGATCAACTTGCTTCTCTACCTGAATCCCGAGTGGTCGGAGGAGGACGGCGGCTGCCTCGAGCTGTACGACGAGGGGCGCGCGGGCCCCGCGGTCACGATCGTCCCCCGCTGGGGCACCTGCGTGATCTTCGAGACCGACGCGCGCTCCGTGCACGGGTTCACCCGGCCGGTCCGGGCCGGCCGGTGGCGCAACTCGATTGCGCTCTACTACTACACGAGCGCAGAGACCGCTCGCTTCAGCGGTGACGGCGACACGCACTGGCGCACCCACGCCCCGATATCGGGACGCGGGCGGTTCGGCGTCGTCCTCTACCGGGTCCTCCTCACCGCCTCGAGCACCCTCTCGCGCCTGGCCCACCGGGTGAACCCGCACCTCACCTCGCGCCCCCTTCCCTCGCGAGACGATCGGTAGGACCGGCATGGCCCTCGGTGGTGGCTCGCGCGCCCGCCGCCTCGCACGGAACTCCATCCTGAGCTTCGTCGGGCTCGCGGTGCCGAGCCTGATCGGCATCGTGACGATCCCCCGCATCGTGAGCGGGCTGGGCCCGGAGCGGTTCGGCGTCCTCGCGCTCGTGTGGATGGTGCTCGGCTATCTCGGCACCTTCGACCTCGGGATGGGACGGGCGGTCACACGGTTCGTGGCCCAGGCGGTGCACGAGGACGATCTGCGCTCCATTCCGCGGATCGTCGGCACTAGCTTCGCGGTCCTCGTGCCCTTCGGGATGGTGACCGGCGCACTCCTGGCCGGCCTCACCCCGTGGATCACCGGCCACGTGCTTCACCTCAGCGGGCCCCTCGCGTACGAAATGTCGGGGGCCCTGTACGTCCTCGCGATCGCGCTCCCGATCTCGCAGCTCTCGGTCCTGCTCCGCGGCGTCCTGGAAGCCTTCCAGCGCTTCGACCTCGTCAATGCGGTGAAGCTGCCCGCGGGGGCCGCGTCGTTCGTGCTGCCCCTGCTCGGGATCTGGCTCGGCCTCGGCCTGCCCGCCATCGTGGGCTTGCTGCTCGCGTCCCGGGTGGTCGTGCTCCTGGCCTATCTCACCCTGTGTCGTCGCCTCATCCCATGGTGGGGGCCCTCGAGCACCGCCGGGCCGCCGTTCTTCCGTGGACTCTTCGCGTTCGGCGGATGGACCACCGTCTCGACACTCGCGCAGCAGGGGCTGAGCTACGTCGAGCGATTCGTCCTCGGCCATCTGCTCGGCATCGTCAGCGTCACGTACTACTCCGCGCCGCTGGAGGCCATCTCCCGGCTCTCCATCGTCCCGATCAGCCTCGCCACCGCCCTCTTCCCGGACGTGAGCCGCGGCGGACGCACCTCCACTCTGGGCCCGGTGATGGCGCGATCGATCAAGTACTTGCTGCTCGCGCTGGTGCCGGGCGCCGGGATCGCCATCGTCTTCATGGTCGACCTGCTGACTGCGTGGCTCGGGCCGGACTTCGTCTGGGCGGTCCGGTCGTCACGCATCCTCCTGCTCTGCTTCCTCCTCAGCGCGATCGGCTACGTGCCCCTCACGGTCCTCTACGGCCGCGGGCGCCCACGCGGCAAGGCGATCCTCGATCTACTCGAGCTTCCCCTCTTTGGGCTCCTGGCCGCGACCCTGATCCCCCCCTTCGGCCTGGAAGGCGCCGCGACCGCCCGGCTGATCGTGCAGGTGGTCGACATGACGGCGCTCTTCGTGATGGTCCATCACGCCACTGGCGTCGGCCTCCGCGATCTCCTCACCGAAGGCTGCGGGCGCGTCGCGCTCCTCTGCGCGGCCTTGGCGGTGGGCTCGGCGCTCCTATTGCAGCACAAGCCGGGACCGCACCTCACGCTCCTTCTGGTCGCTGGCGGGGTGGTCGCCTTCGTGGTGCTCGTGCTCCGCACCGCACTGGACGAGCGCGACTGGATGCTGATGCCGAGCGTGCGGAGCCGGCTCGAGCGCCTCGGGCTCGCGAAAGCCGTACGCGACGTCGGCTCCGCCCCGATCTCCTAGCGGTCCGCCTCGTATGCGCCGATGTCCCAGCCGGGACCGGCGGGGCGCCGGCGGCCGTCGAGGTCGACCGCGAAGCCACTCACCTCCCCGCCGCGATCGACGGCCGGGCTTGCGGGATCCAGATGAAAGTCGCCGGTCGAGGGCGAAACGAAGCGCGGATCATCGCCACGCGTGGACGGCCCCGGCGTGAAGCCGAGCACTGGACCCTGGAGCAAGTCATAGTCCTCGCGTACCCGGCTCCCGGCCTCGACCGCCATCGCGCTCACCCGATTACCAGCGCTGATGTTGTTGCGCATCAGCGCTACCTCACTACCCCGCTCGACCTCCAGGCCCGCGTCGGTGCCGTACACGGTATTGGCCACGACGGTCACCTGCCGGCTCCGGCGCAGCCGGATGCCGGGATGCGGATGACGTCCGGACGGGGTGCCCACCACGAGGTTGGTGGCCACCGTGACCGGCGTCTCGGTGCCGGTCCAGACCCGGATCGCCTCCTCGTCCGGCAGGTCGAGCGCGCACGCGTTCAGGACCCGGTTGCGCTCGATCCGGATGGGAGCCGAGAACCGGTGTCGGCCCAGGTCCGACACGTTGATTCCCATCGATCCCACATCACGGATCGAGTTGCCGCTGATGTCGATCGACGTGGCTCCACGGGGCTGCCAGACCATGATCCCGCCCCCACCCGCGCGCCGGTTGCCCTCGATCGCGTTGTCAGCGATCACGGCGGCGTGCCCACCCTGGTCCACGTTGATCGCGGTCGCATCCGCCCCTCGGTTCTCGAGGCTTACGAGCCGAAAGCGGTTGCCCCGGATCCGCCACGCGTCGCTCGGCGGGGCCGGGCTCGCTCCGCTGATAACCTGGATCGCGTAGCCGAATGCGGTCTCGCCGGCCGACATCGGAAGGAGATAGCTCCTCCATCCCCAATCTTGGAAGATCGAGTCCTCCACCGTCACCTCCCGCGTGCCCCGGTTGCCTTGCACGCCATCGATGACCACGTCGTGGATGCTGACCGACCGGATGGTCCAGCCGCGCCCACCCCAGATACCGATGCCCGTCCACGCGAACGCGATCTCGACGTTTTCGACGAGGAGATGGTCGGCCGCGCTGAAGCCGATGCCGTGGCGCTGGGGCACCTCCACCCGGTGGCGACCGGGGTTCGCACCGAGGCGCATGTAGACGCGGCCGGTGCGGGCCTCGTACCGCCAGTCCCATGACTCGCGCAGCTGGTCGGTCGACCCCACCCGTCGGCTGCCCACGCCGTCGTGGAACACCATGCCCGGATCGTGCGGGATCCCCGTCGTGTACCAGACCGACGGCGAATTCTCGCGCCAGTGGCCCGTCCCCTCGCGCAATTCGGATCCCAGGATCGCCGGGAGGACGCCGGCGCCGTAGGCTCCGAATACGATCGGGCGCTCGGGGGTCCCGGACGCCAAGGGCTTGAGGCTCTCGCGCCAGGTGTCGCCGCGGCGAAGCAGCACCCGGTCGCCGGGACGAAGGCCCTGCCCGATCGCCCGGCGGAGGGTCTGCCACGCGTGATCGGGTGCGAGCCCGGTATCGAGATCGGATCCGGCCCGGCTCGAAACGTGGAAAATCCGAGGGGGCGTCGGCGCAGCGACCGGTGAGAATGTCGGGGTTGCGAGCGCGGCCCACAGGGCCGCGATGGCCCCCAGGCACCGGGCGCCCCGGCGCCCGCGCACCTACCGGCCGGCGGCCGACTTCGCCCCCGGGGCCGGTGGCGTCGCCGACGGCGTCTGGCGAACGCGCACGGGCACGCCGCTGACCAGCGAGTCGGCGGGGTCGAGGATCACCGCGTCGGACGGCGAGAGCCCCGTCACGACCTCCACGCTCCGACCGTAGTCGCGCCCCAGGGTGACCGGGACCAGCTCGGCCCGACCGTCC
>DATJIR010000094.1:0-4880 GCA_035493135.1 Verrucomicrobiia bacterium
CCCGCGATGCCCCATCGCGGTGCCCGAGTGTCGGACCGTGGTCCCCGAGCTACGGGAGGTCAAGCCCGGCCACCACGCGGCCTGCATCCGCGTCTAGCCCCGAGGGGGCCGAACCTTGACAGGGGGGGGCCGGCGCCGTAAAGTAGCGAAACTCGAACGGAACCAAGACCTACCTTGACCGATTGATTCTCCAAACGCCCCTGTCGCACATCTCATCGGGGAGGTGGATCATGCGCCATCGGACCATGTGGCTCGTCTCTGTTCTCGTCGCCCTCACGCTCGTGTCGGCCGGCTGGGGAGCGCCGGCCGTCGCCCAGGACAAGCCGCGCCACGGCGGCGAGCTGGTCTTCGTGGTGCCCTCGGAGCCGCCCTCCTACGACGCGCACCAGGAGGAGACCTTCGGGCTCATCCACCCGACCGCGCCGCACTACAACACGCTGATGCGGGTGGACCCGTTCGACAAGACCGGCACGAAGCCGGTCGGTGACCTCGCCGAGTCCTGGACGATCTCGAAGGACGGCCTCGTCTACACCTTCAAGCTGCACAAGGGGGTGAAGTTCCACGACGGCGCCGAGATGACGTCGAAGGACGTCAAGGCCTCCTACGACCGGATCATCTTCCCGCCCGCGGGCATCAAGTCGCTGCGCAAGGACTCCTACACCTCGGTGGAAGTCGTCGAGGCGCCCGATCCGTACACGGTGCGCTTCCGTCTGAAGTACCCCGAGTCCTCGCTGCTCCTGAACCTCGCCTCGCCCTGGAACTGGATCTACAAGGCCGACATCCTGGCCAAGGACCAGCACTGGTACGAGAAGAACGTCATGGGCACCGGGCCCTTCACGTTCGTCTCGCACGTCAAGGGGTCGGAGTGGATCGGCAAGCGCAACCCGAACTACTGGGACAAGGGCAAGCCCTACCTCGACGGATACCGCGCCCTGTTCGTGAGCTCGTCGGCCCAGCAGGTCGCCGCGATCCGCGCCGGGCGGGCCCACATCCAGTTCCGGAGCTTCAGCCCGCCGGAGCGGGATCAGCTGGTCTCGGCCCTCGGCGACAAGATCACGGTGCAGGAGAGCCCCTGGGACTGCCTCAACTTCGTCTCGATGCACCACGAGAAGAAGCCCTTCGACGACAAGCGCGTTCGTCGGGCGCTGTCGCTGGCGCTCGATCGCTACGAGGGCTCCAAGAGCCTCTCCAAGATCACCCTCGTGAAGGACGTGGGCGGCATCCAGGTGCCCGGCACCCCGTACGCGACGCCGCCGGCCGAGCTCGAGAAGCTCGCGGGCTACGGGCACGACATCGCGGCCAACCGCGCCGAGGCCAAGCGGCTGCTCAAGGAGGCCGGGGTGCCGGACGGCTTCTCGTTCACCTTCAAGAACCGCGGCATCCCGCATCCCTACGAGCCGCTCGGCATCTGGCTCATCGACCAGTGGCGGCAGATCGGCCTCAACGTCAAGCAAGAGATCGTGGAAGCCTCGGCCTACCACCCGATGCTCAAGCGGGGGGATTTCGAGGTGGCGATGGACTTCCAGTGCGGGTTCATCGTCGAGCCGGATCTGGACCTGCCGCGCTTCGTGAGCAACTCCGACGCGAACTACGGCAAGCACAAGGACAAGGAGATCGACGAGCTGTACCGCAAGCAGTCGCGCGCGGGCGACCCCGAGGAGCGGAAGAAGTACATCCGGGCCTTCGAGAAGCGGCTCCTCGACGAGGAGGCGCACGTGATCTACACGCTGCAGTGGCACCGCATCGTCGCCCACAGCGCCAAGGTCAAGGGGTGGACCATCACCCCGAGCCACTACCTGAACAACCAGCTGGACACGGTCTGGCTGACGGAGTAGTCGAGCGTGTGGGGCCCGGGCCGCCGCCGGCCCGGGCCCCGCGACATCGTCGCCCATGTGGAAGTACCTGCTGAAGCGCTTCCTCCTCATGTTTCCCACCCTCTTCGGGGTGGCGGTGGTGACCTTTTTCCTCATTCGCGTCATCCCGGGCGACGTGGTGGAGCTGCGCCTGGCCGGAGACCGCGGCGCGGTATCGGACGACGTCCTCCGCCAGGAGCGCGCGCGCTTCGGCCTGGACCAGCCCATCTGGAAGCAGTTCGTGGTGTGGACGACCGGGGTCGCGCGGCTCGACTTCGGCACCTCGATGTGGACGGGCTCGCCGATCTGGGAGGAGATCAAGCTGCGCTTCACGCTGTCGCTACAGGTGGCCCTGATGGCGACGGTGATCGCGGTCCTACTGGCCCTGCCGCTCGGCGTGCTGGCCGCGCTGAAGCAGGACACGTGGGTGGACTACGCGGTGCGGATCTTCTCGATCGCGGGCCTGGCCGTGCCGTCGTTCTGGCTCGGCATCGTCTTCATCCTCGCGTTCCTGATCATCTTCCGGTGGCTCCCCCCGATGGTCTACACCCCGTTCTGGGTGAATCCCTGGCAGAACATGCTGCAGCTCATCTGGCCCGCGCTCGCGGTCGGGTACCGGTACTCGGCGGTGGCGACCCGCATGACCCGGTCGGCCATGCTCGAGGTGCTGCGCGAGGACTACGTCCGGACCGCCCGGGCGAAGGGCCTGGTCCAGCGCCTGATCCTGGTCCGCCACGCGCTCAAGAACGCGATGCTCCCGGTGGTGACGGTGGTCGCGCTCGAGTTCGCCTTCTTGATCGGCGGCCTCGTGGTCACCGAGCAGGTCTTCAACCTCAACGGGATCGGGCTGCTCCTGGTCCAGGCGGTGTCGCACCGGGACTACACGCTGATCCAGGCCCTCGTGATGCTGGTGGCCGGCATCTTCATCGTGGTGAACTTCCTCATGGACGCCATGTACGCCTGGCTCGACCCCCGGATCAGATACCGCTAGACCATGGCCATCACCTCGCCGATCGACCAGGCCGCGCCGCTCGAGACCGAGCCGTCCTCCAGCGCCCGCTGGTGGGCCGCGATCCGCGAATTCGCCCGCCGGCGCACCCTGGGCGCGATCGGGGCGGTGGTGGTGCTCGGGATGATCCTGGTCGGGGTCTTCGCCGGTCCGCTCGCGCCGTACGACCCGCTCGCGGTCGATTTCGGGGCCATGCTGGCCGCGCCCAGCACCGCGCACTGGCTGGGCACCGACGCCTTCGGGCGGGACGTACTGTCCCGGCTGATCCACGGCTCGCGGACCGCGCTCCTGGTCGGCTTCGGCTCCGCGGTGGTCGGGGCGACCCTCGGCGCGGTCATCGGGGTGGGGAGCGCCTACTTCGGTGGGCGGCTCGATCTCCTGCTGCAGCGGTTCATGGACATCTTCCTGTCGTTCCCGCTGATCGTCCTGGCCCTCGCGCTGGTCGCGGTGCTCGGCAACAGCATCCCGAACGTGATCCTGGCCATCACCGTTCCGATGATCCCGCGCGCCGCGCTCGTGATCCGATCGTCCGCGCTGGCCATCCGCGAGATGCCCTACGTGGACGCGGCCCGGGCGGCCGGCTTCGGCCACGCCCGCATCATCCTGCGGCACATGCTGCCGAACGTGATCGCGCCCTACCTCATCATGCTGACTGCGTTCCTCAGCCAGGCGATCCTGCTGGAGTCCTCGCTGTCCTTCCTGGGGCTCGGCGTGCAGGAGCCCACCGCGGCGTGGGGCCTGATGCTGCGGGGCGCCGCGGTGGACTTCGCGGAGGCCGCCCCGTGGATGGCCCTCTTCCCGGGCCTCGCCATCAGCATGGCCGTCTTCGCCTTCAATCTCTTCGGCGACTCGCTCCGGGACGCTCTCGATCCGAAGCTGCGTACCCTCTAGCGCCTAGCGCCGGGTCAAACGCCTTGACACGTGTGGCGCAAGTTGATAGAAGTGTGAGGGTTTCTAGAGAGTTCCCCCGGGTGACCGGTTAACAGGAGGCCGGAATGGCGTATATCATCGCTGAACCCTGCATCAACGTGAAGGACAAGGCCTGCGTCGAGGTCTGCCCCGTGGATTGCATCTACGAGGGCGAGACCATGCTCTACATCCACCCGGATGAGTGCATCGACTGCGGAGCCTGCGAACCGGTCTGCCCGGTGAAGGCGATCTTCGCGGAGGACGAGACTCCCGCCAACTGGAAGAACTTCATCGAGCTGAACAAGCAGTTCTTCAAGGACAACCCGGGCGTCAAGCCGGCCACCAAGGCCTAGTCGACCCCCGGTCCACCCGGCACCGTCACCGGGAACTCGCCGCTCGGCGGGTTCCCGGTTTTTTTGTGGGCTGCCCACGCGCGACGGCACGGCGCGGGGGGCGCTGCACACGGGCCGGTGCACGTCGCGACGCGAGCCCGACGAATTCCGCCACTCACGGCCGCATCCCGCGTGGCATGGGCCTTGCCCTGACGTGCTCGCATGACAACCGTGCTCATGCCCGCGCCCGAGCCCGCTCCCCGGCCTTCGCTTCCCCGTCTGCCGAAGGGCCTGTCCAGCGCCGCGGCGCCGCCCGCCGCGCCGGCGCGCCCGCTTCCCGGCTTTCACGGCGCCGTCTCCGACTTCAAGCGGCGGCTCCTCGAGGCCACGCTGACCCAGGCCGGCGGCAACCGCACCCGCGCGGCGCGGGCGCTGGGACTGCAGCGAACGTATCTCCTGCGGCTGATCCGCGAATTCGAAATCCACGTCCCGCCGCCGTCGGTGCCGCCGCGCCGCGGTGAGGCGGCCGGCGCGGTCCTCCCGCAAAGCCGTTGACACGCGCGGGCGGCCCGGTTGAAATGGGCCCCGTGACGGACGTGTGGATCGCCGGCGCGGGCTTGACCCGCTTCGGACGGCGCGACGAGAAGCTCCCCGACCTCATCGCCGAGGCCGCGCTGGCCATCCGCGAGATGCCCTACGTGGACGCGGCCCGGGCGGCCGGCTTCGGCCACGCCCGCTTCATCCTGCGGCACATGCTGCCGAACGTGATCGCGCCCT
>DATJIR010000095.1:0-14562 GCA_035493135.1 Verrucomicrobiia bacterium
GCCCGAGCCGAGCGACAGGGGATGGTTCTCCGGGAACGCGCTCTTGCCCTCGAGGCTGGTGGTGACCGGCGCCTCCAGCAGCTCGGCCAGCTCGCGGAGCTGCTGCCACGCCCGCGCGTAGTGCACGCCCTGGCCCGCGTAGATCACGGGCCGCTCCGCCTCCACCAGGATCCGCGCCGCCTCGGTCACCGCGTCGGGATCCGGGGCGACCCGGGTGCGGGGGGTCGCCTTGTAGTTGAGCGGCTCCGGCACCTCTTCCTGGTAGACGTCGACCGGGATCTCCACCAGCACCGGGCGCGGCCGGCCGTTCTTCACCTGGGTGAACGCGCGGCGCATCGCGTCCGGCACCGCGTCGGCCACCACGACCTGCTCGCACCACTTGGTGACGTTGCGGTAGTTGATGAACGAGTTGAAGTTGGGCGGGATGTTGGTGATCCGGCGCGGGTAGCCGCCGGGCAGCACCACGATCGGCACCGAGTCGCCGTAGGCCTGGGCCACGCCTCCGAAGGCGTTCTCCGAGCCGGGCCCGTGCTGCATGGTGAACACGCCGATCCTCTGGCCGGAGGTGATGCGGCTCACCGCGTCGGCCATGTGCAGGCCGGTGCGCTCTTGCCGGACGATGATGGTGCGGATGTCGGCCTGGGCCGCCGCCTCGATGATCGGGTTGACCGGGTAGCCGATCAGAAAGGTGGTACCTTCGCGCTTCAGGATCTCGGCAACTGCGGCGACCGCCTTCATGGGGCCCTCCTCGGGATCTGCTGTAGGATGGGGCCGACTCTAACCCAATCCGCGGGTGAAGGGAATCCGCCCGCGAAAGGATCGACGAGGCATGGCTCGGAAGAAGCACACGGTGGGCATCATCGGGCTCGGGTTCGGCCGCGCCCACATCCCCGCGTTCCAGGTGAGCGGGTGCGAGGTGGTGGCCCTCTGCCAGCGCAACCAGGAGACGGCGCGGGCGATGGCGACGCGCTACAACGTGCCGGCGGTGTTCGAGCGCTGGGAGGACCTGCTCGAGCAGACCAAGCCGGACATCGTGGTGATCGCCTCGCCGCCGCATCTCCACCGCGAGATCGCGCTGCGCGCGCTCGGCCAGGGCGCGCACGTGCTCTGCGAGAAGCCGCTCGCCATGAGCGCGGCGGAGGGGCGCGAGATGGTGGAGGCGGCGGCGCGGGTTCGACGGGTGGCGATGACCGGCTTCAACTGGCGCTTCATCCCGGCCATGCAGCGCTTCCACTCGCTGGTGGAGGAGGGCGCGGTGGGCCGCGTCTTCCACGTGGGCGGCCGCTGGCTGGGCTCGCGCTGGGCCGACGAGGCCGCGCCGATCACCTGGCGGATGGATCGCGCCCGGGCCGGCCACGGGGCGATGGGCGACATGGGCGTGCACCTGATCGACCTCGTGCGCTGGCACTTCGGCGACTTCGCGCGCGTGACCGCGCAGGCCGGGGTCGCCTACGGGTCGCGGAGCGTGCCGGGGGGCGGCCGGGCCGCCGACGCGGAGGACTTCTGCAGCGTGCTGGGCGAGCTGGCCTCGGGCGGGCAGGTGACGCTGACGGTGAGTCGGTCCGCACGGGGCGCGAACGAGTCCTCCCTCGAGGCCTACGGCAGCCAGGGCGCGCTCGTCTACCGGCTCGACCGCGAGAAGCCCAAGTGGTACGTGGGCGAGCTGCGCGCGGCCGGCGCGAGCGGCACGCTCCAGCCCGTCGCGGTCACGGCTGGTCTGCCCCGGTCGGCCGGGGAAGGAGACCCTCTGGAAATCACCGGCAAGGCCACGATCGCCCCGCTCGTGAAGCGCTTCCTCGAGGGTATCCGCAAGGGCGAGAGCCCGTCGCCGTCGCTCGAGGACGGCCTGCGCGCGCAGCTCGTGCTGGACGCGGTGCTGCGCTCCCTCACGGAAGGGGGCTGGCAGCGCGTCGAGTCCGCGTGAAGCCGGCGCGTCCCGGCCTCCGCGTGGGCGTCATCGGCGAGGGGGTGTGCTCGCGCCGGGTCGCCGCCCTCGCCGAGCGGGTGGGCCGCGCGATCGCGGAGGCGGGCGCGGTGCTGCTGTGCGGCGGCCTCGGCGGGGTGATGGAGGCCGCCTCGCGCGGCGCGGCCCAGGCCGGCGGGCTGGTGGTCGGGCTCCTGCCCGGCTTCGAGGCGCGCGACGCCAATCGCTGGGTGCGCGTCCCGATCGTCACCGGCATGGACCAGGCGCGCAACGTGATCCTGGTGCGCTCGTGCGACGCGGTGGTCGCGGTGGGCGGGCGCTACGGCACGCTCTCCGAGATTGCGCTGGCGCTGAAGCTCGGGCGGCCGGTGGTGGGGCTCGGCACCTGGCGCCTGGCCCAGCCGGAGGGCCGTCGGGTCCCCTTGCTGAGCGCCCGGACCCCCGAGGAGGCGGTGGCGCGTGCGCTGCGGGCCGCGCGGCGGGCCGGCGGCGGCCGCCGGGGCTGGCTCGTCTAGCCCTTGACCGCCCCCGCGGTGAGACCCGCGACGTAGTACTTCACGAAGAACGAGTAGACGAGGGCGACCGGAATGGAGCCCAGCAGCGCGCCGGCCATCAGCTGGCCCCAGTAGAAGGCGTCCCCCCGGATCAGCTCGCCCACGACGCCGATCGGTACGGTGCGCACGCTCGACTTGCTGAGAAAGAGCAGCGCGTAGAGGAACTCGTTCTGTGACAGCGTGAAGGCGAAGATGCCGGCGGACAGGAAGCCGGGCAGGCAGAGGGGAAGGATGATCCTGGTCATGGCGCGCCAGCGGCTGGCGCCGTCGATCATGGCCTGCTCTTCCAGCTCCTTCGGCACCGTCTTGAAGTACCCCATCAGGAGCCAGGCGATGAAGGGTACGAGCAGCGTCGGATACGTCAGCATCACCGCGCTGAGCGTATTGCCCAGCTTCATCCGGCCGATGAGATCGGCCATCGGCACGAACAGAAGCGTCTGCGGCACCAGGTAGGTGATGGCCACCGTGATGGCCAGCAGCGATGCCCCCCGGAACCGCATGCGGGCGAGCGGGTAGGCGAGCATGCTTCCGAGCAGGAGCGAGATGCCGGTGGCGACCACCGCCACCAGCATCGTGTTGGCGACCCAGATCAGGAAGTTGGTCTCCCGGAGCAGATCGATGTAGTGGACGAGCGACGGGTGCTGGATGGCGAGCGGATTGGCCTTGGGATCGTACAGCTCGGCGTTGGTCTTGAGCGACGTGGCCGCCATCCAGGTGAATGGAAACAGCGCGATCACGATGAACGCCACCAGCGGCAGCCACAGCCCGAAGAGCCGCTTGCGCCAGGTCAGCTCGCCGACCATTCACTCATTCCTTGGCGCTCAGTCCTTGCGCACGTAGAGGGTGAGCAGGACCAGCAGGAGCCCCAGCACCGGCACCATGCTGAGCGCCACCGCGGAGCCGAGCCCCATCTGTCCGGCCCCCATGCTGAGGCTGTAGGCGTAGGTCGCCATCAGGTGCGTGGAGTTGGCGGGACCGCCGCCGGTGAGCACGTAGACGAGCTGAAAGTCGAAGAAGGTGATGACGATCGAGAACGTGGTCACGATGAAGATCACGGGCAGGAGCGACGGCAGGGTGACGTAGCGGAAGCGGCCCCAGGTGCCCGCCCCGTCGATGGTCGCCGACTCGTGCAGGTCGACCGGAATGGTCTGCAGGCCCGCGAGGATCGAGATGCCGAAGAACGGCAGCCCGCGCCACGTGTTGACCATGATGATCGAGATCATGGCCATCGTCGGCGTGCCGAGCCAGGACGGCCCGGTCGTGGCCAGGCCGCTCACCACCAGCAGACGGTTGAACAGGCCCATGCCGGGGTCGAGGATCCACTGCCAGGCCACGGTGCTGAGCACGGTGGGCACGATGAACGGGAGCAGGAGCATGGCGCGCGTGACCGCCTTCATCCGGAAGTCCTGGTTCATCACGAGCGCCATGCCGAGCCCGCCGGAGGCCTTCAGCACGGTCGCGACCCCGGTGAAGAGGATCGTGTTCCTGACCGACTGCCAGAAGATCGGGTCGTTGGAGAGGGTGACGAAGTTGCCCAGACCCACGAAGGAGGCGGTGCGGGCCACCTCCCGGTGGAAGAAGCTCAGGTACACCCCGTAGAAGAACGGGTAGCCCAGGAATGCGAGCAGGAACAGCACGGGCGGGGTGAGCATGAGCCAGCTGAAGACGGACTCGCGCTCGACGAACGCGGCCACCCGGAACGGGCGGCGGGCGGGCGCCATCAGCGCGCTCGCCCGGGGTGCTTCGAGGACCTTGCTCATCCCTACCCGTAGATCCGCTTGAGCTGCGACACGGCCTCCGAGATGGCCGCCTTCACCGGCGTGCCCGTGCAGGCCTTGGTGAACATGTCGATCACGATCCAGCGATTGATCACTTCGCCGTGCTGGCGGTTGGCGGGCGCAGGCCACGACGTGAGCTTGCCGGTCTCGAGCACCTTCTGGAACGGCTTGACGCGCGGCTCGATGTCCCACTCGGGCACCTTGTCGAAGCCGTGCAGGTAGGGAGCGAAGTACATGTCGCCCGAGGCGATCCACGGCCGGTACTGCTTCGGGTCCATCATCCAGCGCAGGAAATCCTTGGCCGCCTGCGGGTCCTTGCTGTGGGCGAACACGCCGTGGGTGACGGGCACGAGCGCGTGGTAGCGCTGGCCGGTGGGGCCCTTGGGATTCAGCGCGTGCTCGATCACCTTGCCCATCTCGGGCAGGTCGCGCTTGGCCGAGACCATGATGCTGTAGGCGTTGTTGGTGCACGAGATCTGGCTCGTCAAGAAGGCCTTGTTGTTGGCCGGGTCCAGCCACCCGATGCAGTCCTCGATGCAGGCTTCCTTGTAGAGCCGCTTGACGTACTCCACCGCCCTCGCGGTCTCGTTGGTGTCGAGCGCCACCTTCTTGCCGTCCTTGTCCATGACCGTCACCCCGTAGGACCACAGCAGGGGGTAGAGCCAGGAGTAGTTGTCGGCGAAGCCGTGCCCCATGGACATGCCGAAGGGGTGGCCCTTGGCCTTGAGCTTGATGCCGGCCTCCAGGAACTCGTCCCACGTCTCGGGGAAGCTCTTGACGCCGGCCTCGTCGAACCAGTCCTTCCGGTAGTTCATGAGCTGGCCGATGTTCCCGTTGGGGATGGACTTCCACTTGCCCTTGTCGATCGACAGGCGCTTGATCTCGTCGTACCAGCCGCCCTGCTGCTTGCCCACCTCCTCGGCGATGTCGGACACGTCCACCAGGGCGTCGCGATAGAGCCACTCCTGCTGCACCCAGGCCAGGTCGGCGCCGGACTTGTTCTCGACCATCGAGACCAGCTGGGGCACCGCGCTGCCGCCCGCGGCCTGGATCTGGTAGTCGATCTTGATGCCGGTGGCCTTTTCGTAGGCGGGCGCCATCACGTTCTGGAAGTGCACGTCGAAGTTCTTCACGTAGGAGCTTTCGCGTGCGAACGTGATGGATTCCGGCTTGGCCTGGGCATTGCGGGAAATCCATGGGCCCGTGGCGACACCCGCGGCCCCGGCGGCGGCAAGCTTCAGGAAGCTACGACGGGTGGCCCTCGACGGTGGGAGCTGTGCCATGCGATTCCCCCTTTGGAGTGACTTGGATGGCCCCGATCCTGCCCCGGGACCGGGGCATCGTCAAGGGCCGCTTGAGGGCCGTCCGGGGCGGGGCGGAGCCGGCCCGGCCGCGTCGTTGACCCCCCGCGCGGGCGCGTGCTAGCCTCCGCGCGTGGTTCGGGTCAGCGTCGAGGGAGTCGGCAAGCGGTACGGATCGATTGAAGCGCTCCGCTCGGTCTCGCTCGACTTCCCGGCCGGCCGCCTCACCGCGATCCTCGGCCCGTCCGGCTGCGGCAAGACCACGCTGCTGCGCTCGATCGCGGGCTTCGTCACGGTGGACGGCGGCGCCATCCGCTTCGACGGGACCGACGTCACCGCGCTGCCGCCCCAGCAGCGCGGGACCGCGATGGTGTTCCAGTCCTACGCGCTCTGGCCGCACATGACGGTGTTCGACAACGTGGCCTACGGGTTGCGGCTCCGGCGGGTGCCCGCTCCGGAGATCGCGCGCCGGGTGCGGGAGGCCCTCGCGCTCGTCGAGATCGGCGACGTGGAAGCGGTGGCGCGGCGCAAGCCGACCGCGCTGTCGGGCGGGCAGCAGCAGCGGGTGGCCCTCGCCCGCGCGATCGTGGTGGAGCCGCGGGTGCTGCTGCTGGACGAGCCGCTCAGCAACCTCGACGCCAAGATCCGCCAGCGCCTCCGGGTGGAGGTGCGGCGGCTGCAGCGCCGGGTGGGCATCACCACGATCTACGTGACCCACGACCAGGAAGAGGCCCTCGCCATCGCCGATCGTGTGGTGCTGATGAACCGCGGGGCGGCGGTGCAGGCGGGCACGCCCGAAGAGGTCTACCTGGCGCCCGCGACCGAGTTCGTCGCCGACTTCCTGGGGGTGGGCAACCGGGTCGAGGGCCGCGCCGAGCCCGGCGCGGTGCACGTGGAAGGGCAGCGCCTGCCGTACGGGGGCGCCGCGCGGGGCGCAGTGCTGGTGATCCTCCGCTCGTCGGACCTCGGCCTGGCCCCGCCGGCCGCGGGGGCGGGCGACCGGTCCGATGAGCCGCGGCTCGCCGGCCAGCTCGAAGAGAGCCTGTTCCTCGGCGCGTACTACCGGCACTACGTGCGGGTGGGCGAGGCCGTGCTCATGGTGGACGGGCCCGCGCCGGCCCGGCCGGGCCCCGTCACCATCACCGTGCCGCCGGACCGCGTCCGCGTGTACCCGGCGGCCTGACCAGAGGAGATTCCCGATGCTGCTGCGATCCATGCTCGCCGTGCTGCTGGCTCTGGTGGTGCCCGCCTCCGCCGCGACCCGGCTCAACGTCGCGATCGGCGCCGACGTCAACGTGGTCGAGGTGCACAAGACCCTGCTCGGCCCCGGCTTCCACGCGACCGCGTCCGACGTCGAGATCAACGCGGTGGGCACCGGCACCGGCGAGCCGGCCAGCCGCGCGATCTACACCAAGCTCAAGGCGCAGGCCGACGCGGGCCGCAAGCCGTGGGACCTCGACGTGGCGCTGGTCAGCATGGCGGTGGCCTCGCAGATGGTGAAGGAGGGGCTGCTCCTCCGCTACGTGCCCCAGATGAAGAACGCGGCGCTCGTGAAGGGCGCGGAGGTGAAGGAGGCCTTCGGGGTCAACGTCGACGGCTACGTGGTCCCGATGTTCCACAACCAGATCGCGCTCGCCTACCTGCCGTCGAAGGTGTCGAGCCCGCCGAAGTCCTTCGACGAGCTGGCCGCATGGGTGAAGGCCAACCCGGGCCGCTTCGGCTACAACGGTATCAAGGGCGGGGTGAGCGGCGTCGGCTTCACGATGGGCTGGGTCTACTGGAAGACCGGCCTCTACAAGGAGCTGACCCAGGGGCCGTTCGACCGGGGGAAGGAGCCGGCGATCCGCGAGGCGGTCACCGCGCTGCGCGACTTCAACCGGCAGGCGGTCATCACCAACGGCAACGCGGGCACGCTCGACGCGCTGAACCGCGGCGAGATCTGGATGGGCGCGGTGTGGATCGATCAGCTCGTGGCCTGGAAGAACGAGGGACGCATGGATCCGGCGGTGACCCCGCTGCTGCCCGCGCCGGGGCTGCCGATCTACCCGCTCTACCTGGTGGTGCCGCGCGAGGCGGCCAACCGGGAGGCCGCCGTCCGCTACATCGACTACATCGCGACGCCGGAGGTGCAGGCGAAGGCCATCGTGGAGAAGTTCGGCTGGTACCCGGGGGTGGACGCCGAGAAGGTGCTGCCGCTCATCAGCGCCAAGAGCCGCGAGCTGCTCTTCACGGGGGTGAGCGCGCAGGACCTCGCGCGCTACTCGCGCCAGATGCCGATCAAGGAGTACCACGACCTGATCAGCCTGGCCTACGAGGAGATCGTCCGCTGACCCTGGCCGAGCGGGCGCTCTGGGCCGTCCTCTGCGCGCCCGCTCTGGCCGTGCTGGGCGCGGTGTTCCTGTGGCCGCTTGGGGCCTCGGTGGTGGCGAGCTTCGTGCGGGACGGCCAGTGGACGCTCGGCAACTACGGGACCGTCGCTCGCCTCTACGCCCGTGACGTCGCCTACACCATCGGGGTGGCCGCGGCGGGCACCACGCTCACGTTCCTGGTCGCGATCCCGGTGTGCGGGTGGCTCCGGGTGCGCGCCTACGGGCCGATCGAGTTTCTCCTGAAGGTCCCGCTCTTCGTGCCGTTCGTGGTGGTGGGCCACGCGCTGCGGGTGTTCTGGAGCCCGTACGTGCCGTCGTTCTCCTCGTCGTGGGCCGGCATCGCGGCCGCGCTGGCCTGGAAGCACCTCGGGCTCGCCGCGCTCCTGCTGCTGGGCGCCTTCCGCGGCACCGACGACTCCTACCTCGAGGCGGCCCGCCAGCTCGGGGCGACCACCGGCCGCCTCACCCGGGACATCCTGGTGCCGATGGCGGGGCCGGCGCTCGCGGTGACCGGCATCCTGATCTTCTCGTCCATGCTGGCCTCGTTCTCGATCCCGCTCATGATGGGCCGGGGCGGCGGCCCGCAGATGCTGATGATCGACGTCTACTACCGCTACGGCCAGCACGGCGACTTCGCCACCGCCTCCGCCCTCGGCGTGGTCGCCTACCTGCTGGCCATGGGCGCGGCGCTCGTGTACGTGCGCCGGCTCACCCGCTAGCGCGGTGGTCGAGCTTCCCCGCTCCATCGGCGCGATGGCCGCGCGCGCGGGCGCGATGGCGGTGGCCGCGTTCGTGATCCTGGGCCCGCTGCTGAGCCTGGGCGTCTGGTCCCTCGCGGAGCGCTGGACCTATCCGAGCCCGTGGCCGCAGCGCTTCGGCCTGCGCTACTGGTCGCGCATGCTCTCGGGCGATTTCCTCGAGCCGCTCCGCACCGGGCTGATCGTGGCGGTCATCGTCACCCTGCTGGCCCTGCTCTTCGCGGTGCCGCTCGGCTACGCGCTGGCCCGGCTGCGCTTCGCGGGGCGCACGCTGATCCTGCTCGCCTTCCTGCTGCCGCAGGCCTTCCCGCAGCTGCCGGTCTTCGCGAGCGCCACCCGGGAGTTCTACCGCTTCGGGCTCGCCGGGACGATGACCGGGGTGGTGCTGGTGCACCTGGTGGGCGGCCTGGTCTTCGCGGTGTGGACGATGACCGCGGTGTTCCGGGCCATCGCCCCGGAGCTGGAGGAGGCGGCCCACAACCTGGGCGCCTCGGTGACGCGAACCTTCGTGAGCGTCTCGCTGCCGCTCGCGGTGCCCGGCCTCGTGGCCAGCGCACTGCTGGTCTTCCTGTACTCGCTCGACGAATTCACCGGCACCCTGCTGGTCGGCGCCCCGTTCGTCATCACGCTGCCAGTCTACATGTACACCGCCAGCGTGGGCTACGAGCTGCAGATCGCCTCGGTGACCGCGATCGTGCTGATGGTGCCGGGCGCGCTCCTGCTCCTGCTGCTCGAGCGCGTGCTCAAGGCCGAGTACCTCGTCTTCTTCGGCCAGGCCTGATCTCCCTCTCCCCTCAGGGGAGAGGGCAGGGGGAGGGGCCTAGGCCTTCAGCTTCCTCGTCCAGGCCACCAGCTCCGCGAGCAGCTTCCGGATCAGGTCGCGCGACGTCTCGTCGGTCAGCTCGCCGCGCTCGTTGAAGCGCTGGGCCGCGTTCGCGATCAGCACCTCCGGCTGGTTGACCGGATACATGTTGAGGAACACGAAGCACTGGCGGAGATGGTACTGGGCCCGCGCGCTCCCGAGGACGCCCACCGAGGCGCCCATCACCGCGACCGGCTTGCCCTGCCACGCGCTGTCGCCGTACGGCCGCGAGGCCCAGTCGATCGCGTTCTTGAGCACGCCGGGTATCGAGTAGTTGTACTCGGGGGTGGCGAACAGGATCGCGTCGGCGGCCCGGACGCGCGCCTTCAGCTCCACCACCCGCGCGGGCGGCTGCTTGTCGAGGTCCTGGTTGTAGACCGGGATGCCCTCCAGCTCGAAGATGTCGAGCGAGGCGCCGGCGGGCAGGAGCGACTGCGCCGCGCCGAGCGCCGAGCGGTTGAAGGACGCCTTCCGGAGGCTTCCGGGGATGCCGAGGATCTTGAGGTCGGGCACGACGTCGTCTCCTGGCCGGTGGGCGCTAGAAGCTCGTGAAGACGCCCTTGCCGGTGGTCTGGGTGTCGAAGCGCTGGTAGGCAAGGGCGGCCTGCCCGAGGCTGAAGTGCTCGGTGAGGAGCCGCCCCAGCGGGATCTTCCGGTCGGCCACGAACCGCGCGCACTCCCACTGGCCCATGCTGCTGAAGGTCCACGAGGCCACGAGGGTGAGCTGCTTGCGGATCAGGTCGCTGCTGATGTCGAAGGTGGTGGCGCCGCCCTCGCCCACGAAGCACATGCGGCCCCAGGTGGCCGCGCTCTTCACCGCGGCGACCCGCGGTTCGGGCAGCCCGGTGCAGTCCATGGTGGTCTCGGCGCCCTCTCCGTGCGTCAGCTCCCGGATCGCCTTCACCGGGTCGGTCTCGCGCGAGTTCACCACCGCGTCGGCGCCCAGCTCGCGGGCCAGGGCGAGCCGCTCACCCGCGATGTCCACCGCGATCACCCGCGCGCCCATCGCGGCGCCCAGCATCGTGGCGGACAGGCCGACCGGGCCCTGGCCGAACACGGCCAGGGTGTCGCGCCCCGAGACGTCCAGGCGCTTGAGCGCCCCGTAGGCGGTGCCGGTGCCGCAGGAGACGGCGGCGCCTTCCTCGAAGGTGAGCTCGTCGGGCAGCGGCACGTTGGTGCGGGCGGGCACCTTCATGTAGCGGGCGTGGGCCCCGTCGCCGGTGACGCCGAACACGGTGATGCCGCTCGCGCAGAGCTGCGACCAGCCGACGCGGCAGTGCTTGCAGCGGCCGCAGCCGGCGTAGTGGTGGTTCATCACACGCTGGCCCACCCGGGCCTCCGTCTCGCTCACCCCGGGTCCGACCGCCGCGATGATCCCGCAGGGCTCGTGCCCGGCGATGACCTGCTTGCCGCTGCCGCCGAGACCGAGGGACGCCGCCTCGTTGCCGGCCGCGCGGTAGAACTTCAGGTCGCTCCCGCACATGCCGGAGGCCTTGATCTCGAGCACCACCTCGCCCGGGCCCGGCGTCGGGTCGGGGAACTCCCGGATCTCGAGCTGGCGGTTCCCGGTGAACACGATGCCGCGCATGGACGCCTCCCGCGACTGCCGTTGTCGTTCGAACCCGGTGTAGTGTAAAAGATGTGATGGCCCTCGGCCAGACGCACGCATCGCTCACCATCACGGGAGGCGCTCGATGTACCGGCTCGCTCTGACCCTCGCGCTGACGGCGGCGCTCGCCGCCGTGGCGTGCGGTCCGCCGCGGGTCGAGCCCCGCACCACCATCGTCGGCGGGCCCCGCATACTCTTCGAGGACGACCTGCGCGCTCCCCGCAACTGGCCGGCGGCCACCGGCTCCATCTGCAAGGCCTCCTACGGCGACGGCGGCTACATCGTGGAGAACATCGCGCCCGCCGCCCCCTGCCTGATCGCGCCGGTGCAGCCCGAGGTCTTCCCGGCCGCGGTGCGCATCGAGGTCTCGGCCCGTCAGCGCAAGGGCACGCGCGAGGGCGCCTTCGGGCTGATGTTCGCGAGTCGCGGCTCGAGCGAGGGGCGGACCTTCGCCACCCTCGGGCTCACCGCCAACGGGACCTACCGGGTGGCGAGCTGGACCGGCAAGTGGGCCTACCCGGTGCCGCCCACCGCCACCCGGACCGTCAAGACCGAGTACGGCGCGCTGAACACGCTGGCGGTCGAGCTGCGGGAGAAGAGCATCGTGGCCTACGTCAACGGCCGGCCGGTGGCGACCGCGGAGCTGCCGACGGAGGCCTCCGGCACGCTGGCGCTCTACGTGGACCAGCGGGGCATGGAGGTGGTGTTCAGCCAGCTCCGCGTGGTCGAGCTGGCGCCGCTGCGCTGATCCGCGTCAGGCGCCGGCGCGCTTGAGCGCCAGCTCGATGTGGTCGGGGGAGGGCTTGCGGGTGCCCGCGTCGATCTCCCGCATGATGTCGACCACCGCCGCCGAGACCGGCGTCAACACCCCCAGCTCGCGCCCCTTGTGCACCACGCGCCCGTTCATGAAGTCGATCTCGCTCCGGCGGCCCTTGATCACGTCCTGGGCCATCGAGGCGCGCCAGTTGCGGCCCGACCCTTCCTTGGGCTTGAGCCCGGCGTCGAGCTCGGCGTAGACGTCGGGGCGGCCGGCCTGGGCCCACTGCTCGGCCTCGCGGCCGTTGAACTTGGGGATGCGGTAGCCCTGCTTGAGGCCGACCGCGGCGGACTCCTGCGCGATGCGGATGGTGATCTCGCGGCCGCGCGCCTGCGCCGCGATCTCCATGCTGCCGAGGCCGGTCATGGCCTGCACCGGGTTGCCCATGCAGTTGGCGCAGAGCTTGGACCAGCGCTCGCCCCACAGGTTGTCGGTGGGCCGCGCCCCGTCGACCACGCTCATGATGTCGGCCAGCTCGGTGACCCGCTCGGTGATGCCCCCGTCGTGCTCGCCGGCGCGGAAGACGTCGTGGCCGGCGCCCTGGCCCTTCTCCATGCCGCGCTCCACCTCTCCCGCCTTCCAGAGCGCGACCCCGATCTTGGACATGATGAGGCCGACCGAGCGCTCCACGCCCGCGATCCCGGCCACGATCGGATCGTTCCAGCAGTTCTGGGCCGACACCACGTAGCCCTCCGGCTTGAGGTGCGGCAGCGCCATCCAGGTGGCCCACGCGGTGTCGTAGGCCTTCATCGCGATGAAGGCGATGTCGAAGTCGGCGCCCAGGCGCTGCAGCTCGTGCACGTGAAGCGCGGTGGGCCTGGCCTCGAACGGATCGTGCGGCCCGGTCACCGAGATGCCCCGGCGGCGGATCGTCTCGACCTGCTCGGGCCACGGATCCACGAGCACCACGTCGTGCCCGGCCCGCGCGAGGAACGAGCCCAGGTAACTGCCGATCGCGCCCGCGCCGATGAACAGCATTCGCTTGGCCATCTGGAAGGTCCTCCCAGCCCGGGATCTTAGCGCCACGACCGGCCGTTGCCAAGCCGGGGGCATTGGGGCAAGATGCGGAGCATTTCACTCTCCCGGAGGAGGCCCGCATGTCGAGACGCCGCGCGTGGGGAATCGGATTGGGGTTGCTGGTCGTGCTGCTCGTATCCGTGGCCGTCGCGGCGCCGCCGAAGGACGCGATGGTGATCGGGCTCCTCGCGGAGCCGGTCACCATGGACCCGCCCCAGATCACCGACCTGAACTCGACCCGGGTGATCAAGCGCATGTTCGAGGGGCTCACCGCCCAGGAGCTCGGCACCTACAAGATCATCCCGGGCCTGGCCCAGTCGTGGGACATCTCGAAGGACGGGCTGACCTACACCTTCCATCTGCGCTCCAACGTGAAGTTTCACGACGGCACCCCGCTCACCGCGGAGGCGGTCAAGTTCTGCTTCGACCGCCAGATGAACGAGCAGGGGCCGTTCTACGCGACCGGCACCTACCCGTACGTGAAGGGCTTCCTCGGCAACGTATCCGGGGTGGAGGTGGTGAATCCGACCACGGTGCAGATCCGGCTCAAGGCGCCGCTGACTCCGTTCCTGCAATACCTGGCCCATCATTCGCTCTACATCTACAGCCCCGACGCCCTCAAGAAGTGGGGCAAGGACGTGGTGAAGCACCCGGTGGGCACCGGGCCCTTCAAGCTCGAGACGTGGGAGCCGGGGGTGCGCGTCGTCCTCTCGCGCAACGACCAGTACTGGGGCGGCGCGCCCAAGATCCGCCAGGCGATCTACGTGCCGATCATCGAGGCCCAGGCGCGGCTCTCCGCGATCAAGACCGGCGAGATCGACCTGACCATGGACGTACCGCCCGACAGCCTCGCCGATCTCCGCAAGGACCCCGACGTGGTGGTGGCGGAGACCAACTCCTCCGCGGTCTGGTACGTGGCGCTCAACACGCGGCACCCCGCGCTGAAGGACCGGCGGGTGCGCCAGGCGCTCAACTACGCGGTGCACAAGGACGCGATCATCCGCGACATCCTGAAGGGCACCGCGATCGTGGCCACCACCCCGCTCTCGCCGGTGTACGGCTCCTACCACGAGGACAAGACCCAGCGGTATCCCTACGACCCGGAGAAGGCCAAGGCGCTGCTCAAGGAGGCCGGCTTCGCCAACGGGTTCGACGTGACGTTCTACGTGCCCGAGTCCGGCTCCGGCATGCAGTCGCCCGTCGAGATGGGCACCGTGATCCAGGCCAACCTGGCCGCGGTGGGCGTGCGCGCCAAGATCCAGACCATGGAGTGGGGCGCCTATCTGAAGAAATACCTCGACGGTCCCGACATGGCCGAGATGTCCTGGAACCCGTCCATCGGCGATCCCGACCACATGATGTACATGCTGCTCTCGTCCGATCGCTTCCCGCCCGCGTTCAACGCGGGCTTCTACCAGAACCCCCGCGTGGACGAGCTGCTCCGGAAAGGCCGCACCACGATCGACGACAAGGAGCGCATCCCGCTCTACCGGGAAGCGCAGCGCCTCGTGATGGAGGACGCGCCGTGGATCTTCGTGGACCACGGCAAGCAGGTGATCGTGCACCGCAAGCG
>DATJIR010000096.1:0-5302 GCA_035493135.1 Verrucomicrobiia bacterium
GCGCATGTCGCTGGCGGATTTTCTGCGCGAGGAGCTGAGGCTCACGGGGACGCACCTAGGATGCGAGCACGGGGTGTGCGGGGCGTGCACGGTGCTGCTCGACGGCGAGCCGATCCGCGCCTGCCTGATGCTGGCGGTGCAGGCCGACGGCCAGCGCCTCACCACCATCGAGGGCGTCGCCCCCGGCGACGGCCTGCACCCGGTGCAGGAGGCCTTCTGGGGCAAGCACGGGCTGCAGTGTGGCTACTGCACCCCCGGGATCATCATGAGCACCTGCGCGTTCCTCCGCGAGCGGCCCGCCCCCTCGCGCGAGGAGATCCGCGAGATGCTGGCCGGGCACCTCTGCCGCTGCACCGGCTACCACTTCATCGTCGAGGCCATCGAGGCGGCCGCCCAGGCGCTCGCGCCGCCCACACCGCGCCCCACACCTCGGAAGGAATAGGAGACCCGCCATGCTCGTCCGCCTCGTCGTCGCTTCGCTGCTCGCCCTGTGCCTGCCCGTCGCGACGGCCCACGCCCAGAGCTCGCTCGTGGTGAGCGTGTGGGGCGGCAACTGGAAGGACACGGTGGAGCGGGTGATCGGGAAGGCGTTCACCGCCAAGACCGGCATACCGGTCGAGTTCGAGGTGGGGGGCACCATCGACCGGCTCGCCAAGGCGCGGGTGGCCAAGGGCAGCCCCCTCGTGGACCTCACGTTCACCACGAGCCACGTGGGGCGGCTGTACATCTCGGACGGGCTCTTCGCCCCGCTCGACATGGCCAGGCTTCCGAACGCCAAGCAGGTCGCGCGCGAGGCCCTGCGGAGCGAGTACCAGATGGGCGGCTGGAGCTACGTGTACACGATCGTGTACCGCCCGGACCTGGTGAAGGAGGAGATCACGAAGTGGTCGGATCTCTGGAAGCCCTCGCTCAAGGGCAAGATCGCGATGCCCGACTTCGACCCCTCTCACATCATCACGATCGCGGCCCTGATGGAGGGCGGCAACGAGACGACCTGGCAGAAGGGCCAGGAGCGGCTCAAGGCGCTGAAGCCGAGCATCGTGGCCTTCTACTCCACCGACGCCCAGAGCCAGGATCTGATGAAGACCGGCCAGGCCCCGGTGCAGGTGATGCTCTCGGTCAACGCGTATCACCTCCAGGAGCAGGGCATCGCGGTCAAGCTGGTCCAGCCCAAGGACTACCCGGGCGTGGTCGGGATCGACTGCATGTCGGTGATGGCCGGCACCAAGAAGGCGGAGGCCGCGCATCAGTTCATCGACCTGGCGCTGTCCAAGGAGATCCAGACCGAGCTCGCCAAGGCGCTCAAGGCCGGCCCGGTGAACGGCGGGGCCACCGTGCCCGCCGGCTACCACGGCCAGCCGGGCATCTTCCTGACCCCGGCGGAGTGGAAGGAGCGCGCCTACAGCATCAACGACGAGGTGCGGGCCAAGAACCTGCCCGCGTGGCGCGAGTGGTTCACCGCCAACATCGTAAAGTAGCGTGGGGGGTAAAGTAGCGTGGGGGTAAAGTAGCGTGGGGTCAAGTAGCGGGGGCCGCGCGGTGCGCTGGCTCCTGACCCCGGCCCTGCTCGTCGTCGCGGTGTTCGCGGCCGCGCTCTCCGCGCTGCTGCGCTACAGCGTGCTCGAGTTCGTGCCGGGGTCGCTGCAGGCCGGCGGGCTGACCGTCGCCAACTTCACCGGGATCATGAGTCGGCAGTACCTCGGGGCGGTCTGGGACACCGTGCTGCTGAGCGCGGCCACCACCGCGCTCACCCTGGTCGCCTCCTACCCGGTGGCCTACGTGCTCGCCCGCACCCCCTCGGCCCGCGTGCGCTCGACGCTCCTGGTGCTGACCCTGGCCCCGTTCTTCACCGGGGCGATCGTCCGGACCTACGCCTGGATGCTGGTGCTGGGCAACACGGTGATCACCTGGCCGGTGCCGATGCTGTTCACGGCGCGGGGCGTGCTGGTGGGCCTCGTGCACTTCTCGATGCCGACCATGATCCTGCTGCTCGCCGCCGCGATCAGCCACGTCGACCCGCTCTACGAGCGCGCCGCGGCCAGCCTGGGCGCGAGCCCCGGCCGCGTCTTTCGGCGGGTGACGCTGCCGCTGTCCATGCCGGGCGTCGTCTCGGGCTCGGTGATCGTGTTCGCCTGGACGCTGAGCGCTTTCGCCACCCCGGAGCTGCTGGGCGGGGGCCGGGTCAAGATGATCGCCAACGTGGTCCGGGACCTGGCGCTGGACTCCTTCAACTGGCCCGGGGGCGCGGCGTTCGCGGTGATGGCGCTCGGGGTGACGCTCGCCCTGCTCGCCGGGGTCGGGCGGCTCACCACGCCGGCCGACCGGGGCGCGTGATGCTCCGGCTCGCCGTCCTCGTCCTGCTCGCCTTCATGACCCTGCCGACGGTCGTGGTCCTCGCGGTGTCGTTCAACCCGACCGCCATCCTGTCGTTCCCGCCGAGCGGGCTGTCCCTGCGCTGGTACGTCAACGTGATCACCTATCCCCAGTTCCAGCGCGCGGCCTGGAACAGCCTCCTAGTCACCGCGGGCGCGGTGGCGCTGGCCATGCCCATCGGCACGGCGGCCGCGCTCGGCCTGACGCGGGGGCGTCCGCGCGCGGCCTCGCTCTGGGCCACGCTCCTGCTCTCGCCGCTGGTGGTGCCCGGGGTCGCGGCCGGGCTCGGCTTCCTCATCGTGGGGGCCGCGCTCGGGTTGCTGCGCAGCCGGAGCGTGCTCATCGCGGCCCACGTGGCGCTGGTGCTGCCGTTCGTGGTGCGCTCGGTGGGGGTCAGCGTGCGCAACCTCGACCCGGCGCTCGAGCGGGCGGGGGCCAGCCTGGGGGCGACGCCGTGGCGCGTCTTCCGGCGGGTGACGCTACCGCTGCTGCGCCCCGGCCTCCTGGCCGCGCTGCTCTTCGCGGTGATCGTGTCGCTGAACGAGTTCGTGGTCTCGCTCTTCATCTCGACCCGGCTGACCGAGATCCTGCCGGTGGCCATGTTCACCTACGTGGTCAACTACACCGACCCGACCATCGCGGCGCTCTCGACCCTCTTCATCGTGGGCACCTTCGTGATCGTCTGGCTCGCCGACCGGTTCCTCGACCTGGGCGGCGTGTTCCTCCATCACCGGTGAGGCCGCGCTGATGGCCCGCGCGGTGGTGGAGCTGGCCGGCTGTACCCGCGACTACGGCGGCATCCGCGCGGTCGCCGGCCTCGACCTGGTTGTCTACGAGGGCGAGCTGCTCTCGCTCCTGGGGCCGTCCGGCTGCGGCAAGACCACCACCCTCAACCTGATCGCGGGGTTCGTGCTCCCCACCGCGGGCCGGGTGCGCATCGACGGACAGGACGTCACCGACCGGCCGGCCCATCAGCGCGGGCTCGGGGTGGTATTCCAGTCCTACGCGCTTTTCCCGCACCTGTCGGTGTGGGAGAACGTGGCCTTCGGCCTGCGCGAGCGCCGCACGCCTCGCGCGGAGATCGAGCGACGGGTGCGGGCCGCGCTGGCCCTGGTGCGCCTCGACATGCGGGCCGAGCACCGCCCGGCCCAGCTCTCGGGGGGCATGCAGCAGCGGGTGGCCCTGGCCCGGGCGCTCGTCTACGAGCCGCGCGTGCTGCTCCTGGACGAGCCGCTCGCCGCGCTCGACAAGAAGCTGCGCGAGGAGATGCGGAGCGAGTTGCGGGAGATCCAGCGCTCGGTCGGCATCACCACCATCTTCGTCACCCACGACCAGGCCGAGGCCCTCGGGCTCTCCGACCGCATCGCGGTGATGCACGGCGGGCGCATCGAGCAGCTCGGCGCCCCGCGCGAGATCTACGAGCGGCCGGCGACCCGCTTCGTGGCCGAGTTCATCGGCGCCTCCACCGTGCTGCGCGGGCGCGCGACCGCCCCGGACCGGGTGGCCCTCGCGGATGGCGTCTCCCTGCGGGTGCAGGGCCTGGCCGGGCTCCGGGGGGGTGAGGCGGTCGAGCTGGCCATCCGGCCGGAGCGCATCCGCCTCGCGGGCGGGGCGGGGGAGAACGTGATGGACGGACGCGTCGTCGGGGTCGTCTACCAGGGCGTGCAGACCGAGCTGACCGTCGAGATCGGGGGCGCCCAGCGCCTGCTCGTCTTCGTGGCCGAGCCCGCGCCGGCCGCGCTCGCGCCGGGGCAGTCGCTGCGCCTGCACCTGCCCGCGAACGCGTTCATGCGCCTCGGGCCCGCGGGCGAGGAGGTCGGCCGGTGACCGGCATCGAGCAGATCGTCGCGGGGCTCGAGGCGGCCCAGGTCTCGATCGTGGCCTCGGTGCCGGACACGTGGATCGGCCGGCTGATGGAAGGCGTGCGCCGCTCCCCGCGGCTGCGGGCGGTGGACGTGGCCCGGGAGGAGGAGGCGGTGGCGGTGGCCTGCGGCGCCAACCTCGCGGGCGGCCGCGGCGCGGTCCTGATCCAGAACGCGGGCCTGCTCAACTGCGGTGGCGTGCTGGCCGGGCTGGTCGAGCTGTACCACGTGCCGTGCTTCTTCATCGTCTCCCTGCGGGGCGATCAGCGCGACCCGGTCTACTACCACGCGCCGAAGGGCCGCGTAACCGAGGAGACGCTGCGCGCCTGGCGGCTGCCCTACGCGCGCGCCGATCGCCGCGGCGACCTGGCCGCCCAGGTCAAGCAGGGGATCGAGTTCTGCGCCGAGTCGCGCGGGCCCTTCGTGCTGCTGATCAGCGGGGAGGACCTGGCGTGACCGCGCGCAAGCCGCTGCTCGACGCGCTGGTCGCGATGCTGACCCCGCGCGACGTCGTCGTCTCCTGCCTCGGGGCTAACGCCCGCTACCTGCCGCACATGGCGGTGCCCTGCCCGGTCTTCGCGCTCTGCGACTCGATGGGCGCCGCGATCCCGCTCGGGCTCGGCATGGCGCTCCAGCGGCCGGATCGTCACGTGGTCGCGCTCGAGGGCGACGGGTCGCTGCTGATGAGCCCGAACGTCCTCGCCACCGTCGCGGCGGCGGCCCCGCCCAACCTCACGATGCTGCTCTGGGTGAACGGCCGCTACGAATCCTCGGGCGGGCAGGCGCTGCCCGCGGTGCGGGTGGAGTGGGCCGGGCTCGCCCGCGCGGCGGGCCTGCGGCACGTGACGACGGTGGGCGACGTGGCCGGGCTACGCGAGGCGTTCGCGGCGGCGCGCGGCGCCGAGGGGCCGGCCGCCATCGTGGTCGAGATCGCGTTCGACCCGGCGGAGCCGATCCCGCCCTACTCCGAGCGGCCCGACGAGATCCGCGCGCGCTTTCGCCTCTAGGCGCCGCCGCGCTCGGCCGCCGCGCCCGGGTCAGTGCGTCGGGTAGCCGCCGGAGGCGCC
>DATJIR010000097.1:0-13341 GCA_035493135.1 Verrucomicrobiia bacterium
AGAAGACCTGGGAGAGCGCGCAGTTCACGCCCGCCACCGCCTCGTCGGAGAGCGCGTCCGGGACCGCGAACAGCGCGCCGCCCGGGCGCAGGTAGTAGTGGTCGGCGAAGGCCCCGTGCAGATGCGGCGGCGCGCTCGGGCCGAGCGGCCGCTCGATCTTGTTCGGGCAGGCCGCGCGCTCCTCGTGCAGGCACGCGTAGCAGCGCCCGCACGGGTAGAAGTAGGTGTAGGCGACGCGGTCGCCCTCCTTGAGCGGACGGCCCAATGAATCTGTCTTTACCTTCCCGCCGAGGCGCGCCACGCGCCCGGTCATCTCGTGGCCGAAGATCCAGCCGTCGTCGGGCAGGCGCAGGGGGGCGTCCCCGCGCCAGAAGTGGAGGTCGGAGCCGCAGATGTTGGCGTGGGTCACCCGGATCAGCACGCCCTCGGGCTCGATCTCCGGGATCGGCACCGACTTGATCTCGAACGGCTTGCCGGGGCCGAAGAAGACGGCGGCGCGCGCGGTGGTCGCCATGCTCACGCTCCTCGCTCGGCGCCGAGCGCGAACACGTCGTGGAGCGCCCGTACCGCCAGCTCGGTGTACTTGTCCTCGATCACGCAGGAGACCGCGATCTCGGAGGTGGAGATCATCTGGATGTTGATGCCCTCGCCGGACAGGGTCTCGAACATCCGGGCCGCCACGCCCGCGTGGCTCCGCATGCCGACGCCCACGATGGAGATCTTGGCCACCCGGTCGTCGGCGACCACGCCCTCCGCCCCGATCTCGCGGGCCAGCGAGCCGAGCACGCCCTCGGCCCGCATCCGGTCCGCACGCGGCAGCGTGAACGAGATGTCGGTGAGGCCGTCGCGGCTGATGTTCTGCACGATCATGTCGACCACGATGTTCTGCTTGCCGAGCCCGCCGAACACCCGGGAGGCGATGCCGGGCCGGTCGGGCACGCGCAGGATCGAGACCTTGGCCTGCCCCCGGTCGTGGGTGATGCCGGTCACCACCACGTCTTCCATGCTGTGATCCTCCCTGGTCACCAGCGTGCCCGGGTCCGGCTTGAAGGTGGAGCGGACGTGGACCGGCACGTTGTACTTCTTGGCGAACTCCACCGAGCGGGCCTGCAAGACCTTGGCCCCCAGCGCGGCCATCTCGAGCATCTCGTCGTAGGAGATGCGGGGGAGCTTGCGCGCGTCGGGCACCACGTTCGGATCGGCGGTGTAGACGCCGTCCACGTCGGTGAAGATCTCGCACACGTCGGCCTTGAGCGCGGCGGCGAGGGCGACCCCGGTGAGGTCCGAGCCGCCGCGGCCGAGGGTGGTGATGTCGCCGTCCTCGGTGGCGCCCTGGAAGCCGGCCACCACCGCGACGCGCCCCGCGTCGAGGGCGGCGTGGATGCGCTCGGCGCTGATGCGCTTGATGCGCGCGCGGGTGTGCGCGGCGTCGGTGACGAGGCCGACCTGCGGGCCGGTGAAGGAGGACGCCGGATGGCCGAGGGCCTGCAGCGCCATCGCGAGGAGCCCGATGGTCACCTGCTCGCCGGTGGCCAGCATCATGTCCATCTCGCGCGGGTCGGGCGTCGGGGTGATCGCGGCGGCGAGCGCGAGGAGCCCGTCGGTGGTCTTGCCCATCGCGGAGACCACGACCACCAGGCGGTGCCCGAGCCGGGCGGACTCCGCCACGCGCCGGGCGACGTTCTTGATCTTCTCGGGGTCGGCGACGGACGAGCCGCCGTACTTCTGGACGATCAGCTGCGCCATGAGGGGGCCATCGTACACGACCCCCGCGAGCAGTGTAAAGTCGCGCCCGATCAGCGCGGGCGGCGCGCGTCCTCGCGCGGCTTGAGCTCGCGCTGCCGCTCCTGCCGCTTCTCCCGGATCTGCTCGCGGGCGCGCTGACGCTCCTCGGGCGTCATGCTCCGCCACCGCTCCAGGTTGCGGTCCATCCGCTCGCGCTGCGCGGGGCTGAGCGACTGGTAGCGCTCGAAGCGCTGCTGGATCTGACGCTGGCGCTCCGGCGGCAGCTGCTGGTAGCGCTGGTAGGCGCGCTCCAGCTCGCGCTTCCGCTCGTCCGGCAGCTGGTTCCATCGCTGGAAGTCCTGCATGATCCGCGCGCGCTCGGCGGGCGGCATCTGCCGGAGCCGCTGGAGGTTCTGGCGCGCGCTCTGGCGCTCCTCCGGGGAGAGGCTGCGCCAGTGCCGGTAGTTCTCGATGGCGCGCTGCTGCTGCTCCGGGGTCATGCTGCGCCAGCGCTCGAGGTTGCGCTCGGCCGCCGCGCGATCCTCCGGCGACAGGCGCTCGAGCCCCTGGATCGCACCGCCGGGCGCGGCGGGGGCGGCGGGCGGGGGCGGCGGGGCCTGGGCCGCGGCGGAGCCCGCCAGCAGCGCCAGCAGCCCGAGGGCGAGCGCGATCCGGCCACTCATGTCAGCGACCGTCCCGCGGCGCCGCCGGAGGAGGCTCGGGCGCGCGCGGCGAGGGGCCCGCGCCATCCTGCGCGCGCTCGACCTCGAGCATGCGCAGGCGCTCGAGGAGCCCCATCCGGCGGGCGACCTCGCGGTCCCGCGCATAGTCGGGGCTGCTCAGCAGATCCAGGTCTCTCAGCATCTCCGCGTCCACCGCCTCCGGCACGCCGGCGCGCTTCGTCGTCGCCCCCCGCTCGGCCGCGCCCACCTCGATCGTCGTCCCGGCCAGCGCCACCACTAGCAGGCCGGCCGGCCACCGCCACGCGCTCACCGCTCAGCTCTTGCTCGGTCCCGGCAGCTCGTCGAGCTCGTTGATGACGTTGAAGTCCTCGAGCAGGTCGAGCTGCTGCACCACGTCGAGCCGGGCGATCATGTCGAGCCGGCTCGCGAGGATCGTGTTGTCGAGCGCGAGCGGATCGGGCGTGCCGGGGGCGTGCAGCCCGGGCAGCCCGGCGACCACCAGCACCGCGACCAGCGCGGCGGCCACCAGGGCCGGCACCGGCCGCGCGATCCAGGCCCACCGCGCGCGGCGCCGGTCGGTCGTGCGCGCGACCCGCTCGCGCAGCTCGGCCCGGTAGGCGCCCCAGTGGATGGGCGGCGCCGGCGGCGCGGTGCGGGCCAGCGCGGTCATGACCTGCGCGAAGCCCTCCCGGGCCGCGCGGCACTCCGCGCATTCGGCCAGGTGGGCGTCCACCCGCGCCCGCTCGGGGGCGTCGAGCTCGCCCCGGAGATGATCGACCAGCAGCTCGTCCACGTGCGCGTCGTTCATGCTCGATCTCCGATCCGCCGCCTGAGGGTCGCGAGCGCGCGGTGCAGGTGCACCCGCACCGTCGCCTCGGACAGGCTCAGCACCGCGGCGATGTCCCGGGTCGCCAGCCCCTCGCGGCAGGAGAGCGTCACCGCCGCGCGCTGCTGGGGTGACAGCTCCTCCACCAGCGCCCACACCCGGCTCATGCGCCGCTCCGCGTCCAGGCCGTCCGTGGGGTCCGTGAACGGCGCGGGGGCCTGCTCGACCGGATCCGGCTCGTCGGCCGCCTCGTCGCGCCGGTCGCGCCAGCCGAGCAGCTGGCGCCAGCCCCGGCCGCGGCGCTTCTGGTCGAGACAGCAGTTGACCAGGATGCGATAGAACCACGTCGAGAACTTCGACTGGCCCGCGAAGGAGCCGGCCGACTCGTGGAGCCGCAGGAACGCTTCCTGGGAGCAGTCCCGCGCTTCCTCCCGGTCGCGCACGACGGACCACGCGATCCGGTACGCCCGCTCCTGGTAGCGCTCGACCAGGAGGTCGAAGGCCCCCGGCTTCCGCTCCGCCACCGCACGACATAGCTCCTCATCGCTCGACTCCACGGGCGCCTCTCGCCCCGATCTTCCCATACGCGCGCAGCCGGCTCCAAGCCGGCGACCGTGCGCGGTCGGCTCCGGGAGCGCACGCGGCCGCTCGCGGAGCCGGATCCGTCCCTACTTGCCGTTCTTCTCCGCGACGTCCCGCCGCAGGTCGCGGCGGTCGCGGTGCACGTCCCGCACGTCCTGGCGCCGATCCCGCTTGTCCTGCCGGAGGTCGCGGACGTCCTGGTGCCGGTCCTTCACATCGCCCCGCCGGTCGCGCCGGTCGCCCCGCAGGTCCTGCCGGGCGTCCTTCACCGCGTTCGGATCCCCCGACTTGTAGGCGTCCCGCAGATCCTTGCGGTCGCCCTGCAGCTCGCGCCGGTCCCCGCGGATCTCCTTCGTGTCGCCCGCGATCTCGCGCCGGTCCCCGCGGATCTCGCGGGAGTCCTGGCGGACGTCGTGCCGGTCCTGCCGCAGATCCCGGACGTCGTTCCGGATCTCCTGCGCCGAGACGGTCGTCGAGAGCAGCCCCACCGCCATGCCGGCCGCCGCCACCGCCAGCGTCCGCACCAGCCAGCCAGAGTGCTTCTTCATCGGTATCCTCCTGGATTTGCAGGTATTTGTTGGGCCGAGTCCCGGGGTGCTGCGATCACCTGATGAGACGAGGGCGGACGGACCCCCGTTTACACGATTGACGCGGGCGCGCCAATTCTTCTTGGTGTTCGGCGGGGTTGCTCTCTACGCTCTTGGCATGTGGTTCGGCGCGGCGATCCTGGCGCTCCTGGTGGTGGCGGCGCTGCCGGCGCTCATCGAGGCCGGCACCCCGAGCCTGCGCGGGCTCGGCTGGCTGGTCGTGGTGGTGGGAGCGACGGTGCTGCTGATCGACCTGACCGACCGGCTCACCGAATGGGTGGAGCGCCGGCGGTGGGGCCGGCGCCGCTAGCGCTCGGCCCGCCCCGACTCCCGCCCCGCGATCACGACTCCGACGATGCGATCTGCGTCACGTCGACCCGGGTGGCGTCGGTCAGCCGGACGTGCTCCAGGAACAGGCACACCAGCCCGAGCGCGGTCACCGGAAAGAACTGCGAGGCGTGGAGGAGCAGCGAGAAGGAGAGCGCCTCGGTGCGCGGCACCGCGAAGAGGGCGAGCGCGAGCACGGTGGCGGCCTGGATCACCCCGACGAAGCCCGGGCTCGACGGCAGGCTCACCCCCAGGCCCAGGAAGGCGAGCACGGTCCACGCCGCGGCGAGCGGCAGGTCCAGGTGGGCCGCGTGGAGCCCGGTCCACACCGACAGCGCCAGGAAGAACCAGATCGCCACCGAGTAGAGCGTGATCGGGATCACGTGACGGGGCGCGCGCAGCCCGAGCAGGCCCTCGGTCATGGTGCCGAGCATGCTGAGCATCCGCCGCTCGAGCCAGCCGATGCGGTGAAAGAGGGTCTCGATGAGCGCGCGCGCGGCGCTGGGCGCGGCCGCGATCAGGACCAGCACCAGGATCCCGACGAGGTCGACGGCCAGGAAGAGCAGGATGGACCAGCGCAGCTCGCCGGGCACCGCCACCACCAGCAGCACGCCGCCGACGAGCAGGCCCAGGGCCAGCCCGTCGAGGACGCGCTCCACCACCACGGTCGCGAAGGTCGTCCAGAAGCGCGGGCCGTGGCGCGAGGCCACATAGATCCGGACGATCTCGCCGGCCCGGAGGGGCAGCAGATTGTTGCCCATGTAGCCCACCAGCAGCGCTCGGAAGAGATGGCCGCAGCGCGCGCCGGGCGCGAAGAGGTAGCGCCACCGCCGGGCACGCGCCCACAGCGAGAGGAAGTTGAGCGCGACGCTCAGGGCGAGGTAGCCCCAGAGGGTCTCGCGGAGCCGCCCGCCGACCACGCGGAGGTCCACGTCCCAGAAGAAGTACACCAGGAGCCCCACGCTCACCACCAGGCCGAGGAGGATCTTCCCCAGGCGCCGGTACGACGGCATTCGGATCCGGCTCAGCGCCCGAGCGAGCCGGCCACGCTCACGCCTCGACCCGGATCATGGTCGTCCGGGCGGCCACCACCGGCAGCTTGTCGATGGCCGCGAGGGCCGCGCGCATGTCCCGCTCGCGCGCCTCGTGCGTCATCATCACGACCGGCACCGCCTCGTGGCGCGCGCGCTCCTTTTGGAGCACCGAGACCAGCGAGATGTCGTGCTGGCCCAGGATGCCCGCGACCTGGGCGAGGACGCCGGGCCGGTCCATCGCCATCACGCGCAGGTAGTACGCCGAGCGGATGTCGTCGATCGGCCGCAGGGGGAGCGGGCTCCGACCGGTCGAGGGGAGATCGGTGTCGAGCGCGGGGATGCCGTGGGCCACGCGGCGCGCGATCTCGATGGTGTCCGACCAGATCGCGGAGGCGGTGGGGAGCTGGCCGGCCCCGCGCCCGTAGAACATGAGGTCGCCCACGTTGTCCCCGGTGATGAAGACCGCGTTGAACACCCCGGAGACCGCGGCGAGCGGGGAGCCGGCCGGGATCATGGTGGGGTTCACCCGGAGCTCGAGGGCCCCCTCGGAGGCCTTGGCGATCGCGAGCAGCTTGATGCGGTAGCCGAGCTCGGTCGCGTTCACCACGTCCTGCTGGCCGACCCCGGTGATCCCCTCGGTGTAGATGTCCTTGAGGTCGACCGCGGTGCGGAAGGCCAGCGTGGCCAGGATCTGCAGCTTGTGGGCCGAGTCGAGCCCCTCGATGTCGAGCGTCGGGTCCGCCTCCGCGTAGCCGTGGGCCTGCGCCTCCTTGAGGACCTCGCCGAAGTCGCGGCCCTCGTCGGTCATCTTGGAGAGGATGTAGTTGCAGGTGCCGTTGACGATGCCGAAGGCGGAGAGGATGCGGTTGGCGGGCAGGCCGTCCTTCACCGCGCGGATGAGCGGGATGCCGCCCGCGACCGCGGCCTCGAACCCGAGCATGACCCGGTTGCGCCGCGCCTCCTCGAACAGCTCCGGCCCGTGGTGGGCGAGCAGGGCTTTGTTGGCGGTGACCACGTGCTTGCCCGCCTGGAGCGCCCGGAGGATGAAGGTGCGCGCCGGCTCGAGGCCGCCGATCAGCTCGATGACGATCTGCACCGCGGGATCGTCGATGGCCTGGACCGCGTCGCGGGTGAGCGGCAGGCGCGCGAGCTCGAGCCCCTCGCGGGGCCGCGTGAGGTCCGCGTCGGCGACGCGCCCGAGGGCCAGGCGGCATCCCGCACGCTCGGCCAGCTCGGCGCCGTGGCTCTGGAGGATCTTCACCACGCCGCAGCCGACCGTGCCGAGGCCTAGAAGGGCGATCCGGATCTCGTTCATGGGTCCATTGGCGGCCGCCGGGGTGGCCGACACCCGGGCGAGCCCGTGAGCCGCTCCCGGCGCGCTACCGGCCGGTCAGGGTCTTGAGGCCGCGCAGGGCCTGTCGGATGCGCTGCGCGTTCTCGACGAGGGCGAACCGGACATGGCCGTCGCCGTACTCGCCGAAGCCGATGCCCGGGGACACCGCGACCTTGCACTCCTGGATGAGGAGCTTGGAGAACTCGAGCGAGCCCATGCTCCGGAACGCTTCCGGGATGGGGGCCCACACGAACATCGTCCCCTTGGGCTTGGGCACGCACCAGCCGATCTTGTTGAGGCCGTCGACGAGCACGTCCCGGCGCTTGCGGTGCAGCTCCACGATGTCGCTCACGCAGCCCTGCTCGCCCTCCAGCGCGATGATAGCGGCGATCTGGATGGGCTGGAAGGCCCCGTAGTCGAGGTAGGACTTGATGCGGGCGAGCGCGTTGACCATCCGGGGGTTGCCGCAGACGAAGCCGACCCGCCAGCCCGGCATGTTGTACGACTTCGACAGCGAGAAGATCTCGACCCCCACGTCCTTGGCCCCCGGCACCTCGAGGAACGACGGGGGCTTGTAGCCGTCGTAGGCGAAGTCGGCGTAGGCGAAGTCGTGGACCACCATCAGCTGGTGCTCGCGCGCGAAGTCCACCACCTTGACGAAGAAGTCCCGGTCCACGCAGAGGGTGGTCGGGTTGTGCGGGAAGGAGAGGATGAGCAGCTTGGCCTTGGGCCAGGCGAGCCGGGCCGTCTCCTGCAGCCGCGCGAAGAAGTCGTCGCCCGGAATGAGGGGCACCGAGCGCAGGTCGCCATCCGCGATCACCACCGAGTAGGAATGGATCGGGTAGGTCGGGTTGGGCACCAGCACCCCGTCGCCCGGCTGGAGCACCGCCAGGGCCAAGTGGGCCATGCCCTCCTTGGCGCCGATGGTGACGATGGCCTCGGTCTCGGGATCGAGATGGACCCCGTAGCGGGTGCGGTACCAGGTCGTGACCGCCTTCCGCAGCCGGGTGATCCCCCGGGAGGCCGAGTAGCGGTGGTTGCGGGGGTTGCGGGCCGCCTCCACCAGCTTGTTGACGATGTGCTTGGGCGTCTCCTGGTCGGGATTGCCCATCCCCAGGTCGATGATGTCCTCGCCCTTGGCGCGCGCCTTCGACTTCAGATCGTTGACGATCGCGAAGACGTAGGGAGGGAGGCGCTTGATTCGGTAGAACTCGTCCATGGTTTCTTCTCCCGGGAATTCGATCATACTGTGCCGCTCTCGCGAGTGTCAACGAAGTCTCCTGATGCCGCGCGGGGATAGCGCGCACGCCCCCCGACGGGGGGCGGGGGTTGACACCCTTTCGACGAGCGTGTTAGAAGTGCCTTACCGGGCGAACCCGTAACCAGCATCCACCCTTCCAGTACGCTCCGAGCGGTCAGTCGAGTTTCCCGGCCCCCACGGGGGCCTCAGGGCCCGGCAGGACGGCAGTACCAGCGCGTCGAGGGGACGAGTCTTATGTTCGGACGACGGGGCAAGGCACCGCGACGGAGCGAGCTCACCGCCTTCATCGACGAGGGATCGGAGATGGAGGGCCGGTACACCTTCCGCGGCACCGTGATGCTGAACGGCAAGTTCAAGGGCGAGATCAGCTCCGGCGACACCCTGATCATCGGGGAGCGGGCGGTCCTGCACGCCGACGTGCGGGCCGGCCGGGTGACGGTGAGCGGCGAGGTCACGGGCAACCTGCGGGCCACCGAGCGCGTGGAGCTCAAGCGCACCGCGCGCGTCTACGGCGACGTCGAGGCCCCGGTGGTGGTGGAGGAGGGCGTGCTCTTCGAGGGCCACTGCCGCATGGCCAAGCCGAGCCCGGTGGCGGAGGTCGCCGCCGCCCGCGATCTCGCGGTCGTGCCGCTCAAGCGGTGACGATGGGCAAGCCCAAGCAGTTCAACCTGCTGATGGTGCGGGACGACGGCAGCCGCGTGCTGCGGCTGTCGATCCCGGGCTGGGTGGTCGGCACCGTCGTGGGCGGGTTCGTGGTGACCCTGATCGGTCTCGCGTTCATCTATCCCGACTACGTGACGCTCCGGCACCAGCGGGGCACCTTCACCGCCCTGAGCGCGCGCCTGCACACCCAGCAGGTTCTCCTCGACGCGGCCCAGTCGCGCCTGCGCGAGATCCGCGGCGAGATCGACAGCTGGCGCGATCTGCACGCGAAGATCTGGGAGCCCTTCGGGCCGGAGGCCGGTCCCGCCAGGCGGGGGATGGGCATCGGGGGCGGGAACGCGGGCGCGGAGACCTCGGACGCCGGCCGGGCTCCGGTGCGTGAGGACATGGACCGGCTGCTCGGCGTCGTCAAGGAAGAGGGCGAGTCGATCCGGACCCTCGAGCGGTTCCTGGGGCGCGCCAGCCGGGTGCTCGCGTCGCTGCCGTCGCGCTGGCCGGTGCGCGGCCCGGTGAACTCCGACTTCGGTCAGCGCCGCTCGCCGTGGGCCCCCAACTCCGAGTTCCACAGCGGCATCGACATCGGGGCGACGATCGGCACGCTCGTGAAGGCGCCCGCGCCCGGCACCGTGATCTTCGCGGGTCAGCACCCCGAGTACGGGGTCACCCTCATCATCGACCACGGCAACGACACCAAATCGCTCTACGGCCATCTGTCCAAGCTGAATGTCGCACTGGATCAGCAGGTGCTGCGGGGCGACACGGTGGCGTACACCGGCAACACCGGCCGCTCGTCGGGCCCCCATCTCCACTACGAGATCCAGGTCAAGGGCCAGCCGGTGAATCCCCACAGCTACATCTGGGAAGAGCCGGGCCCCGCGGTCGCCAAGGCCAGCGGCCGGCGCTGAGAGCCGGACCGGGTCGGGACCCGGGGCGGTCAGGCCCCGCGGTGCTTCCGCAGGAACTCCAGGCAGACCGCGTTGAACCGCTCCATCTGCTCGATGAAGTGCAGGTGTCCCGCGTCGGGGATCGTCACCAGCTCCGCGCCCGGGATCCGTGCGTGCAGCTCGCGCGAGGACGCGGGCGGCACCAGGATGTCCTCCGCGCCGGTGGTGAGCAGGGTCGGCCCCCGGATCTCGCCGAGGCGCGCGGTGGTGTCGTGGCCCCGGATCGCGTCGGCCTGGCGCGCGAGCCCCTCGTAGCCGGTCGGGTAGGGGTAGGTCAGCGCGCGCTCGATCCAGAAGCGGATGAAGTCCGGCCGCTCGACCATGGTCTTGCGGCAGAGGAGCCAGGGCATGACCGCGCGGACGTTCTCCTCGCGATCGCCGCGCGCCTTCACCGCGATCAGCGTGTCGATCAGGAAGCGCCCGTACGCGTCGATGCGGGGCGCGGTGCAGTGGAGCTGGAGCGTCCGGACCCGCTCGGGGTGCCGCAGGACCAACTCCTGCGCGATCATGCCGCCCATGGAGGCGCCGCAGACGTGCGCGCGCGTGATGCCGAGGGCGTCCATCAACCCCACCACGTCCGCGGCCATGCCGGGGATCGTGTACGGCGCCTCCGGCACCTCGCTCTGTCCGACGCCGCGGTTGTCGAGCGCGATGACCCGGTGGTCGAGGGCGAGGGCGGGGACCTGGAAGGCCCACGCGGTGTGATCGCCCCCCCAGCCCATGATCAGCACCAGCGGCGGCGCGTCCGGCGCGCCGGTCTCCTCGTAGAAGAGGCGGACGCCGTTCGCGGTGACGGTGGGCATCGCGCTCAGGCCGAGACCGTGGCGAGGATCTCGGCTAGCTCGGCGTGGGTGCCCGCGTCGAGCTGAGGCGCGGGCGGGCGCACGAGGGCGGAGGCGATCCAGCCGCGGCGCCGCAGGATCTCCTTGCGGATGCCGACCGCGGTGCCGGGCGTGGCGCCCGGCTGGCTCTCGTAGCGGATCAGCGGGAGCCAGCGGTAGAAGAGCGCGCGCGCCTCGTCGCGGCGGCCCGCGACGAAGTGCTCGCGGATGGCCCGCAGCGCCTCCGGGTAGGGGAAGCCGGTCATGGCCCCGTCCGCGCCGCGCGAGAGCTCCTCGAAGAAGTAGACGCCGCCGAGACCGCCGAAGATGGCGACCCGGCCCCCGAAGAGCGCGCGCAGGCGCGTGATCTTGGGCAGGGTCGGCGGCTCCTCGAGCTTGACCGCCTCGATCGCCGGGATGTCGGCGCAGACCTGGGCGATGAAGGGCGCCGGCATGTTGACCTGGGTGGTGACCGGCTCGTCCTGCAGCACGATCGGCAACCCGGTGGCCGCGGCGACGATCCGGTAGTGCTCCGCCACCGTGTCCAGGTTCTTGAGCCCGGTGGGCGGGGCCACCATGAGCGCGTCGGCCCCGTGCTCGCGCGCCATGCGGGCGAAGGCGGTGGCCAGGTGTGTCCCCGACGCGGACACCCCCACCGCGACCGGCACGCGGCCCCGCACCTCCTTGACCACGGTCTCCACCACCCGGCGGCGCTCCTCGTCGGTGAGCCGGTGCGCCTCGCCCGCGATCCCCAGGATGGTGAAGCCGGTGATCCCGGTGGCGAGCGCGCACTCGACCAGGCGGGGCAGGCCGTCGGTGTCGAGCGCGCCGTCGTCGCGGAACGGGGTGGCGAGGATGTGGAAGACGCCGGACCAGCTAATCAACCGTGGCCCCGTTCTATATCCGCTCCCCTCGCCTTCGGCTGTGGCTCGCCAGACTATGCCCTCACCTGGCAGGCGACCCAGTGGCCGGGCGAGACCTCCTTGAGGACCTGCTCGTTCTCGGAGCAGGAGGGGACCCGGACGGGGCAGCGGGTGTGGAAGCGGCAGCCGGAGGGCGGCTTGATCGGGCTCGGCACGTCGCCCTCCAGGAGGATCCGCTTGCGCTTCACCGCCGGGTCGGGGATCGGCACCGCGGAGAGCAGCGCCTCGGTGTAGGGATGCTTCGGGTTCGTGTAGAGCTCCTTGGCGGGAGCGATCTCCACGATCTTGCCGAGGTACATCACCGCCACCCGGGTCGAGATGTGCTCGACCACCGAGAGGTCGTGGGCGATGAAGAGGTAGGTCAGGTTGAACTGCTTCTGCAGGTCTTCCAGCAGGTTGATCACCTGGGCCTGGATGGACACATCCAGGGCGGAGACCGGCTCGTCGGCCACGATCAGCTTCGGGCTCACCGCGAGGGCGCGGGCGATGCCGATGCGCTGGCGCTGGCCGCCCGAGAACTCGTGCGGGTAGCGGCGCAGGTGGTCGGCGTTGAGGCCGACCGTCTCGAGCAGGTGCACCACCCGCTCGTCGCGCTCGCGCTTGCTCTTGGCCAGCTTGTGGATGACGAGGGCCTCGCCGATGATCGAGCCGACCGTCATCCGCGGATTCAGCGACGCGTAGGGATCCTGGAAGATGATCTGCATGTCGCGGCGCAGGTGCCGCAGCGACCGCTTGTCGAGCGTGGTCACGTTCTTGTCGTCGAACCACACCTCGCCCGCGGTGGGCTCGATCAGGCGCAGGATGCAGCGTCCGGTGGTGGACTTGCCGCAGCCCGACTCGCCCACCAGGCCGAGGGTCTCGCCCTTCATCAGGTCGAAGGTCACGTCGTCGACCGCGTGCACCCGCGCGACCTCACGCGAGAAGAGCCCGCCGCGGATCGGGAAGTACTTCTTCAGATTCTTGACGCGCAGGAGTGCGGTGTCGGGCATGGGTGGCCTCTAGTACAGCCAGCAGGACACCTTGTGTCCCGGCTTGACTTCCTTGAGCACCGGATCTTTCTCGGTGCACACCGATTTCACGAACGGGCAGCGCGGGGCGAAGCGGCAGCCGGGGGCGAGATCGCCGCGGAGGGTCGGGACCGTGCCCGGGATGGTCTCGAGCCGGCGCCGCGCGGTGGCCGCGAGGTCGATGCGCGGGATCGACCGCAGCAGCCCCTGGGTGTAGGGGTGCTTCGGGTTGGTGTAGAGCTCCTTGGCGGGCGCGATCTCGACGATCTTGCCGAGGTACATCACCGCGACGCGCGTCGAGATGTGCTCGACCACCGAGAGGTCGTGGGCGATGAAGAGATAGGTCAGGTTGAACTGCTTCTGGAGGTCTTCCAGCAGGTTGATCACCTGGGCCTGGATGGAGACGTCCAGCGCGGAGACCGGCTCGTCGGCCACGATGAGCTTCGGGCTCACCGCGAGGGCGCGGGCGATGCCGATGCGCTGGCGCTGGCCGCCCGAGAACTCGTGCGGGTAGCGGCGCAGGTGGTCGGCGCTCAGACCGACCGTCTCGAGCAGGTGCACCACCCGCTCGTCGCGCTCGCGCTTGCTCTTGGCCAGCTTGTGGATGACGAGGGCCTCGCCGATG
>DATJIR010000098.1:0-3313 GCA_035493135.1 Verrucomicrobiia bacterium
CTCCACCACCTGGAAGGGGGTGTTGGTGTCCCAGTGCGGCTGGCCGAGCTTGCGCGGCTCCGGCAGCGCGCGGATGCGCTCGGCAACCTCCTCGGCGGTCTCGGCCTTGAAGGCCTTCACGTCGATGACGCCGGCGCCCAGCTCCTTGTCGCCGGCCAGCTCCCGCCAGAGCGGCAGATCGTCCATGCCGCGGTTGGCGTACTCGAGCACGACCTGCGAGGCGGCGAGCTCGTGCAGGGCCGGATAGACGTTGCGGTAGCTGCGCACCGGCTGGAACGGGCGCCCGTAGAGATTGCCGAAGCAGACGTGTACCGCGATCTTGGCCCGCACGCCCTCCACCGCGCGGTTGACCCCGAGCGTGAACTGGGGCGCCCGACCCGCGTACATGCCGCTGTGGGGCTCGTCGATCTGGATGAAGTCGGCGCCCGCGTCCACCAGGGCCCGGCACTCCGCGTTGACGACGGTCACCAGGTCGGCGAGCAGCGTGTCGCGATCGCGATAAGGGCCGCCGGGCCGCAGCGGGAACATCAGGGTGTAGGGCCCGGGGACGGTCGCCTTGAGCGGCCGCGTGGTGAGCGAGCGCGCGAGCTTGAACTCCTCCACGATGCCGAGGCCGGCCGGCGCGGTGACCTTCTCCACCACCTGGAAGGGGGTGTTGGTGTCCCAGTGCGGCTGGCCGAGCTTGCGCGGCTCCGGCAGCGCGCGGATGCCGTGGAGATGGTCGTAGAAGCCGATGATGAAGCGCACGCGGCCCATCTCGCCGGTGGTGAGCACGTCGATGCCGGCGCGCTCCTGGTCCAGCAGCGCGACCTGGGTCGCGTCCTCCGTGAGCTCGGCCAGATCCGTGGCCCCGAGGCGCCCGGCCTGGATCGCCTCGCGCGCGAGCCAGACCCAGCCCGGGAGCCCGTGGCTGCCGATCACCGACGTGGGCAGCAGCGGCCGCGCCGCGGTCATCGGCCGGGCCTCCCGCTGCCCGCGCGGATGTCGTCCATGGCCGCGCGGTGCTCGGGGGAGGCGAGGCACTCGCGGAAGCCCGCTTCCATCTCCCGGCGGAACGCGTCGAACTCCAGATCGAAGGCGCGCGCCATCAGGCGCTTGCTCCACCGCACGCTGGTGGCGGGCAGGGCCAGGAAGCGCTCCACGCTCTCCTCGACCGCCTGCGGGAAGTCCGCGCCGGGGACCACGCGGTCCACGAGGCCGTATTCCCCCGCGCGCGCCGCGCTGATGGGCTCGCCGGTGAGGATCAGCTCGCGCGCCCGCGCCGCCCCGATCATGCGTGGGAGGCGGTAGAGGGCCATGGACGGGATGAGGCACTCCTTCACCGCGGGCAGGCCGATGACGGCCTCCGCGGCGGCGAGACGGTAGTCGCAGACGAGGGCCAGCTGGAGCCCGCCGCCCAGGCAGTGGCCGTTGATCGCGGCGATGAACGGAAGCGGGAGGCGCTCGATGGCGGTCATCGCGTCCTCCCAGGCCACGAACTGGGGCAGCGTCATCGCCCCCGCCGCGAGGGCCTTGAGATCGACGCCGGTGCAGAAGGCGCGGCCGGCGCCGCCGATCACCGCGACGCGCAGGTCGGTCCGGGCCGCCACGGCGGCGACCACCGCGTTCAGCTCGGCGACCCAGCGCGGGTCGCCCGCGTTGAGGACCTCGGGCCGGTTCAGGGTGATCCGGGCCACCGGTCCGTCGAGGGTGAGAGCGACGGCAGGGGCGGGCATCGCTCGCGGAGCGTACGTGGGCCCGCACCGGGCTGTCAAGGCGCCCGCCGAGGCTGGCCCCCCCGGGGGGCCGCGTGCTAACCTTTGCGCGTTGGCACGCCGGACCACGCCGAGGAGGATCGAGGCATGCTGAGCCGCGAGGACAACGAGCTCTTGACCCGGACCGGGCCGGGCACGCCGATGGGTGATCTGCTCCGTCGCTACTGGATCCCGGTCGTGGAGTCGAAGGAGCTGACGCCTGGCGGGCGCGTGAAGCGCGTGCAGCTCCTGGCCGAGCGCCTGATCGTCTTCCGGGGCCGGAACGGGCGCGCCGGCCTCATCGGGGAGTTCTGCCCCCACCGCTCCGCGTCGTTCTTCTACGGACGCGTCGAGGACGAGGGCATGCGCTGCGCGTACCACGGCTGGAAGTTCGGCCTCGACGGCCAGTGCCAGGAGATGCCGAGCGAGCCGCCGGAGTCGAGCTTCGCGTCCAAGGTGAAGACGGCGGCCTATCCGTGCCGGGAAGCGGGCGGCGTGGTCTTCGCCTACATGGGCCCGGAGCGCACGCCGCCGCCCTTGCCCGAGCTCGAGTGGACGCTGCTTCCCGAGGGGCACACGTTCACCTCGCGGCGGGTGCAGGACTGCAACTGGTTCCAGGCGCTCGAGGGCGGTATCGACTCGAGCCACATCTCGTTCCTGCACGCGCCGATCGACCACCGCAACCGCGAGGTCACCCAGGACATGGATCGGGTGAGCTTCGGGGTGGGGGCTGCGGTCTCGACCGGCGATCGCGCCCCGCGCTTCGAGGTGCTCGACACCGACTACGGGGTGCTGATCGGGGCCCGCCGAGCCAATCCGGACGGGCGCTGGTACTGGCGCATCACCCAGTTCCTGCTTCCGTTCTACACGATGCCGCCCACCGATCTCGACGAGCGCGTGGTGCAGTCGCACATCTGGGTGCCGATGGACGACACCCACGTGGTCAACTGGATGGTCACCTGGCATCCGGACCGCAAGCTCACCCCCGAGGAGATCGCCCTCCACGTCGAGGGCAAGGGCGCGCACGTGTGCGACTATGCCCCGGCGACCTCCGAGCCCTACGGCGACGTGCGGACCGCGGCCAACCGGGCCAACGACTACTTCATGGACTGGGAGGTGCACCGCACCCGGATGTACTGCGGGATCCCGGGCTTCGGGGTCCAGGACCAGGCGGTGCAGGAGAGCCAGGGGGAGATCGTGGACCGCGGCCAGGAGCGGCTCGGCTCGAGCGACACCGCGATCATCCAGGTGCGCCGCCGCATGATGGCCGCGGCGCGCGCGCTGCGCGAGCACGGTACGCCGGCTCCCGGCGCGAACCCGCGCTCGTTCCTGGTGCGCTCCACCTCCGTGGTGCTGGCCCCGGGCGAGAGCTGGGTGGACGGCGCGCGGGCGCGGGTGCTGGTGCGGGCGGGGGACCAGCTGACGCTCGCCTGAGCGCGCCCATGCCCGGGCGCATGGCCGGCCGCGTCGCGCTCGTCACGGGCGGTGGCGGCGGCATCGGCGAGGCCACCGGTCGGCTGTTCGCGGAGGAGGGCGCCGCGGTGGCGCTCCTCGACGCCGACGGCGAGGCCGTCGCCCGG
>DATJIR010000099.1:0-12226 GCA_035493135.1 Verrucomicrobiia bacterium
GGGCCGCCGCTCGAGTTCGAGTTCCGTGACGCCGCCGACAACCGCGGAAGCCTCGCCTGGTGCTCGACCCTGGCAGAGCGGATCAAGGCGCTCGCCCGCGAGCTCGTCACCGCCACCCGGGGCGTCGCCGACGTCCGGACACTCTAACTCCTCGCGCTGGATCCGGGCAGGGGACCTGAACGGGTTCCTCGGCCTCGCCCTCGACAACATCACCCAGCTCGTCATCCTGTCGTCGCTCCTGATCGGTGTCTTCAAGTTCCCCGCGGACCTGGTGCTCCAGCGCATGGTCCCGGGCACCGCGCTCGGCGTGCTCCTCGGCGATCTGGCCTACACGTGGCTCGCGGTGCGGCTCATGCGGCGCACCGGGCGGAGCGACGTCACCGCGATGCCGTTCGGCATCGATACGCCGTCGCTGTTCGGCATGGTCTTCGGGGTGCTCGGGCCCGCGATGCTCCTCACGCGGGATCCGATCCTCGCCTGGAAGATCGGCATGGGCGTGACGCTGGCGATGGGGGTGATCAAGCTCGGGCTCGCGTTCGCGGGGGACCGGGTGCGCCGCCTGGTGCCCCGGGCCGCGCTGCTCGGCTCCATCGCCGGCGTGGCGGTGCTGCTCATCGCGTTCCTGCCCGCGCTGCGCATCTTCGCCGACCCGCTCGTGGGCGTGGTCTCGCTCACCGTGGTGCTGGTGGCGCTGGTGGGCGGCCGCCGGCTGCCGGGGGGCGTGCCGGGCGCGCTCGCCGCGGTGCTGGCGGGCAGCGCGATCTTCTGGGGCCGCTGGGCGCTCGACGCGGTCGCGGGCACCGCCCCGCGCCCGGTGCTGGCGCTCGGCGCGTTCGGCCTCGCACTGCCGGTGCCCACGCTCGCCTGGCTCGACGCGCTCGACGCCCTGACGCCGTACTTGCCACTCGCGGTGCCGTTCGCGCTCGCCACCGTGGTGGGCGGCATCGACAACACCGAGTCGGCGATCGTGGCGGGGGACGAGTATCGCACCCGCGATATCCTGCTCACCGAGGCGCTCGCCACCATCGTGGCGGGCTGCTGCGGCGGCGTGGTCCAGAACACGCCGTACATCGGCCACCCGGCCTACAAGGCGATGGGCGCGCGCGCGGGCTACACGCTCGCCACCGGGCTGCTGATCGGCGTCGGGGCCGCCGTCGGCGTCGTCGCGCTGCTGGTGCGCCTGCTGCCCGACGCGGCGGTCGCGCCGATCCTCGTCTTCGTGGGCCTGCAGATCACCGCGCAGGCCTTCGTCGCGTCTCCCGCGCGGCACGCCCCCGCGGTGGCGCTGGCCTTCCTCCCGGCGGTGGCCGCGCTCGTGCTCATCCAGGGGAACATGCTGCTGGGCGGGGTGGGCAAGAGCGCGGCCGATCTCGCGGGCGAGGGCCGCGCGATGTGGAGCGCGCTGCTGGTCCTGGGCAACGGCTTCATCCTGACCGCGCTCCTGTGGGGGGCCGCGCTGGTCGCGATCATCGAGCGGCGGCTGCCGGTCGCGGGAGCGGTGCTGGCGATCGCGGCGGTGGCGACGCTCTTCGGCGTGATCCACTCGCCGCTGCCGGACGGGGCCGTGTTCTGGCCGTGGGCGGTCGCGAGCAGCGCGCCGCACACGCTGGCCGCGGCCTACGGGGTGGCGGGAGCGCTGCTGGTGTTGCTCGGGGGCGGGGAGTCCTAGCCGCGGAGCTGTTCGAGCATCTCGCGATCGCTCGCGAACTTGAACTCCTCGACCTTGTCGGCCGAGGCCCTCGCGCGCTCGGCCGCCTCGAGCCGCTGCACCCCCGGATAGTCCACCACCACCGCGCCCCGCTCGGCGAGCGTCCGCCGCAGGGCCTCGACCGTGCGCTCCGCGTCGGCGAGCGGCCGCTTCGGGCGTCCGGCCAGGAAGGCGGCCACGTGCTTGATCCCGGTCTCGGCGTCGAGCCGTGCGCGGCCGACCACGCCGTCGCTGGCCTTGCGCGCCCAGCCGACCACGTAGACGCCGGGCCGCGCCTTGCCCGCGGTCTCGTCCAGGACCTGATACGGCGCGGCGGGGTCGTCGCCGGGCACGGTGAGGTAGAGCCCGTCGCGGTAGGGGAGCCCCGCGTGCTCGTCGACCCGGTCGCCGACCGCGAACACCACGGTGTCGCACGGGATCACCGACGTGAGCCCGGTGCCCACCGCCGCGACGCGGTCCCCCTTGCGCTCGAGCCGGGTCTCCTCCACCTCGAGTCCGACCACGCGCCCGCCCTCGGCGATCACGCGCCGGGGCGAGGCCAGGAAGCGGAAGCGCAGGCGCGTGCGCGCTCTCGGCGAGGGCTCACCCCGCGTGGCCAGCGCGGTGAGCAGCTCGTCGGTGCTCTGCCCGGCGGCCTCCAGCCGCGGCCGGACGCGCTCGAGCTCCTCCCGGTACAGCGCGTGGTCGAAGGCGTCCTCGACGTCCTCGAACTCCCGGTCGTCGTACGCCTTCTCGTGGGGGCCCCGGCGCGCCACCGCGATCACCTCGTCGACGTCGCAGAAGTGGGCGCAGTAGTTCGCGATGTCGACCATGACGTTGCCGACCCCGACGATGGCCACGCGCCGGCCCATCGGGAAGGGCCGCTCGCTGAAGGGCGGCAGGCGGTTGTAGTGATACACGAGGTCCTTGGCGTGGTACACGGAGGGCAGCCGCTCGCCCTCGATGCCGAGGTACTTGGTGCCCTGGGCCCCGATCGCGAACACGAGAGCGTCGAAGCCCATCCCGGCCAGGTCCGGCACCGTGAGGTCGCCTCGCTCCGCGACGGTCACGTGGCCCAGGTAGGTGACGCGCGGATCGCTCAGGATCTTCTGGAACTGGCGACGCAGGCCGCCCTTCATCTTGTATTTGTTGAGGAAGATCCCATACTCGGCGAGGCCGCCCGGCTTGACGTCGCGGTTGATCAGGACCACGCGGGCGCCCAGCGCGGCGAGCGCGCGAGTCGCGAAGAGACCGGCCGGGCCCGCGCCGATCACCGCCACGAGATGGGCTTGTTCGTCCGCCATCTTCGCGTGACGATAGCACACGGCCTTTGCGGGAACGGGTGAAATACCTTGACCCCCCGAAGAGCGCGGGTGTTAAATGAATCTGCCTTTCGTCAATGATGACGGGGCGATACCTTCGACCACCGACCTGCTCACGCGACCCGTTCAGTAAGGAGGATTCGATGACCATCTCGCTTGCCGCCCGCATCGGCGGGCTCGCTCTCGCCGCCGCCGCGCTGCTCGTGCTGGGAGCCGGCGGTCCGCCGCCCGCCCACGCCCAGGCGCCCTGGGTCGCGCCCGCCTCCGAGAAGGCGAAGAAGAACCCGCTTCCGAGTGACAAGAAGACGGTCGAGCAGGGCGAGAAGATCGCGAAGGTCAACTGCGTCTCCTGCCACGGCAGCAAGGGCAAGGGCGATGGCGCGGCGGCGGCGGCCCTCAATCCCAAGCCCGCCGACTGGACGTCCAAGCGCGTGCAGGACGAGTCGGACGGGGAGATCTTCTGGAAGATCACCACCGGACGGGGCGCCATGCCGTCGTGGCGACACCTGCCCGACAACGACCGCTGGGCGGTCGTCCGCTACATCCGCACGCTCGCCGGGAAGTGACCCGGAGGGCGACGCGGTGAACGGCGAGTCCGGCTCGCGCGCGGTGGGACAGCAGGCCTCGCTGCGCGCGACCCTCGCCGAGATGGCCGAGATCCTCGAGCGCGCGCGCGAGCGCCTCCGGGAGACCTCGACGGGCTCCGGGACCGAGGGGGGGCGCCTCGATCAGGCCGCCGAGCGCGACGACCACGCGCTCGCCATCTTCCAGGAGATCCTGTCCGTGCCTCCGCTCGGGCTGCCGCCGGGCGAGCTCTTCGCGCTCGCGATGGACCGGCTCTCCCGTCTCCTGGCCGCGGACCGCGCGCTGCTCTTCGTGCTGGACGAGGCGACCGGGCGTCTGATCGCCCGGTCGGCGCGCGGATTCCGGCGGGAGGACGTGGAGATGCTCTCGCTCGATCCGGGCGAGGGGCTGGTCGGCCGCGTGTTCCGGGAGAAGCGGGTGCAGACCCTCGACGCCGCCGCGGTGCCCGAGGCGGCCGATTCGTTCATCGAGCGCTTCCCGGTGCGGCAGGGCATCGCGGTGCCGGTGCGCACGGAGGGCGAGGTCGGAGGCGTGCTCTTCGCGGGGCGGCGGGCGCTGGGCGCCCCCTTCAGCACCACCGACATGCTGCTGCTGCTGGTCATCGCCGACCGGGTCGGCTCGGCGCTCGTGCACCAGCACCTCCTGGAGCGGCACGGCGAGCACCTGACCCATCTCCGCGAGGCGCGGGCCCTGGTCGACGAGCAGCGCCCCGGGCGCGAGCCGCGGGACATGCTGGCGCGGGCCTGCGAGGCGGCGTGCCGGCTGCCGGGCGTGCGCGCGGCCCTGGCGGTCGCCGGCGCCGATGAGGCCTCGATCACCGCGGCGGCCGGGGCGGGACGGCTCCGCAGCGTCGGGCCGGAGCAGGTCGATCCGGCGGACGACCTGCTCGCCGAGGGCTTCGCGGCCGACCGTCCGGTCGCGATCCGAGATCTGAGGAGCCGGGTCGCCGCGCGGCCCGGGGTGCTGGAGCGCGACGGGCTTCGGGCCGCCCTGCTGGTGCCCCTGCGCACGCGCGGCCGCGTGCTCGGCCTGCTCGCCCTCGCCGACGTCGAGCCCCGGGAGTTCTCGCTCGAGGAGGTCGAGCTCGCGCTCACGCTCGCGACGGTGACCGCGGTGGCCCTCGACACGCGGCGCGGCCTCGAGGACCTGCGGGGCGCGCTGGGCGAGCAGGCCGCCGTCGAAGCGCAGCGCGCCGAGGGTGAGAAGGCGCGCGCGCTGACCGCGCTCGGCGGCGGCCTGACCCGCGAGCTCAGCTCGGTCTTTGCCCTGCTGCTCGGCAAGTCCCAGCTCCTCCTCGCGCGGGCGCAGGACGAGTCGCTGCGCGAAGGGCTGGGCGCGCTCGAGGAGGCCGCGTGGCGCGGCACCGACGTGCTGCAGCGGCTCCTGGGGCTGGCCGAGGCGGACAAGGCGATCGGAGTCTCCTGCGATCTCGGCGCGATCGCGCAGGAGGCCCTGGCCTTCGCCCGCCCGCGGATCGGCCCGGGCGCGTCTCCCGGCGGCCGCCGCATCGAGATGACCGCGGATCTGCCGCCCACGCCCGCGGTCCGGGGCAGCGCGATCGCGTTCCGGGAGGCCATCGTCAACCTGGTCCTGAACGCAATGGAGGCCATGCCCGACGGCGGTACCGTGGGGGTGCAGCTGCGGGAGGCCGACGGCGGGGTGGAGCTCGTCGTCGCGGACAGCGGCCGGGGCATCGCGCCGGACGTGAAGCCGCGGATCTTCGAGCCCTTCTTCACGACTCGCCCCGGGCACCTGGGCCTCGGGCTCACGGTGGTGCAGGCGGTCGTGCTCCGCGCGGCTGGCCGGGTCGACGTGCAGACCGGGCCCGGGGGCACCACCGTCTCGCTGTGGCTCCCGACGGAGCGGGCGGGCGGCGCGGCCGTCGAGGTCGAGGCGCATCACCCGTCCGAGGCGGCGCCGGTCACGGCCCCGGAGCCGCCGCCCGCGCCTCCCCGCGTCGGCTCGATCCTGATCGTGGAGGAGGAGGAGGGCATCCAGGCGGCGGTGCGGGAGGCCCTGGACGCGGCCGGCCACCGCGTGGAGACCGCGGCCGACGCCACCACCGCGCTCGAGCGGCTCGCCACCGGCGGCATCGACGTGGTGGTCACCGACCTCGCGCTGCGTGACCGTTCCGGGCTGCAGCTGGCCGCGGCGGTGAAGGAGCGCAGCCCGGGCTCGGCGGTGGTGCTCCTCACCGGTTGGGGACGCCGGCTCCACGAGGCGCGCGTGCGCGGCGCGGGAGTGGACGTGATGGTGGTCAAGCCGGTCCAGCCCGAGCGTATCCGCGCCGCCGTCGCGGACGCCCTCCGCCTCCACCCGCCCGCGTGAGCGGGGCACTCGCCACCGTCGACCTCGGCACCAACACGGTGCGGCTCCTCGTCGTGGAGCCGGTGGGCGCGACGTGGCGCACGCTCGAGCAGACCCAGCGCGTGACCCGGCTCGGGGAAGGGCAGGGGCCCACCGGTCACCTCGCCCCGGAGCCGATGCGGCGGACCGCGGCCACGGTCGCCGAGTTCTCGCGCGCCGCGCGCGCGCTCGGCGCCGCCCGCGTGCGCATCGTGGCGACCAGCGCGGTGCGCGAGGCGGCGAACCGCGAGGAGTTCGTGGCCCGGCTCGAGCGCGAGTCGGGCGAGCGCGTGGAGGTGGTCTCGGGCGCGGAGGAGGCGCGCCTGACCCTCAAGGGGGTGACGTCCGGACTGCCCGGTCTCGGGGGCTCCTTCGTGCTCTTCGACATCGGCGGCGGCAGCACCGAGTTCATCCTCGCGCGGGCCGGCGCCCCGGCCGCCGCGGTGAGCCTTCGGCTCGGCGTGGTGACGCTGCAGGAGGAGTGGGGCGAGCCCGGACCGGTGCGATGGGACCGCTTCGCGCGCCTGCGCGAGCACGTGGAGCAGCGGCTCGCCGCGGAGGTGCCGGAGGCCATCGCGGGCGCGGCGGTGAGCGAGCTGGTGGGCACCGCGGGCACCGTCACCACCCTGGCCGCGCTCGATCTCGGGCTGGGCGCCTACGACGCGGCCACGGTCCACGGCCACCGCCTCGATCGCGCCGCGGTGGAGCGGCAGCTCGCGCGGCTGGGGGCGCTCGACGTGGCCACGCGCGGGCGGCTGCCGTGCCTCGAGCCGGGCCGCGCCGACGTGATCATCCCCGGGATCGCGATCTGCCTGGCCGCGATGACGCGACTCCGGCGCGAGACGGTGGTGGTGAGCGACCGCGGGCTGCGCGAGGGCATCCTCTGCGATCTGCTGGGGACGGCCGCGTGACGAGACCGTCGGCGCGCACCCTGTCGGTGATCGACTACCACACCGAGGGCGAGCCCATGCGCATCGTGGTGGAGGGCGTGGGGCGCGTGCCGGGGGCCACCCTGATGGCGCGCAGCGAGCACCTCGCCGCGCACGGCCGCGACCTGCTCGGGTTCACGCTCTACGAGCCGCGGGGCCACGCCGCCATGTGCGGCGCCGTCCTGACCGAGCCGGTGGCGCCGGAGGCCGACGCGGGCGTGCTCTTCATCGAGCCGCTCGGTCCGGTGCACATGTGCGGACACGGGGCGATCGCGCTCGGCGCCATGCTGGTCGAGACGGGTCGGGTGGCCGCGCCGGGCGGCGCCGCCACCGTGACGCTCGAGACGCCGGCCGGCCTCGTGACCTGTCGGGTGCGCGCCGAGGCCGGGCGGCCCACGTCGGTGACGATCCAGAACGTGCCGGCCTTCTCGGTGGCCCTCGACCAGACGGTGGAGGTCCCGGGCTCGGGCCCGGTCCGCTTCGACCTCGCCTACGGCGGCCACTTCTACGCGCTGGTCGAGGCGGCCCCTCTGGGCCTGACGCTCGAGCCCAAGGAGGCCGCCCGGCTCGTCGAGATCGGCGAGCGCGTCCGCCTCGCCATCGAGGCGCGCGTGCCCCTCGTGCACCCCGCGATGCCCGGGGCGCGCGGCCTGCTCTACGTCCAGTTCTACGAGCCGGCGCGCCGGCCCGACGCCCGATACCGGAACGCGGTCGTGGTGGCCCCCGCGGGCCTCGACCGCTCGCCCTGCGGCACCGGCACCTCCGCGCGGCTCGCCAACCTCCACGCGCGCGGCCGCCTCAGGGTCGGGGAGGCGTTCGGCCACGAGTCCATCATCGGCACGCTCTTCACCGGCCGGATCGCCGGCCTCACCGACGTGGCCGGCACCGCCGCGGTGGTGCCCGAGATCACCGGGCGCGCGTGGATGACCGGCCGCGGCACGCTCGTGCTCGACCCCAGCGACCCGTTCCCGGGCGGCTTCCTGCTCTAACCGCGCGTGGCCGCGGCCCGTTTTGTTGACACTTCCACCGGTCGTGTGATGTTGTAGCCGCCATGAGCCTGATCCCCCGCGTGATCGTGAGGCGGTGGCTGGAGTCGGTGCTGGCGGTCGTCTCGATCGCCATGCTGTACCTGAACCAGCACCCCGAGGCGCTGCCGCGCGCGCTCGACCTCAAGAACGACGCGAACCTCACGCTCTGGGACTGGATCTTCCGCGGCATGGTCTTCGGCCTGCTCGGCGTGTGGGGCTTCTCCGGGGTGATCGTGCTCTTCTTCCTCCTCTACTCGCCGATCTATCTCGTCAACAAGGTGCCGCACCTGGTCGGCAAGGGCGGCTGGCTCGACAAGCGCGAGGTTCGCTTCTACCTGGCGTGCTTCGCGCTCGTGTGCCTGCTCCTCGCGCTGTTCACCCGGTCCCTCGACGCGGCGGCGATCCTCTTCGTCCTGCTCGCCGGCTTCGGTCCGTTGGTCTGGCGCCTCCTGGTGTAGTCCCGCTCAGTTGACAGGGTCCGGCCCCCCGCTTATCCTTTCGGGGTATATGGATGAAATCGCGGTCCTGGTGCTGAACTACACCTACGAGCCGCTGCATTTCACCAACGCCAAGCGCGCCATCACGCTGCTGCTCGCGGGCAAGGCCGAGAGCGTGGAGGCCTCGCCCCGAGTGATCCGCTCGCCCTCGCGGAGCTTCCACCTCCCGGCCGTGATCCGGCTGGGCGCGTACATCCGCAAGCCGTTCCTGGAGCGGGTGGCGTTCAACAAGAAGAACATCCTGCGACGCGACGGCTACACCTGCCAGTACTGCTCGCGCCGCGGCGAGAAGCTGACGGTGGACCACGTGGTTCCCCGCTCGCGCGGGGGGCAGACCACCTGGACCAACGTGGTCGCCGCGTGCCTGCGCTGCAACCTGCTCAAGGGCAACCGCACCCTCGAGGAGGCCCGGCTCCGCCTGATCCGCGAGCCGGTGCACCCGCAGTTCCTCTTCTCGGTGCACCTGCTCCGGCATCCGCACGCGACCTCGTTCCTGGACTCGTGGCGGAAGTACCTGGTGGCGGTGCCGTCGACGTCCTGAGCCACCCCCCGAGCCACCAGATGTCCGAGGGATCGTTCACGCTCGCCTCGGAGTTCGCCCCCTCCGGGGACCAGCCGCAGGCGATCGAGCGCCTGGTCTCGATCATCGGCGCGGGCAGCCCGCACGCGGTGCTGCTGGGCGTGACCGGCAGCGGCAAGACCTTCACGCTGGCCAACGTGATCGCGCGCCTCAACCGGCCCGCGCTGGTCATCTCGCCCAACAAGACGCTCGCGGCCCAGCTCTACAGCGAGTTCAAGGCGTTCTTCCCGGGCAATGCGGTCGAGTACTTCGTCTCCTACTACGACTACTACCAGCCCGAGGCCTACATCCCGCAGTCCGACACCTACATCGAGAAGGACGCGCTGGTGAACGACGAGATCGATCGCATGCGGCACTCCGCGACCGCCTCGCTGTTCGAGCGGCGCGACGTGGTGGTGGTGGCGTCGGTCTCGTGCATCTACGGCATCGGCGAGCCGGAGACCTATCACGGCATGCACGTGGCCCTGCGGGCGGGGCAGGGCATGGACCGCGACACCCTGATCCGCTCGCTGGTCGCGGTGCAGTACGAGCGCAACGACTACGACTTCCGGCGCGGGACCTTCCGGGTGCGCGGCGACGTGGTCGAGGTGTTCCCGGCCGCGGCGGAGTCGGAGGCCCTCCGGGTCGAGTTCTGGGGCGACAGCGTGGAGCGGCTGATGACCCTGGACCCGCTGCGGGGAGTGACGACCGGCACGCTCACCGACGTGCGCATCTACCCGGCCAGCCACTACGTGACCCCGGCCGCCCAGCTCGAGCGCGCGATCGCCGGGATCATGGACGAGCTGCGGGAGCGGCTCGGGTTCCTCAAGGCGCGGGGGAAGCTCCTGGAGGCGCAGCGGCTCGAGCAGCGCACCCTCTTCGACATGGAGATGCTGCGCGAGCTCGGCTATTGCCACGGCGTCGAGAACTACTCCCGCCACCTCTCCGGGCGCAAGCCGGGGCAGAACCCGCCGACCCTGATGGACTACCTGCCCAAGGACGCGCTGGTGATCCTCGACGAGTCCCACGTGACCGCGCCCCAGCTCCGGGGGATGTACCCGGGGGACCGCTCGCGCAAGGAGGCGCTGGTCGAGTACGGCTTCCGCCTGCCGTCCGCGTTCGACAACCGGCCGCTGACCTTCGAGGAGTTCGTGCGCCTCGTGCCGCAGACCCTCTACGTCTCGGCGACCCCGGGGCCGTACGAGCTCGAGCAGGCCGGGGTCGAGCGGAGCGGAGTCGGTCGGGGCCTCACCGGCGGGACGATGGCCGAGCAGATCATCCGCCCCACCGGGCTCATGGATCCCCAGATCACGGTGCGCCCGGCGTCCTCCCAGGTCGACGACCTGATGGCCGAGGTGCGGACCCGGGCGGAGCGGGACGAGCGGGTGCTGATCACCACGCTCACCAAGCGGATGGCGGAGGACCTCACCGAGTACTACCAGCAGAACGGCCTGCGGGTCCGCTACCTGCACTCCGACATCGACACGCTGGAGCGGGTCGCGCTGATACGCGACCTGCGGCTCGGGAAGTTCGACGGCCTCATCGGCATCAACCTGCTGCGGGAGGGGCTCGACCTCCCGGAGGTGTCCCTGGTCGCGATCCTGGACGCGGACAAGGAGGGCTACCTGCGCTCCGCGACCTCGCTGATCCAGACCTCGGGCCGCGCGGCCCGGCACGTCAACGGCGAGGTGATCATGTACGCCGACACCGTCACCGGCTCGATGCGCGAGGCCCTCGGCGAGACCGAGCGCCGGCGGGTGGTGCAGGGCGAGTACAACCGGGCCCACGGCATCACCCCGGAGTCGGTGCGCCGCTCGATCCGGGACCTCCTCGAGTCGGTGCCGGAGCGGGACTACTACACGGTCGAGGTCGAGAAGGCGCCCGCCACCCAGTGGGAGAGCGCCGCGGCCCTGGCCGCCCATGTCACCGAGCTCGAGACCGCGATGAAGGACGCGGCGCGCCGGCTCGATTTCGAGCGGGCCGCCGAGCTGCGGGACCGCATCAAGGCCCTCCGCAAGGTCGATATCGGAGTCTGAGGGCGCGGCCATGTTCTTCAAGTGGGTGCTGATCTTCTTCGGCGTGCTCTCGATCGCGCTGTTCGTGCTCTCGAAGGCGATCGGGTTCATGAACCCGCCGCGCCCGGGCCGCCCCCAGCCGCCGCTGCTGGGGCGCGTCCGGCGCACGCTGACCTGGACGGTGCTCGTGCCCGCGGTCGCCGGGCTGGTCCTGCTCGCGGTCGCGCTCCTGCGCCAGCCGCCGTGACCGGGGAGAGGTGGCGGTGACCCTCGAGGAGAAGGTCGATCAGGTCCCGGCGCGGCCCGGGGTCTACCTCTACAAGGACGCGAAGGCCCAGATCATCTACATCGGCAAGGCGGCCTCGCTGCGGAACCGCGTGCGCTCGTACTTCCAGGAGTCGCGCACCCCCGACCCGAAGACCGACGCGCTGGTCGGGCACATCCGCGACCTCGAGTACATCGTGACCGCCAACGAGCTCGAGGCGATGATCCTCGAGTCGACGCTAGTCAAGAAGCACCGGCCCCGCTACAACATCATCCTGCGGGACGACAAGCACTACCCGTTCCTCAAGCTCACCACCAACGAGGAGTTTCCGCGCCTGGTGGTGGCCCGGCGGGTGCAGAAGGACGGCGCGAGCTACTTCGGCCCGTTCTACCCCGCCACCGCGATGCGGGAGACCCTGCGCCTCGTGCGCCAGCTCTTCCCCCTCCGCACCTGCCGGATCAAGATCGACGGCACCCTCTCGCGCCCGTGCTTGCAGTACTTCATCCACCGCTGCAACGCGCCCTGCACGGGCTGGGAGACCGCGGAGGGCTACGCCAAGACGGTCAAGGACGTGGAGCGCTTCCTCGAGGGCAAGAGCGACGACCTCGCGGCCCGCCTCACCCGGGAGATGGAGACCGCGGCCGAGGAGATGAAGTTCGAGCGTGCCGCCGCCCTGCGCGACCGGGTGCAGGCGCTCAACACGGTGCGGGAGCGGCAGCAGATGATCTCCACCGAGGAGGAGGACCAGGACGTGGTGGGGGTGGTCCGCCAGGGGTCGGAGGCCTGCGTGCAGCTCTTCTTCGTGCGCAAGGGCCGGCTCCTGGGGCGCGAGTCGTTCTTCTTCGATCGGGTGTCGGGTTGGAGCGACGGGGAGATCCTCTCCGCGTTCACCCGCCAGTTCTACGCCCGCAACGTGGTGCCGCCGCCCGAGATCCTGCTCTCGGAGGCCCTGCCGGAGGCGGAGCTGACCCAGTAGTGGCTGGTCCAGCGCCG
>DATJIR010000100.1:0-11974 GCA_035493135.1 Verrucomicrobiia bacterium
GCGGGGTGCACACCGCCCGCGACGTGCTGAAGGCGATGATGGCGGGGGCGCGCGTGGCGATGATGACCTCGGCCCTGCTCCAGCACGGCATCGCGCACCTGCGCACGGTGCGCGACGGGCTCGTCGACTGGATGACCAGCCACGAGTACGAGTCGATCCGCCAGATGCAGGGCAGCATGAGCTACCGGTCGGTCCGCGAGCCGGCCGCGTTCGAGCGCTCCAACTACATGAAGGTGCTGAGCTCCTATGCGCTGCGGGCGGCACGCCGCCCCGGCGCCCCCTAGCCGTAGCGAGGAGGACGAGCCATGTCAGACCCGGCGGGCCAGTGCCCCTTCCTGATCCCGGTGATGGCCGACGCGCTGTGGATGTCCCCGACCCCCGCCTACTGTCGCCGCCCCGACGCGGGCGTGCGGGTGCCCGGCCGCGAGACGCTCGAGCGGGTGTGCACGACGCCCGCGCACGCCGCCTGCCCTGGATTCCGGGAGGCCGCGCGGGCTACCTGAGCGCCTGCGGCAGGCCGCGCTGCTTCCAGCCCGACATGTGCCCCGCGAGGTAGCGCACGTCGGTGAAGCCGGCCAGCCGCAGGGCGAGCCGCGCCACTCCGGCGCGGGGGCCGTGCTCGCAGTAGACGACCACCGGCCGCTCCCGCGGGCCGGGGACGTCGTCGGGCCGGACCAGCAGGGCGTAGAAGGGAACGTGGATGGCGCCCGGCACGTGGCCGGCCTCGTACTCGCGGCGCGTCCGGACGTCGACGATCACCGGCGCGGTCCCGGTGTCGATCGCGGCCAGCAGCGCCTCCGGCATGACCCGGTCGGGTATCGACCCGCTCGCGCAGCCCCCGCCGGCGACCGCCCCCAGCACGATGGCGAGGATCACGGGCACCCGTCCCGCCGCCCGGCCGCGTCCCATCCCCGGCCCCATGCCGGCATGGTAGCGCGCGCCCGCCCATTCCGGGTCGGCGGTTGACAGGCCCCATATCCCCTGGTAGGTTCCGCGTGTTCGAGCGTGCGGACCGTCCGAGACCGCTTCGGCCCTCCCTAAGACGGCGCGAGCTCAGTCGTCCTTGGTCGGCTTCCCGGGGCGGCGGGCCCCATCCAGGCCCGGGGAAGCGCGTATGCCTCGAAGGCGAGATCATTTTCGACGTCTTGCATCGCGGGCGCGCTCCGCCTGCGTCCCGGCCTGTCCCCCACTCCGTCCGAGCATCCGCGGGAGGTACCCCATGACCGCTCCCATCCCTGCTCCGGCTTCCATTCGAGATCGCCGCCTCTTCGTCTCCCTCGTGGCCCTCGCCCTGCTCCTGGGCTCGCTGATCGCGGCGTGGCCCGCACCGGTCCAGGCCGCGGACAGTCCCCGCCGCGGCGGCGTGCTCCTGGCGGTGATCGGCGCCGACCCGCCGAGCCTCGATCCCCACCAGGAGAGCACCTTCGCCAACATCGAGCTGGTGGCGCCGCTCTACAGCACCCTGCTGCAGCTCGACCCCTACCACTACCCCAAGATCATCGGCGACCTCGCCACCGAGTGGAAGATCTCGCCGGACGGGCTCACCTACACCTTCAAGCTGCACCCGGACGTGAAGTTCCACGACGGCTCCCCGCTCACGTCGGCCGACGTCAAGGCCAGCTACGACAAGATCATCTTCCCGCCGCAGGGCGTGCGCAGCGTGCGGAAGAACGCCTACACCGAGATCACCCAGGTCGACGCTCCGGACCCCGCCACGGTGGTGTTCAAGCTGAAGTTCCCGTCCGCGTCGCTCCTGGCCAACCTGGCCTCCCCCTGGAATGTCGTCTTCCCCAAGAAGTACCTCGACCAGGACCCCAACTACTTCAAGACTCACGCGATCGGCTCGGGCCCGTTCAAGTTCAAGGGCTACACCCGCGGCTCGACCTTCGAGGGCGAGCGCAACCCCGCCTACTTCGTGAAGGACCGCCCGTACCTCGACGGCTACAAGTTCTACATCAGCCCGGAGACCTCGGTGCGGGCCGCCGCCATCCGATCCGGGCGCGCGTACATCGAGTTCCGCAACCTGCCCAGCGCCGAGGTGGACGCGATCAAGAAGCAGCTCGGCGACAAGATCACGGTGCAGGAGACCCCGATGACCGGCGAGTGGGGCATCGCGATCAACAACACCAAGAAGCCGTTCAACGACGTCCGGGTGCGCCGGGCGCTCTCCCTCGGCATCGATCGCTACACGATGGCCAAGGTGCTCTATCCGTTGACCGGGCTCCGCTACGTGGGCGGCCTGATGCGGCCGGGCTCGGAGTGGGCGATGCCGGAGGCCGAGCTCGAGAAGCTTCCCGGCTTCGGGCGCGATATCGAGAAGAACCGGGCCGAGGCCAAGAAGCTCCTCGCCGAGGCCGGCTATCCCAACGGGTTCAAGCTCGTGCTCAAGAACCGCAACGTCAAGCTGCCCTACCAGGACTTCGCGGTGTTCCTGATCGGCGAGTGGCGCAAGATCGGCATCGAGGTGGAGCACCGCCCGCTCGAGACCGCGGCGTGGTTCTCGGACGGCCAGGACACCGGCAACTTCGAGCTGATCGTCGCCCCGACCGTGGAGTTCATGGACGATCCCGACCAATTCCTCGGCCGCTACGCGACCGGCAGCACCCAGAACTGGGGGCGCTTCTCGGACCCGCAGGTCGACGACCTGTTCTCGCGCCAGGCCCGGTCCCTCGACCCGGTCGAGCGCAAGAAGCTCATCAACCAGATGGAGAAGCGCGTGCTCGACAACGCCTACTTCATGACCGGGCTCTGGTGGTCGCGGAACCTGGTGCAGTGGAGCAAGGTGAAGAACTACGTGGCGCCGCCCAACCACTACACCAACCAGAAGCTGCAGGACGTCTGGCTCTCCGAGGACTGAGGGCCACGTGCGCACCTACCTGACCAAGCGTCTCCTGCTGATCGTGCCCACCCTGTTCGGCGTCGCGGCGGTGGTGTTCCTGATCATGCGCGTGATCCCCGGGGACGTGACGCTGCTGATCCTGGGCGGTGACCAGACCGGGCGCATCGATCCGCAGCAGCTCGCGGCGATGCGCCACCAGCTCGGGCTGGACCAGCCGCTCGCGGTGCAGTTCGGCGCCTGGCTGTGGGGTGTCCTCCGGCTCGACTTCGGCACCTCCCTGTGGACCGGGCAGCCGGTCATCGAGGAGGTGCTGATCCGGCTGCCGCTGAGCCTCGAGGTGGCCATCCTGGCCACGATCGTCTCGGTGCTCCTCGCCATCCCGCTCGGCATGATCGCGGCGGTGCGGCAGGACAGCTGGGTGGACTACGTCATCCGGGTGGTGAGCATCGGGGGCCAGGCCATCCCGTCGTTCTGGGTCGGGATCCTGGTCATCCTCGCCCTCGTGATCTACTTCGGTTGGGGGCCGCCGCTCGAGTTCACCCCGCCGTGGGTCGACCCGTGGGCCAACTTCCAGCAGCTGGTCTGGCCGGTGCTCACCGTCGGCTACCGCTACGCGGCGGTCACCACCCGCATGACGCGCTCGACCGTCCTCGAGGTGCTGCGCGAGGACTACATCCGCACCGCGTGGGCCAAGGGGCTACGGGAGCGCGCGGTGGTGATCCGCCACGCGCTCAAGAACGCGATGCTCCCGGTGATCACCCTGGTGGGCACCGAGTTCGCCTTCCTCATCGGCGGCCTGGTGGTGACCGAGACCGTGTTCACCCTGAACGGGGTGGGCCGCTTCGTGGTGGACGCGGTCGCCCACCGTGACTACCCGGTGGTGCAGGCCCTCGTCTTCCTGATCGCGCTCTGCTTCGTGGTCGTCAACCTCCTGATCGACCTCACGTACGCGTGGTTCGATCCGCGCATCCGGTACCACTGAGATGGCGGTCGACAGCACGCTCATCGGCACCACCGCGACCGCGCCGCTGGCGCCCCGGCTCACCTGGCCCGAGCAGGTGACGGGCTTCATCCGGGCCAAGCCCCTGGGCGCGGCGGGGGCGGTCATCATCCTAGCCATGCTGCTGGTGGCCCTCCTCGCGCACGCGCTCGCGCCCTACGATCCGTACCTGGCCGACTACGGGGCGCAGTTCGCCCGGCCCGGGGCCGACCACTGGTTCGGCACCGACGAGTTCGGCCGCGACGTGCTGAGTCGCATCATGTACGGCGCGCGCATCGCGCTCTTCGTGGGCTTCGCCGCGTCCTTCGCGGGCTGCTCGCTCGGCGCGGCGCTCGGCGTGGTGAGCGCGTACTGCGGCGGCACGGTGGACCTGCTCCTCGAGCGGGTGATGGACGTCCTGCTCGCGTTCCCGCAGCTGATCCTGGCCCTTGCGGTGGCCTCGATCCTCGGCCCGGCGGTGCCCAACGTGGTGATCGCGGTGGCGATTCCGATCATCCCGCGGGCGGCCCGGGTGGTGCGCGCCACCGCGCTCTCGATCAAGGAGAACCAGTACGTGGAGGCCGCCCACGGGCTCGGGGCCAGCCACTATCGCGTGGTGGCGCAGCACCTGCTGCCCAACGTGTTCGCCCCCTACCTGATCATCCTGACCGCGCAGCTCGGCACCGCGATCCTGGCCGAGGCCGCCCTGTCCTACCTGGGGCTGGGCGCGGCGGAGCCGACGCCGTCGTGGGGGCTGATGCTCTCGGGCTCCGCGCCGGCCTACGCCGAGAAGGCGCCCTGGATCGGCCTCTTCCCCGGCATCGCGATCAGCCTCGCCGTCTTCGGCTTCAGCCTCTTCGGCGACTCGCTCCGCGACGCGCTCGATCCGAAGCTGCGCGGCAAGTAGCTAGCGAGGCCGGAGACCGATGCGGTCCCATCGGGTGTGGCCGTCGTCGTCCGAGGACCAGTAGACCCGGATCGGGCGGCCGACGATCCGGGCCCGGGCCACCGGTCCCCAGTGGCGGCTGTCCTCGCCCGCGTTGCGATTGTCGGCCATCACGAACACGGAGCCGGCCGGGATCTCGATCCGGGCCACGTCGCGGGCCGCGCGCGCCTCGCCGCTCCAGTCGGCATAGGGCTCCGGGACCGGGCGGCACCCGTCGAGCGGCGGCTCGCAGTTGATGCAGACCTCGTGCCCCTGGACCGTGATCTCCTCCCTGCCCAGCGCGACGATTCGCTTGACCAGGAGCTCGCTCCGATCGCTCGCGTCCGTGAAGACCACCAGGTCCCCGCGCGCCGGCCAGCGCGCCGCCTTGTCGATCAGGACGTAGTCGCCCACCTGGAGCGTCGGGACCATGGAGGTCGACGGGATCCAGACGCCCTCGAAGCGGTGACGGACAGCCAGCGGCAGGGCGGCCACGAGGGCCACCACCGTGAGGATGACGAGGCTCCAGAAGACCCGCCCGGAAGCGCTCACCGCTCACCACGGTAAGCCACCCTTCGGCCGAGCCCGCGGGTTTTCTCGGCCCGCTCGGCCGGTCAGCGCAGCCCGCCCGCGATGAGCAGCGTCTCGCCGGTGGTCCAGCCGGAGTCCTCCCCGGCCAGGAAGACCACCGCCGGGGCGATGTCCTCGGGCCGGCCGATGCGCCCGAGCGGGGTCCGCGACTCGACGTCCTTGCGGAGGTCGCTCTGGTCGAACCCGGCGGCACGAACGCCCTCGGTGTCCACCATGCCCGGGTTGACCGCGTCCACGCGAATGCCGCGCGGCCCCAGCTCCTTGGCCAGGACACCGGTGATGGCGTCGAGCGCCGCCTTGGTGACGGTATACACCGCCGAGTTGGCCGGGATCAGCGTGGTAGCGCCGGAGCTGATGTTGACGATGCTGCCCCCCGCCGCGCCGAAGTGCGCGGCGGCCGCCCGGGAGGCCAGCAGCACCCCGAGCACGTTCAGGTCGAAGTGCTGGTGGAAGTGCTCCGGGGTGATCTCCTCGAGGGGACGGAACTCGTAGATTCCCGCGTTGTTGACCAGGATGTCGAGGCGTCCAAAGGCCTTCGCGGTCTCCGCGAAGAGCCGGTCGACGTCGGCGGGCCGGGCGAGATCGCCGTGGATCGCGACGGCCCGGCCTCCCGCGCGGGCGATGTCGGCACCGACCCGGTCGGCCCCCTCCCGACTGGCCGCGTAGTTGACCACGACCGCCGCCCCCTCCGCGGCCAGGTGCCGGGCGATCGAGGCGCCGATCCCCTTGGAGGCGCCGGTCACGATCGCCACCTTGTGCTCGAGCTTGCCCATCGTCTGATCCCTCCCGCGCCGGCCGCCCCGGGGGTTGCATCTCTCGCGGCGCGGTGTTGAGGGGCCGGGCACGGTGATGCTAGGATCGCCCCGACGTCCGCGACCCGGACGGCTCATGACGCACACCGACATCAAGGGACTGGCGGTCTCCACGTCCTCCTCGGAGGCGCTCGCGGCCTACGAGCGCGGCCTCGATCTCTTCCTGCGCTGGCGCGGCGGCCCGCTGGAAGCCCTCGCCCTGGCGGTGAAGGCGGATCCCGGCTTCGTCCTCGCCCACTGCGCGCGGGCCTTCATCGCCTGGCGCATGGGACAGGTCGCGGTGGCCTCGGCGGCCCACCGCGACGTCATGGCCGTGGCCGACCGGGCGCACGACGAGCGCGAGCGCGCGCACGTGGAGGTGGTCGACGCGCTCCAGCAGGGCGCGCGCGCGAAGGCTCAGCACCTGCTCGAGCGCACCGCCGAGCGCTACCCGCTCGACCGCCTGATCGTGCGCATCGTGGGCCTCAACTGCATCATGCAGGGCGACTACGAGGGCGGCATGGCCATCGCCCGCCGGAGCCTCGACGTGGACCCGGCCGAGCCCCAGTTCATGACCATGCTGGGCTTCTTCCTCGAGCAGTCCGGCTACAACGACGAGGGGCTCGCGATGAGCGCCCGCTCGCTCGCGCTCGATCCCACCAACCTCTACACGTACCACGCGGTGGGGCACGCCTATCAGGCCCGGGGCGACTACCCGCGCGCCATCGAGACGTTCGAGCGCGCCGCCTCACTCGAGCGCCACCCCCACGTGCTGTGGCACCTGGCCGACGCGCAGGCCATCCTCGGCCACGAGCGCATCACGCGCGACTACTGGGCCTCGACCACGCCCGCCCTGCCGCTCTACGAGCGCGTGCAGCTGCTGTGGCGGCTCGAGACCCTGCACCACGTCTCGACGCCGGACGCGGTCTGGCGGGAGCTGGCCGCCGAGGCGGAGCGGCTGCTCGAGCACGCCGACGCCCTGACCATCTGGATGCACCACTGGATCGGCGTGGCCTTCGCCCGCGCCGGCGAGACCGCGAAGGCCGAGCGGCAGGTGGCCTATCTGAGGCGGCTGCCCGAGGGCCGCGCGAGCGGGCACTGGTCCACCGTGGGCGCCGACATCCTCGAGGGCGAGCTCGCCATGGTGCGGGGCGACGCCGCCGCCGCGGTCGCGCGGATGGCGACCGCGCTCGGCCGCCTCCACACCATGGGCGGCGGCAGCCGCGAGCAGAAGGACATCTTCCGGGACGTGTTCCTCGAGCTGCACCGACGCCTCGACCACCCGCACGAGGTCACCGCGCTCGCCCAGGAGCGCCTGCTGCAGAACCCCAACCACCTGCCGTCGCTCGCCGCGCTGGCGTGGGCCTACGGGCGCACCGGCCAGGCCGCGGAGCAGCGGCAGGCGTGGAGCCAGTTCGTCCGCCGGGCCGACGTCGTGGGCCTCGCACCCGACGCGCCGGCGCTGGCCCTCGCCCGGCGCGCCACCGCGCTCGACACCTGAACCGCAATGCGGCGCCGCCGACCGCGGCGCCCAGGAGAAGATCATGCGCATCACCGCCGCGGTGCTCCACGACGTCAACAAGCCGTACTCGATCGAGACCGTGGAGCTCGACCCGCCCCGGCGCGGCGAGGTCCTCGTCAAGGTGGGCGCCGCCGGCGTCTGCCGCAGCGACCTCCACTTCCAGAAGGGCGAGGCGACCATCGCCCTGCCCGCGGTGCTGGGGCACGAGGGCTCCGGCACCGTCCTGGCCATCGGAGAGGGCGTCACCCTGGTCGAGCCGGGCGACCGCGTCATCCTGAGCTTCGTGCCCAACTGCGGCCACTGCCCCTCGTGCGAGACGGGGCGGCCGTACCTCTGCGACGAGCACGCGCGCACCACCGGCAAGCTCTTCGACAACACCTCGCGGCTGCACACCCTCGCGGGCCAGGATCTGACCCACATGGGCAAGGTCGCGTGCTTCGCCGACCACGCGGTGGTCCCCGAGGCCGGCTGCATCCCGGCGCCCGCCGGGCTCGACTTCCCCCAGATGGCCCTCATCGGCTGCAGCGTCACCACCGGCGTCGGCGCCGCGCTGTTCAACGCGGGCGTGCAGCCGGGCGACTCGGTGGCAGTGATCGGCTGCGGCGGGGTCGGCGTCAACATCCTGCAGGGCGCCCGCCTCGCCGGGGCCACCACCGTGGTGGCGGTCGACGTCAAGGCCGCCGCGCTCGACTTCGCCCGCAAGTTCGGCGCGACCCACACCGTGAACGCGCGCACCGAGAGCGCGGTCGAGCGCGTGAAGGCCATCACCGGCGGGGGCGCGCAGTGGGCCTTCGAGGCCTTCGGCGGCGGCGCCACCACCCGCATGGCGGTCGACATGCTGAGAAAGCGCGGCACCGCGGTGATCGTGGGCATCGCCCCGATCGGCGACGACGCGGTGATCGAGCCGCTCGTCATCACGCGGATGGAGAAGACCATCCGCGGGTGCTACTACGGCTCGGCCCGATCCCGCCAGGACATGCCGCGCATCGCGGACTGGTACGGCCGCGGCCTGCTCGACATCGACGGCCTGGTGACCCGGCGCTACCCGCTCGCCGACATCAACCGCGCCTACGAGGATCTCGACACCGACGCGGTCGGCCGCGGGGTCATCGTCTTCTGACCGGCTCCTCCATGCCCTGGCTGGCCCTCGCGGCCGATTCCCACCCCGCCGGCTTTCCCTTCGCCGTCGCCGACGCGGGCGAGCCGGTTGCCTGGTGCAAGCGCGAGGCGGACGCGCGATTCCTGGCCGAGGCCGAGGAGGCCGCCGCCGAGATCGCGACCCTCGCCGATCCCGGCTTCGACCGCCTCGACGAGCCCCGGCGGCGCCGGATCCGGGCCCTGGTGGCACGCGCGGCCACGAAGTCGGCGGCCTGGAGCTGCCGCCGACCGGAGGCCCACCCGCCGGACTTCCCGCTCGCCCTCACGGAGGAGGACGAGGTCGTCGCGTACGCGAAGACCCCGGCGGTGGCGGCCTTCCTCGTCGAGGCCGGTGCCGCGTTCCAGGACCTCGCCGCGATCACCCAGAAGGGCGCCATGTACCGCGACGAGGAGTGGACCCCGCAGGACACCGCGATCGTGCTCACCCTGGCCGGACGCCTCCAGCGCCGGCTCCGCGCCCTGCGGGCGTAGCGCCCCGCGATCGCCGGCGCCCACCGTCTCGCGAACCGAGACCCACGACGCCGACCGGAAGATCGGGCCAGAGGATTACAGCGTCAGATCGGCCCAGATGGCCGCATGGTCCGACGCGGCGTGAATCGGGGCCGTCATCTCCGGGTAGATCGCCCAGAGCGTCCCGTTCGCGCCGCCCCACACGCCCTTCCGGAACACTCCCGCCTTCTGCACCTTGGCGAACAGCGCGGGCGACAGGAGGATGTAGTCGAACTTCTCGGACTTCGCTCCATTCCCGAACGTTCCGGGCCGACCGTCGCCGACAAAGGACGGATGGGCACTCACGTCGCGCAGGTCCGAGCCTTGCGCGAGCAGCGGAGCGAGCGGCCCCGAGTCGGGGACGTCATTGAAGTCGCCGACGACCGCGATCAGGGCCGCCCCCTCCTGCTTTCGCCCATCGTAGATCTCGCGCACGCGCCTGGCTTGCTTCAGCCGGCGCGCATTCGAATCGGTCTGGCTCCCAAAGCCCTTGCTCTTGAGATGATTGGCGAGAATCACCAGGCTCCCGCCCGCGGGCAGTCGGATCTCGTACTCGGCACAGTCCCGACTGAAAACGGGCGTCCCGCCGACAAGGTCGTCGACGTGGCTCCTCATCGTGGCGATCGCGAACCGAGACATGATCCCCACGTCGATCCCGCGATCGTCGTTGCCGTCGATGACCATGACGTGAGGGTAGGGGGTGGACCCGACCGCGGGTAGAAGCTGTTTGTTGAATCGACTCAGCGCGACGCGATTGTCGACCTCGATCGTCGTGATCACGTCAGCCTTCACGTCGCGGACGACCTGAGCCGTATTTCTCGTCGCGATCTCGTTCACCTCCTCGGTCTTCAACTCCACCCATCCGATCCAGTCCCCCCTTCCGTTCGCCACGACCTCGGCCGAGCCGCTCGCCTTCCGCTTCAGGAGCTTGCCGTGGTTCTGCCGCAGGAGGGCAAACTTTCCCCCGTCGTCCTTCTTCAGGAGACCCAGCTTCGTCAGGGCCTTCACGATCTCGGTCTTGTCGGCGGCGGAGTAGACGGGCTTGGCGAAGATCTCGTTCAGACGGGCGACCGCTTCCAATATGGGCTTCCCCTCCGCCCAGGTCTTCAGGTTCAGGGCCTTCGCCCGGTCGAACAGGCTCTCGAGGTTGAAGGACGCTAGACGCACGGTCATGACCTCATCTCCCCTCGAATCGCCGGACCGCGGTGCCGGCCCGGCAGGGGGGTCGGGGCCACGCGGTCGATTCGTCCAGGGCCGTTGTTCGGACCTGCCGTCAGCTCGAGATGGCGCAAACGCTAGGTGGCTCGCCACCGCCCGTCAAGCTTCTTCTGTCCTTACTCCGAGCTCGGGCCGGCCCCTCGGGGAGCCCGTCCCGGCTCGCCCACTTCGGGAAACGCACGGCCCCTCGCTTGGAGTACCATCCCCCCAGCGGACATACCCCGACCCCTCTTGCTCTGGAGGCCTCGTCATGAGCCACAACGGCCACCTGGACGCCCGGACGCTCCACGCCCGCCTCACCCACCCGGTCATCGACGCCGACGGCCACTGGCTGGAGTACGGGCCGGTGATGCGCGAGGAGTTCCGGCGCATCGGCGGCGACGCCGCGGCGGAGGGCCTGGCCCTGGCCAGCCAGCGCGTGCCGAACGCGCTCAAGATGACGGTGGCCGAGCGGACCCGGCGCCGCGTCGGGCAGGAGGCGTTCTGGTCCTCGCCGTGCGAGAACACCCTCGACCGCGCGACCGCCATGCTGCCGCGGCTCATGTACGAGCGCCTCGACGATCTCGGGATCGACTTCTCGGTGGTCTATCCGACCGCCGGGCTCAGCTATCACCGCATGCAGGACACGCGGCTGCGCCGGGCCATCTGCCGGGCCTACAACATCTTCGCGGCCGACCAGTTCCGCGGGCTCGAGGACCGCGTCATCCCGGCCGCGATCATCCCGATGTACACCCCCGAGGAGGCCATCGAGGAGATCGAGTTCGCGGCCACCCAGCTCGGCTACAAGGTCATCATGGTGGGCGGCATGATGCGGCGGCCGGTGCCGGCGCTGGTCGAGGAGCGGCCCGACGCGGCGGGCCTGGTCGAGTGGTACGACGTCGTCGGCCTCGACAGCCCCCACGACTACGACCCGGTGTGGCGGAAGTGCCGCGAGCTCAAGCTCGCGCCGACCTTCCACAACGGGGCCCGCTCCATCCTGCTGCGCAACTCGCCGTCGAACTTCTGCTACAACCACATCGGCCACTTCGCCTCCGCGGGCCACGCGGTGGCCAAGGCGCTCTTCTTCGGTGGCGTCACCCGCCGCTTCCCGGACCTCAACTTCGCGTTCCTCGAGGGCGGGGTCGGCTGGGCCTGCATGCTCTACGCCGATCTCCTCGGCCACTGGGAGAAGCGCAACGGGCAGGCCATCCAGTCGACGCATCCGAGCAAGCTCGACCGGGCGCGGCTGCTCGAGCTGGCGCAGAAGTACGGTCGGCCCGAGCTGGTCGAGGCGGTGCGCCGCGGCGAGGGCCTCGAGGGCGACTCGAACTCGACCCTGACCGGCGGGGTAGAGGACGTCGACGACTACTTCCGCTGCCGGATCGTGAAGAAGCAGGACATCCGGGATCTCTTCGTGCCGCGCTTCTACTTCGGCTGCGAGGCCGACGACCCCGCCAACGCCTGGGCGTTCAACACCCGGGCC
>DATJIR010000101.1:0-2405 GCA_035493135.1 Verrucomicrobiia bacterium
CGGGGCGCGGGAACGGGCTCCCGTCGGACACGCGCGCGAGGGCGCGCAGCGCGCTGCCCAGCACGGGGTCGGCGGAGCCCGTGGTCACGCCCGGCCCGTAGGCGTAGTGGTGCGAGAAGCCGCCCTCGTCGAGCCGCGCCATCAGCTGCTCGCCGCCCTCGCGGATCAGCAGGAGACCGCGGCGGCCCGAGCAGGCCTGCCGCGCGCAGCCCGTGACCGCGATGTAGTTGGCGTCGCCGATGCGCACCATGCGGACGGGACCCCCCAGCTCGAAGTACTGGGCCGCGGGCGCGCTCAGCTTGCCGACGCCCGGGGTGGGCGCCGCCCAGTCGGCGCCGAACAGCGCGTGCACCTTGTCCCGGAGCTGGGGGTTCTCCAGGATGTCGCCGGCCGTGCGGCCGTAGGCGAGCGCGCGGGCGTCCGCCGCCACCACGTCCGCCTCGAGCGGCGCCGACGAGCCCGGCTCCGGAGGCAGCACGCACCCCGCCGTCGCCACCGGCGCGACCAGCAGCCACACGAGCGCTCCCCGCCGCAGCGAATGGCGCACAGGCGCCTCCTTGCCGCAGCTGGTTCGCAATCCCCATGCCACGCATTCGCCTCCTACCGCTTCGAGGCAAGCGCCCGAAAACGCGGAGAGGTCGATCGGGCCGCGACGTCGAGCTTCCCCCGAGACCAAGTAAGAGTTACCCGCCGCGTGTATTCTCCGGAGGAGGGGTGGTGCGGGGGTGCGCTTTACCGAGAAGAGAAGGAATACCCCGCTTGCCCCGGCCCCTTCCCGCCCCGGATCCTCGCCCTGTAGCGCGGTTTCCCCCTGGCACAGCGATTGCCCTTTCATCGATCGCGTACCGAAGGAGGTGATCCGGTCATGGCGCAGCCGACAGGGCAAACCAAGGCCGAGCCGAGATCGACCCGGACGGCCGAGCACGCAGACACCAACCAGAGCATCGGCCAGGCCGAGCTGACGAAGAAGGGGGAGAAGATCGCCGGCAAGCTCGACGATCTGCTGGACGAGATCGACGACGTTCTCGAGGATAACGCGGAGGAGTTCGTGAAGGGTTACGTGCAGCGAGGCGGAGAGTAGCGCCTGGAGCGGCGAGCCCCGCGGGCCGGGCTCGCCGCTCTGATGTAGGCGGGCTAGCTGCCGAACGCCTTCTTGAAGAACTCCTTGATGTTCTCGCCGCTGAACTTGGCCCCCTCGACCACCGTGTTTCCGATACCCTTGGCGGTCTGCTTCACGCCTGGCCCCACCGAGCCGTTGCCGATCTGCTTGGCGCCCTGCTCGACCTGCTTGGTCGCCTGATCCACCCGGGTCTTGTCGGCGGCGCCGGCGACCCCGCCGGACAACACCGCGACCGCGACGAACGCCGGAGCCACCCACCACGCACGCACTCGCCGTGTCATGTCTCTCCCTCCCTCACCTCGATCGGCGCGCGGCCGATCGGCAGTCTACCGGAATCCGAAATATCCCAGAATGGCCAGTACCACCACCACGACACCGATGATGTAGAAGACATTGTTCATGGCTCGCTCCTTTCCGGGGCCGGCGCTCGGCCCGCTGCCCACCCGATGGAGCATTGGCCATGCCAGGCGGCCATCGTCTGTATATACTGACGGTTGCCCGCGCCCTCGCCCACCGTCGCGAGGCGCGGCGCGCGTTCCACGAAGGAATTACCGTGTCCTCGTGACGTGGACCGGAAGGGGTCGAGAATGCCTGGGTCGCGAAGGGTGCGGGACGATATCCGGATCTCGAACCGGGCCACGTACTGGCCCGTGGCGCCGCTCGATCTCGTCGTGGCGGCGCCGCTGGTGGCGCGGGTGCTGCTCGGCGCCACGCCCATCGGCCGCGTCGTGCAGGGCGTGGTGTACGGCGCCTACCTGGCCAGCGCGCTCCGCGACTGGCACGACCGCCGCGGCATCCGCAAGATCGCCTTCCATCGCGAGTTCGGCGCCGACCTGCGCCACCTGGCGCCGATGCCGCGCGAGGTGCGGGAGGCCGAGGTGCGAACGCTCGCCCAGCGCCTGAGCGACGAGCTGACCCTCGAGCGGGTCCCGCGCCGGGAGCTCGCGGTCGAGGTCGACCGGCACCTCACCCGCTACATCGCCGGCATCACCGGGCAGCACGTGCGCTCGAGCGCCGAGGTCCGCGGCTTCGCCCTCGTCGGGCTGGCGTTTCCGTACGCGCTCGGCGCCTGCGACATGCTCTCCGGCGACGTCGCGATCTTCCGCGACACCGGGTTCCTCGAGCCGCACCTCATCGCCCACGAGTTCAGCCACCGGAAGGGTTACTGGAAGGAGCTGCACGCGCAGGCGCTCGGCTACCTGGCGCTCGTGACGTCCGGGGAGCCCGTCCTGCGCCAGTCCGCCCTGCTGGAGCGCCTGCACCGCAACCTGCGGGTCCTCGCGGG
>DATJIR010000102.1:0-26070 GCA_035493135.1 Verrucomicrobiia bacterium
CGCCCGAAGGCTGCGGGCGAGGCGTACTTCCTGTACGTCGAGCCTGCAGCCGAGGGCGCCAACGAAGCCGCTGGCCCCTTATCGCCGGCCGGCTAGCCGCGGAGGTTGCCGTCGATCCGGACGTCGAGGAGATAGGGCCCGCCGGAGGCGAGGCCGCGATGGAGGGCCGGCGCGATCTCGGCCGCCTTCTCCACCATCTCTCCGGGGACGCCCTGCGCGCGGGCGAGGCCCACGTAGTCGAGGCCCGGCTTCACCAGGTCCATCGCCACGTAGTGGTTGTCCTCGGCCGAGAAGCCCTTCAGCGCCTGGGTGCGCTGCTTGAGGATGCGGTAGGACTGGTTGTTGAAGATCACGAACACCACCGCGATCGAGTCGTGCGCCGCGGACCAGAGCGACTGGATCGTGTACATCGCGCTGCCGTCGCCTACCAGCGCAACGACCGGCCGGTCGGGCTGGGCCAGCTTCACGCCGAGCGAGGCGGGCAGGCCCCAGCCGATGCCGCCGCCGCGTAGCCCGTAGAAGCCGCGGTGGTCGCGGGCCCGCAGGAGCTCGCGCACGCCGTGGCCCGAGGAGATCGACTCGTCGACGATGATCGCCTCGTCGGGCACCGCGCCCGCCACCGCGCCCACCAGCGCGAGCGGGCTGATCGGCGAGCGGCTCGCCTGCGCCGCCGCCTCCTGGCGCAGCGCCTCGCGCCGCGCCTCCTGGGCGACTCGGAGCGGCTCCATCCGCGCGCCCACCTCCTTGGCCTGCGCGGGGCTCAGGCGGCGCCGCAGCGCCTCCACCAGCTCGGGCAGCGTCGCCTTCGGGTCGCCCTGGATCGCCACCTGCGCCGGGTAGTTCTTGCCGATCTCCCACGGGTCGAGATCGAGGTGGATGAGCGGCAGGCCCTCCGGCATCGGCTCCACGTCGGACGGCAGCGAGAGCGTGAAGAGATCGCCGCCGACCGAGAACAGCAGGTCGTGCTGCATCAGGAGCTGGCGGATGGGCTGGCCCAGCCGCGGGAAGGGGCCGTGGTAGAGCGGGTGGGTGAACGGGAACGAGCACGTGGACGGCACGCACTCGGTGTAGACCGGCGCGCCCAGCGTCTCGGCCAGCTCCGCCATCTCGGCCAGCGCGTCGCCGTGGGCCACCGCGTCGCCCGCGATGAGGATCGGGCGTCCCGCCTTCACCAGGAGGTCGGCGGCCGCCTCGATCGCGGCGCGGTCGCCGCGGATGCGCGGGGCCACCCGCGTCGGCTGCAGCAGGTCGAGCTCGCGCTCCGCGTTGAGCACGTCGACCGGGAGCGAGATGAACACCGGGCCCGTCGGGTGGGCCAGCGCGGTCTTGGCGGCCCGGCGCACCGCCCGCGGCAGGTCCTCGATGCGGGTGATCTCGTGCGACCACTTCACGTACGGGCGCGCCACCGGCGGCAGGTCCGACCAGAGGATCGGCTCGGTGAGGTTCATCGCCTGGTCGTGCTGGCCCGCGGTGATCAGGAGCGGCGTGCCCGCCTCGTGGGCATCGTAGAGCATGCCCATCGCGTTGCCGAGGCCGGGCGAGGTGTGGACGTTCACCACCCCCAGCTTTCCGCTCGCCTGCGCATAGCCGTCGGCCATGCTGATGGCGACCGCTTCCTGCAGGGCCAGGATGTAGCGAATGCTCGGCTCCCGCACCAGGCCGTCCATCAGCGGCAGCTCGGTGGTGCCGGGATTGCCGAACATGGTGTCGACGCCTTCCTGCTTCAGGATCTGGAGGAACGCCTGCTTGCCGGAGAGAAAGGACATGGGAGAGGCCTCCTGGCGCGGGATGATAGCCCCGCTTTCTTGACTGCGCCAGACCCCGCCTGTAGGCTCGGGGCAGCATGGCGCCGGGCGTTCCACCCCCCTTCCTCGAGGCGTGTCTCCGCCGGCCCGTTCCCTTCACCCCGGTCTGGCTGATGCGCCAGGCCGGCCGCTACATGCCGGAGTACCGCGCGGTGCGGGCGCGGCTCGGCTTCCTCGAGCTGTGCAAGAGCCCGGAGGCGGCCGCGGAGGTGACGCTGCAGCCGGTGGAGCGGCTCGGCGTCGACGCGGCGATCCTGTTCGCCGACATCCTGCTCGTGCTGGAGCCGCTCGGGGTGGGCCTCGAGTTCACCCGGGGCGACGGCCCGCGCATCGCCCGCCCGGTCCGTAGTAGCCAAGCGGCGTTCGCTCTTCCGCAAATAAACGTCGACGACGCGCTCGGCTTCGTCTACGAGACGGTCGCGCGAGCGCGCAAGGCCCTGGCCGATCGCGTGCCGCTCATCGGCTTCGCGGGGGCGCCGTTCACCCTCGCCTCCTACCTGATCGAGGGCGGGCCGTCGCGCGAGTTCCTCCTGACCAAGGCCTTCATGCGACGGGAGTCCGAGGCGTGGGCCGCGATGATGACGCGGCTCGCCGACGTCACCGCCGACTACCTGAACGGGCAGATCGGCGCCGGGGTGCAGGCGGTGCAGCTGTTCGACTCGTGGGTGGGCGCGCTCTCGCCCGCCGACTATCGCGCCTTCGTCCTGCCGCACAGCCGCCGCGTCATTCGCGCTCTGCGGCCGGGCGTGCCGGTCATCCACTTCGGGGTCGGCACCGGCGGGCTGCTCCCCCTGATGAAGGAGGCGGGCGGCGACGTGATCGGGCTCGACTGGCGGGTGGAGCTCGGGCCGACCTGGGAGCGGCTCGGCCTCGACGTCGCGGTGCAGGGCAATCTCGACCCCGCGGTGCTGCTGGCCGGAGTCGACGCGATCCGCGGCGCGGCCCGCGAGATCCTGGACGGCGCGGCAGGCCGACCGGGCCACGTCTTCAACCTCGGGCACGGCATCCACAAGGAGACGCCCGTCGAGCACGTGCGGGCGCTCGTCGACATCGTCCACGAGCTGTCCGCGCGATGAACCCGATCGACTCGGTGCTGCTGGTCGCCTTCGGCGGGCCGGAGCGCCCCGAGGACATCCGCCCGTTCCTCCAGAACGTGGCCGCCGGGCGCCCGATCCCCGCCGAGCGGCTCGAGGAGGTCGCCCACCACTATGAGGTGATCGGCGGCCGGTCGCCCTTGAACGCCCTCACCCGGCGGCAGGCCGACGCGCTCCGCGCCGCGCTCGCGGCCCGCGACGGCGCCCTGCCGGTCTGGGTCGGGATGCGGAACTGGCACCCGTACCTGCACGAGACGCTCGCCGAGATGAAGGACCGCGGCCGGCGGCGCGCCCTCGGGGTGATCCTCTCGTCGCTCCAGACCGAGGCCTCGTGGGCCCGCTACGTGGAGGACGTGGCCGCCGCGCGCGAGAAGGTCGGACCCGACGCGCCCGAGGTCGTCTTCGTGCCGCCGTGGTCCGATCACCCGCGCTTCCTCGACGCGATGGCGGATCGCGCGCGCGCGGCGCTGGACACGGTCGACCCCGCGCGCCGGGCGGCCGCGCGCCTCGTGTTCACCGCCCACAGCGTGCCGGTGTCGATGGCCGCCGGCTCGCCGTACGCCGCCCAGCTCGAGGCCGCGGCGCGGTCGATCGCGGCGCGCCTGGGCCGGGCGGAGTGGACGCTCGCCTACCAGAGCCGGAGCGGCTTGCCGCGCGACCCGTGGCTCGAGCCCGACGTGACCGAGGTGATCCGGGCCCTCGGCCGCGCGGGCGCGCGGGACGTGGTGGTGGTGCCGGTCGGCTTCGTCTGCGACCACGTGGAGGTGCTCTACGACCTCGACGTGGAGGCCCGGGGGGTGGCGGAGGCCGCGGGGCTGGGTTTCCACCGCGCGGCCGCCCCCAACGACCACCCCGACTTCATCGCGATGCTGGCCGATCTGGTCGGCCGGGCGGGCGCGCGGTGAGGCTCGTCGTCGTCGGCGCGGGCGTCTCGGGCCTGGCCGCCGCCCATCGCGCGGTCGAGCGCGCGCGGGAGAGTGGCCGGCCGCTCACGCTGACCGTGCTCGACGGGGCGGACCGGGTGGGCGGCACGATCCAGACCGAGCACCGCGACGGGTTCCTCGTCGAGTGTGGGCCGGATTCCTTCCTCTCCGAGAAACCGTGGGCCCTGGCTCTCTGTCGGCGGCTCGGGGTGGAGGATCGACTGATCCGCACCGACGATCGCTTCCGCCGGACCTTCGTCGTCCACCGCGGTCGCCTGCATCCCTTGCCCGACGGCTTCCAGCTGCTGGCTCCGACGCGGCTGTGGCCGCTGGTCTCGTCGCGGCTCTTCTCCTGGCCGGGCAAGCTGCGGATGGCGTGCGACCTGGTGCTGCCGCGGGGTGGCGATGCCGACGAGAGCCTCGGGGCCTTCGTGCGTCGGCGACTCGGACGAGAGGCGCTCGAGCGCGTCGCCCAGCCCCTGGTCGCCGGTATCTACACCGCGGATCCCGACGAGCTGTCGCTGCGGGCGACGATGCCGCGCTTTCTCGAGATGGAGCGCCGCGAGCGGAGCGTGATCCTGGCCCTCTGGCGGGCGGCGCGCCGGGCGCCGGCGGCCGCCGCGGGCGCGAGCGGGGCCCGCTGGTCGCTCTTCGTGACCTTCGCCCGCGGCATGGAGGACCTCGTCCAGACGCTCGCGGCGCGGCTCCCCGCGGGCGCGGTGCGCCTGAAAGAGCACGTCACCGGCGTGGCCCGCGAGGATGGCCGGTGGCGCATCGCCACCGCGCGTGGAGTCGCCCACGAGGCCGACGCGCTCGTGCTGGCGCCGGAGGCGCACCAGGCCGCCCGCATGCTGCGCTACGTCGATCCCGGCCTCGCCCATCTCCTCGAGGACATCCCCTACGCCTCGTCGGGGACCGTGAGCCTCGCCTATCGTCGCTCCGACGTGCGGCACCCGCTCGACGGCTTCGGCTTCGTGGTCCCGTACGTGGAGCGCCGCCCGATCATCGCGTGCACCTTCTCGAGCGTGAAGTACGCCGGGCGCGCGCCGGAGGGGCACGTGCTGCTGCGGGTGTTCGTGGGCGGGGCCCTCAACGAGGCGGTGCTGGAGGGCGACGACGCGACCCTGGTCCGGACCGCCCGCGACGAGATCGGTCCGCTGCTCGGGATCACCGCCGAGCCGCTGTTCGCCCGGGTAGCCCGGCATGCCCGGGCGATGCCGCAATACCACGTGGGACATTCGGCCCGTGCGCAGGCGATCGAGCAGGCGGCGGCGCGGCATCCCGGCCTGCGGCTGGTGGGCGGCGCCTACCGCGGAGTGGGGATCGCGGACTGCGTGCGCTCGGGAGAGGAAGCGGCCGAGGCGGTGCTGGGGGACGCGGAGCGGGAGCCGGCCGGGCGCTAGCTCGACTTCGGGTCGATGTGGTCCATCAACATGTGGACCTCGAGCACCGAGTCGAGATACTGGAAGCTGAACGGCTTGGTCACGTAGTCGGAGGCGCCGAGCGCGAGGGCGCCCCGGGCGGAGTCGATGTCCTCGACCGCGGTCACCATAATCACGCAGGTGTCGGGCGCGCTCACCTTGATGCGCCGCAGGGCCTCGATGCCGCCCATCCCCGCCATCATCACGTCCATGAGGACGATGTGGGGCCGGAAGTCCGGGATGCGGTCCAGCGCTTCCTCGCCCGCCTGCGCTTCGATCACGTCGAAGCCCCGGTCCTCGAGATACTCGGCCAGGACCTTGCGGAACTCGATCTCGTCGTCCACCACGAGGATGCGCGCGCGGACCGGCCGGCGCTCCGGCGAGGCCTCGCCCCGCACCAGGGCGGCGGGGGCGACCACACCTGCGCGGGCCAGGGCCGCGGAGATCTGCACGAGGTCGAGCGGCTTGGTGAACGCGCCCGCCACGCTGAGCCCGGCCTCGGTCACCAGCTCGAGGGCATTGCCCATGCCGCTGACCAGGATGACCACGACGTCCGGATTGAGGGCCTTGATGCGCCCGAGCGCACCGATGCCGCCGAGGCGCGGCATGAAGAGGTCCAGGATCACCGCCTTGGGCTGCCAGCGCTTGACCTGGAGGAATGCCTCGACGCCGTTGGTAGCGGTCAGGACGACGAACCCCTGCTCGGTGAAGTACTCCTTGAGCAGGTCGAGGATGTCGACGTCGTCATCCACGCACAGGATGCTCGGGAGGCTATCGTCCATGTCGAACCGTCGGAGCAAGAACAGTGCCGGGTTTTTCGCTACTTAGACACCGGGTGGGCCTCGGCTAACCGGAGGAAATAACTGCGCTTTGGTGAGAAACGGATTGCGGCGATTGCAAGGGCTTCACAGATCCTGACAGAGCGCTGACAGTACCGGTCACAACGGGTGAAGGGGGGCCGGGGAGGGGCTAGAAGTTGACCGTGACGACGAGGCGAGGCCCGGCGACCTCGATCCCGGCAACCTGGCCCGCTTCCGACAGCGGCCGCGGCCCGCTCGTCGAGGGGGTCGCCGTGGTCGTCGCCAGATCCCGGGTGATCCGCGGCCCTACGGCGCTCGGGCTGGATGGCCCGGTCGCGGACGGGAGGCTGCCCTTGGTGCAGCGCATGGCGACCGCCGCGCGGCTGCCAGCCATGACCCCGTCGCTTGCCGCCAGCGAGTTCGTGATGCGGACCGCGCACCGGGCCGGGACCACCACGGCCACGGTGAGCGCGGCTTGAGCGGACCCGGCCCACGCCGGTAGGGGCAGCGTGAGCCCCAGCAGCGTGATCACCAGTCCGACCCGTCCCGCCCGTCCCACCATGTGCCCGCTCTCCCGTCCTGCCTCGTGGCTGTGGATTCTGCGACAGCACAGCTAGGTAGGGCAAGCGAGGTGCCACGGATCCGGCTCGGGCGTCAGCTGGTTGGCGCATACTAATACCGTAATATCGGATACTTGGGCGGCTCAGAGCGAGTGTCAGGAATCGCTGTTAGCCCGCGCCCCATGGGCCGGCTCCGCGTCGTATGGTATGACCACCATAGCCTCCAGGGTGGCCGCGAGGGCGGATCAGAAGAAGATCGTGGCGGTGACGGTGGCGGAGTAGGTCCCGGCGCTCACGTCCTGTCCGGCTGGTATTCGCCCGAACACGTTCAGGTTCACGTTCTGCCCGACGGGCGGATTGGCCCGGGAGTAGACCTGGCTGCCGCCGGTCCCGTCGCCCCAGATCGTGCTGCGGGTGGAGTCCAGGTAGAGGTTGTAGTTGAGCGTCTCGCTCCCCCGCCGCATCTGGCGGGGGCTGAAGCTCGCCGAGCCGCCCTTGTCGAGCTGGATCGTGACGATGGGCGGTCGGGGGCTCGTGCAGCGGTAGGTGATCTGCCCGGTGCCATCGTCGGCCGACCCGGCGAAGACGTTGTAGCTGCCGAAGCTCACCGCGGTCGTCGTGATGGTGCACGCGGCCTCCGCCCTGGACACCGCGGTCACCAGGGCTGCCGTCGCCAGCAGCATCGTGAGGAGCCTCTTCGCCGTCATGCCTGCCCCTTTCTCGGACCGTCTTGGCTCAGGGAACCACGCAATGCACCGTCCCGACGTCCACCAATGACGCGGCCGAGGCCGGCGCCTCGAGCGTGAAGCGGCACACCGCATCCTTGTGGTCGACGACGGCGGCGTGGCGGCCCCGCGGGAGGTTCTCCAGGTAGAACTCGCCGTCCCGCCCGATCGGCGACTCGTAGGTCTGCCCCTCCGCGGTCACGGTGAGCTGCCCGTAGGCGGGCGTCACGGTGCGGCCGGCCGTCTCCACGACGACCGCGCCGACGAAGGCCTGCACGCGCCGGGCCGGGAACGTCACGACCGATCCACCTTTCACCGGCGGCGCCACCAGCCGGTCGGTCACCGCGATGCTGTAGTCGATCGGGATGTCCTGGTCGCTGATGCCGAGCCGGTTGCCGTAGTACGGCAGCAGGTTCGGGACGAGCAGCCGGCCGCGGGAATCGGTGCGCCCGACCTCCTGGTTGTTGAGCGAGGCCCGCACGCCGGCCACGCCGGGCACGTTGACGAGCGCGTAGCCGTCCTGGACCGGTCGGCTCAGGTGGACGCTGCCGCCGATGGCCACGATGCCGGCCGCCGCGGTCAGCGTGGAGGAGTTGCGCCCGTTGATCCGCTCGTACGTGCCCTCGTAGAAGCCGTACTGGCTCTGGTACTGCAGATCCGCGAGCCCCTGGTAGTCCACCGTGCTGCCTCCGCTCCGGCCCTCCTCCTGTGGCAGGTCCTGCTCCGCCCGCACCGCGCGGAGGCGATAGCCGAGCCCGGTCCCGAGAGGCAGCGAGCGCTGCGCCTCCACCGCGGCGGTGTGCTGGTGGCGGCTCACCTCGTGGGAGGCGGTCGCGGTGGTGCTGTCGCCCAGGAAGTAGGTGAGGCCGGTGAACACCGAGGTGTCGGGCTTCTGCTGCGGCTGGCGCGCGTGGCTGGCGGTGACGAACAGGCTCGCCCGGCCGGTGAGCCGCGCGCTCACCGAGGCCGACACGCGCTCCTGGGGGCCCGCGTCGCGAAAGTCGGTGTGGGTGTACTGGAGCGTCACGGTGCTGCGGGTGGTGATCGGGAACCCCACGAGCGCGGTGGCCTCGAGGCGTGGACGGTCCTCGGGCGCCTTGAGGCTCGTGGTGACGTAGTGCTCGCTGAAGGTCCGGAGCGCCCAGCCGACGCTGAAGAGCCGCGAGGCATAGTTGTACGCGAGCGAGCCGGCCCAGCCGTCCTCGGTGTCGCTGCGACTGCCTGCCACCGTGAGCTCCACCTCGCCCACCGGCAGGCGCAGGGTGACGATGGGCCCGCCGGAGACCAGGTCGGCGCCTCCCTCGACCCGGGCTCCTACCGTGAGATCATCGGTCACGCCGACGCGGTGCCGCCCGAGCACCGCCCACGGCCCGTACTCGCCCAGCCCGGTCACCTGCTGCTCCCGGCGGAAGCCCACGTCGTAGCTCCACTCCTGCACCCCGGCCCGGAGCAGGCTCGAGGTGAAGTAGAAGGGCGAGCTGATGACCTGCTGACGGCCGAAGGCATCGCGCAGGATGACCTCCGCGGTGCCGCTGCCCACCGGCGCGGGCAGGTTGCGCAGCTCGAAGGGGCCAGGGGGCAGGAACTCGCGTCGCAGCAGCTGGCCGTTGACGTAGACCTCGGCGACCGACCGGGTGAGCACCGCGCCCGACAGGCCCACGGTCGGGAAGCGCACGAAGTACGGATCGAGCGTGAACTCCCGGGAGACACTGAAGCCGCCCACCAGCGCGCTGCCGCCGAGCGGGCCGGTGGAGTCGAAGCGGTCGCCGACCAGCCAGCGCACGAGCCGGTCCCGGTCGTCCACCGTGAAGCTGGTGATCCCCCGCGAGAACACGCCCGTCTCGTCGCGGAAGGCGGTGCCGTACAACAGGGTGTTGCGGATGCTGAGGCCGCCCTCTCCGGTCCAGGTGAAGCGATCGAAGTCGATGCCGGTCATCGACGTGTTGATGAACGCAGAGGGGTCCTGGGTGTACACCAGGCCCGGCGGGCGGCTCTGCAGAAAGTCCTGGATGGTGGTGGTGAGGCTCGAGGGCACCGCGGTGAGCCGCAGGGCGAGGGCGCGCTCGTCGAGCTCATAGGTCACCGCCGGCGTGAGCGAGATCAGCGAGACGTAGACGTCGCTTCCCACCGTCTCGCGCCGGCCTCCGAAGCCGATCAGCCCCGCCCGCTCGAGATCGACGACCCGCACGAGCACGTCGGGGCTGCGCAGCACGACGACGACCTCACCCCGCTCGATTCCGTTGACGCTCATCTGCAAGATGGCCCGCTCCGTCTCGGACGGCTGGGCGATCGCCGGCCCGGTCAGGCCGAGCAGCACCAGGAGCAGGATGAGGACGCGAGACGCGAGCTGGCGGGGCGAGGTGCGGAACGACCGGTCATGGCGCACAGGCTGGCGCGGGGACGTCGACGCGCTCGGTCAGGGTCTGCTCTCCGACCTTGACCTGGACGGCAACGGCTCTGGTTCTGGCGCAATCCTCCCGCTCGACCGGCACCTCGTAGATCCGTCGGTCTCCCGCGAGGATGTACCAGGCGTCCTGGGACCGCTCCCACACCGTCGCGCCCGCCGCGTCCAGGCCCTGCAGCCGGATGTCCAGCGGGACCACGTGCTTGGTCCCCGCGTTGCGCAGCTCGAAGGTCACGCGCCCGGACTGGAGCGCCGCGGGCCCCAGGCGCAGCTCGGCGCGCCCGGCGCGCGCCTCCACGAAGATGGGGATGCCCATCCGGGCGAGCACCCGCACCTGGCCCGGCGGAGCCGACTGCTGGGTCGACGGGGGCAGCTCCTCCACGAAGATGCGGTAGGTGCGCTCGACGGGACCGGGAGGTCCGGAGGCGCCCACTCGCACGATGCGCTGCTCGTTGGGCGCGAGCGTGACCAGGCGCGGGAAGAAGATGACCTCGGTGGTCGGCGTGAGCTGCATCTGCCCGGCGGTGTCCTGCGCCCACGCAAAGGCGTTGAGCTGGAAGCGGAGGGGCTCGGTGCTCGTGTTCTGGATGGTGAGGATGGCGCTCTGCGTCTGGGCGGACAGGAAGATCTGGATCGGGTTGACCGTGAAGTCCGCCGCCCGCGCCGCGCGGGGGGCGACGGTCGTGGCCGCCAACAGCAGCAAGAGCGCCGCGGCCCCCAGGGCCATCGGCGCTCTCCCTGCGCTCGCTGCTCGTCGGTGCTGCACGCGGGCGTCAGTCCTCCGGGCTAGAAGTTGATGGTCGCAACCACCGTGTCATTATAGGACGCCGCGGCCACATCCTGGCCGGCTGCGACGCGCCCGTAGACCGTGAAGGTGCGGGCCGCCTTGCTGGGGGCCGCGACGATGGTCTGGCCGGCCGCCGCGCCCGAGCCCCAGATCGTGGTCCGGGTGGTGTTCTGGTACAGCTCGTAGGTCAGGAAGTCGGTGCCGCCGCTCATCCGTCGGACCGCGCCCGAGGCGTTGGCGCCCAGGCCGAGGTCGATCCGGGTGCCCGCGCCCTTCGTGCAGGTCACCACGACGGTGCCGTTGCCGTCGAGCGGGGTGCTGGCGTTGGCGACGACCGGATCGTAGCTGCCGAACGCGACCGCGGTGGTCGTGATGCTGCAGTTCTTGGCCACCGTGGCGCTCACCGCCAGGTTCGTCGACGCGGTCTGGGCCAGCGCGGGGGCGGCCATGCCGAGAACCACTCCACCGAGGATCAGGGCTACTCGAGCGGTGCGGATCATGTCGGTTCCTCCCAGTATGTATTTGAAGATTGCGGCCGCCCGTCGCGGCCTCCGGTGCTGCACACGCCCACTAGTAGGGCAACACCGGTGCCAGCAACCCGCCCGGCGGGATGAGAGGACCGTCTCGGGCCACAACCTATCAGAAATACGTCGGAATCCAGCCTACTTTCGAGACCGCTCGGAGCCGGGTTCCACCTCGGATGGGGCCGGGAAGCCTCCAAACAGAGGGGGCGCAGGGGGGTCTCCTCCATTTCTCGTAGGTCGGTTTCTGGAAAGGCGAAAGCGCCGGCGGCCATTCGGCCGACCGGCGCTCCCGAGGTGCGGCGCGGCTCGATCAGAAGTTGATGGTGGCGACGACCGTATCCGCATACGAAGCAGCCCCGACGTCCTGGCCGGCCGGGACGCGCCCGTAGACCGTGAACGTCCGGGGGTTCTTGTTGGGGGCCGCGGCGATGGTCTGGCCCGCGCCGGCGCCCGTGCCCCAGACGGTGCTGCGGCCGGTGTCGGTGTAGAGCTCGTAGGTCAGCAGGTCGGTGCCGCCCAGCATGCGCCGCACACTGGCCGCCGCGTTGCTGCCCAGGCCCAGGTCGATCCGCGTGCCCGCGCCCTTCGTGCAGGTCACGACCACGCTGCCGGTGCCGTCGAGCGGGGTCGTGGCGTTGGCGACGATCGGATCGTAGCTGCCGAAGGCGACCGCGGTGGTGGTGATGCTGCAGTTCTTGGCGACGGTGGCGGTGACGGAGAGGTTGGCGGTGGCCGTCTGGGCCAGCGCGGGCGCGGCCAGACCGAAGACCAGTCCGCCGAAGATCAGTGCGACTCGAGCCGTGCGGTTCATATCGTCTCCTCCTCGATGATCGGGCCGCAATCGCGGCCACACAGTGCGTACGGGGAGGAGTAAGGGCAACACGTGTGCCACCGCCCGCGCGGACGACGGCCTCGCGTGGCGCGTGCAGTGCAACGTGCCGGACTGGCGTCCCGAATCGAGCGCGGACGAAGTGCGTGCGAGCCCGGCGGTGAGGCCCGAGGCCCGCGCGGAGCTTCACGCTGCAGAGCCTCGAAGGCTCCGCGCCACAATTCGTGGAGGTGCGGGGCCGCGCGCCGCCCACTCACCCGTGAGTACGAGCACGACGTTCGACTTCACGTGGATTCAGGGGGCCGATCGCGTCCTTTCGTGCCCGGCGAGTCCCCGCGTCGGTCCCCTCGCCCCTCACGTCGGGATCGCCACGGGCATGCGGGTGCAAGCCCCGCGGCCTGGCTCTCCGACGACGAGCCCCCGGGTGTGATTGACAGGGGGCGCGCGCGCCGCCTACCGTAGTCCGCGACCGATCAGGTGGACGAAAGGAGACCTCGCGGCGATGACGAGCAGGACCGCCCCGATGGACTCTATCGGCTCACCCGAGATGCCCCGACGCGACTTCATGGCGGCCATCACCGGCGGCCTCCTCGCCGCCCCGCTCGCCGCCGGGGCGCAGCAGCCGGCGAAGGTCCCACGGATCGGCTATCTGATCACCGGTAGCCTCGAGTCACCCGAGACGCAGGCGCTGCTCGACGTCTTCCGACAAGGACTACGCGAGCGGGGCCATGTCGAAGGTGGCAACATCCTGATCGAATACCGCTCGGCGGACGGGAACGTGGAGCGTCTCCCGGATCTGGCGGCCGAGCTCGTGCGTCTCAAGGTCGGTCTCATCGTCGCCGGGGCCACCCCGGCTGCCCGCGCCGCCCGGCAAGCGACCAAGACGATCCCCATCGTCGCGTCCTCCATGGGCGACCCGGTCGGAGACGGCCTCGTGGCCAGCCTCGCCCGACCCGGTGGGAATCTCACGGGGACCACCTTCCTGGGTCCGAAGCTGGTACCCAAGCACTTGGAGCTGCTCAGGGAAAGTCTGCCTCGGATCTCCCTCGTCGCGGTCCTGTGGCATCCTGGCGCATTCGCCGAGAGCACGACGAGAGAGCTGTTCAAAGAGGCCGAGGCCGCCGCCAAAGCGCTACGGCTCCGCCTTCATCTCGTGGAGGCGCGGCGCCCCGAGGAGATCGACCCCGGATTCTCGAGGATGACCCGAGAGCACCCCGATGCCCTCGTCGTATTCCCGAGCCCGATGCTCTTCGCGGAGCGACGGCGCATCGTCGCCCTCGCGGCGAGACACCGCCTGCCGTCGATGTTCAACAACCGGCAGGCCGTGGAGCTGGGCGGCCTCATCGGTTATGGGGCGAACATTCCCGAGCTGCAACGGCAAGTCGCGGATTACGCCGACAAGATCCTCCGGGGCGCCCGACCTGCAGACCTGCCCGTGGAGCAGCCCACGAAGTTCGAGCTGGTGATCAACCTCAAGACCGCCAAGGCTCTCGGCCTGACGGTCCCGCCGTCGTTCCTGCAACGGGCGGATCAGGTGATCGAGTGATCGATATCTCCTACACCGTCGCCGGACCAACGCGATGCCCGCACGACGCAGCTTCATTGCGACGGCAGGCGGGGTCATGGCGGCGGCCGCCGCTGCCGCTATCGTCGTGCGCCCAACGTCATCGCGCAGCCGAAGATCAAATGGCGGATGTCGACGATGTGGACCCCGGCCCTGGACGTGCTCCAGGGCGCGGCTCTACGCCTGGCCAAGGTCGTCGAGGAGGTGACCGGCGGGCGGTTCCAGATCGAGGTTTCCTCGGCGGGCCAGACGGTCCACCAGGAGATAAAGGACTCGGCACTCCGGTGGTTCTCCACCGTCCCGTTCGGCATGAACCCCGAGGGCATGACTGCCTGGCACTACCAGGGCGAGGGCCTCAGGCTCTGGGAGGAGACATACGCCGCCTACAACCTTGTGCCGCGCCCGGGCCCGGCGGTGGCTCCCCAGATGGCCGGATGGTTACGGCGCCCTCGAGCGTGGCGTCATCGATGCCAGCGAATTCATCGGGCCGCATGACGACACGAAGCTCGGCGTGCACAAGACCGCGCGGAACTACTACTACCCGGGCTGGCACGAACCTGGCGCGATCACCGAGTTCACGTTCAACCGGAAGGCGTACGAGACGCTTCCGGCCGATCTGCGCCGGACGATCGACCATGCCCCCGCGTCGGTCCAGGGCTATGGCCTCATCGACTTACACGTGAAGGACGCGATCTCAAAAAGCTCGCGGCTCAAGTCGTCAGGGAAGAGTCCGAGAAGACCCCAATGGCCCGGAAGGTGCACGCATCCTTCTCGAACTTCCAGGCGCTCGTGGGCCCCTGGGACCACGTGGCCGAAGGGGCCTACCATCAGTTCGTGTCGGTGTGATCGATCATCAACCGCAAAGCCGTCAAGGCCGCGACGTGACGATCTCCCAGTCGCCCCGGTTGACTCGATCCTCGGCGCGGCTAGCCGCCGGGTGCCAGGCGGGTCATCACCTCGAGGGTTTGCTCGAGGGAGGGCCCGCCCGGCGCGAAGTTGCCCTCGAGGAAGAGCTCGGTGAGGCCCGCGTCCGCGTAGCGACCGATGTCCTCGCGGATCTCGTCGAGCGTGCCCCAGAGCGGCCGTCGGTCCGGGCCCTGCGGCGCGTCGTGCAGGCGATAGGAGCCGCGGCAGACGATGTGGAGCGACGCCGGATCCCGGCCCCGGGCCGCCGCGGCCTCCCGCACCTCGCGGACCAGCGGGGCCACGCTGGCCATCGGCACGTTGCCGCCGTTGAAGCCGTCGCCCAGCTCGACCGCGCGCCGAACCACGGTGCTGCCGTAGCCGCCGATGGTGATGGGCGGTCGCGGCTTCTGCCGCGGCTTCGGCTCCACCCGGCAGCGCGGGATGTTGTAGAACTCGCCGTGGAACTCGATCACGTCCTGGGTCCAGATCATGTCGAGGCAGCGCAGGAACTCGTCGCCGCGCCGGCCGCGCGCCTTGAAGGGCACCCCGACCGCCTCGTACTCGTCCTCCGACCAGCCGAGGCCCAGCCCCACGTCGAGCCGGCCCCCCGAGAGCACGTCGAGGGTGGCGAGCTGCTTGGCCAGGACCACCGGGGTGTAGAACGGCATGATCAGCACGCTCGTGCCGAGACGGATGCGCGAGGTGGCCGCGGCCACGTAGGCCAGCGTGACGATGGGATCGAACACGCGCTCGAACGGCTTGGGCCATGTCTTGCCCGGCACCGGTGGGTACTCGTTCTTCGGCTCGAGCGCGTAGAGCAGACGCTGGAAGACCCAGAGCGAGTGGTAGCCGAGCGCCTCGGCCTGTCGCGCGACCCGGATCTGATTCTCCGGAGTGGCCCACGCCCCCGCGGTGGGTAGCGAGAATCCGAGCTTCATGGGAGGCCATGATACACGCCTTGGCAGGTCACCCGCGCTCTGGTAGGCTCCGGATCCGCAGCCGACAAGAGGGGAGGCCCCCTGAGAACCTACGCCCTGTTCGCCCTGGCATTGCTGGCCAGCGTCCTCCTCGCTGGGGTGCTCCGGCACCTGTGGAAGCGGGCCGAGCAGCGAGACACCGAGAGGAAGTGGCAGGAGCGGGAGCGTCTCTTGGATCGCCGGGGACCGGTCGCGACCCGGCAAGAGATTCTCAGGCGGCGCTTACGGCCGAGGCGGTCCACTCGCCGAGGGCGGCAGAAGGCCGCCCCATTCCCCCCCGGAGGCCGACGCTCCGGACGGCGCTGAACGCGCGACCGCGCCTCGGTGTCCCCCGCGGGCGCGGGACCGACTGGATGCCCCGGGTATGATGAGCCCGATGGCATGGACTCGGCGGCTGGCCGTTCCGGCGCTGGCCACGCTCCTCGGTGTCCCCGTGGGAGCGGCGGGGGAGGAGCGCCCGGCGGTGGTCTCGACCGCGGCCACCCTCACCGTCCTGAGCGCTCCGGTGGAGCGGGTGGGCGCCGGCGGTGACCAGCCGGCCCCGGTGGGCAGTGGCACCGACCTCGCGGTGGGCGACCGCGTGGTCACCGGGCCCGACGGTCGGGCCCTCATCACCTTCCTCGACGGCAGCACGGTGACGGTCGAGCCTGCGTCCAATGTCACGGTGCGGCAGGCGGAGGTGGCCGGGCGCGAGGCGTCGCGCGTGGGCCTCCTGATCACCGTCGGCACCGTCTGGGCGCGGGTGGCCGGCTGGCTCGGTGGCCGCGCCACGCTCACGATCGAATCCAACGCCTACAGCGCCACCGCGCACGATGGGCTCATCGGGGCCCAGCAGCAGGCGAGCGGCCCGTTCGTCTGCTGGACCCGGGCGGGCGAGCTCGAGGTGACCGGGCCCACCGGCCCGGTGGCGCGCCTGCGCCCGGGCCAGAAGGCCACCATCGCTCCCGGCGGGCCGGTCCAGACCGAGAGCTTCACGGTGAACCGCAGCGCGCTCGAGATCACCACGTCGGGGCCGGTGCTGCCCCTGGTGACGATGCCGGATCGCACGCGGCTCGCCGGCTTCGTCCCGCCCGGCGTCGAGATCAACCAGGTGTTCGGCTCGCTCACCGCGGCGGCCGCGGGGGGCGCTCGCACCGTGGAGGTGCCGGCGGGCGTCGCGGGGCCCTTCGTGGTCACGCTGGCCGCGGTGGGCGACGGCCCGTTCACCATGACGGTCGTGGGGCGCCACCAGGGCGCGGTGACCTACCGGTACGAACGGAGCGGCACCGCGCACCACGGACAGGGCCTGCGCGCCGAGGTCATCCAGATCATGGACGCCCCCGCCGGCAACGCCCTCGATCCTCGCACCGCGCGCGCCGGGAGCGCCGGGATGACCGAGCTGCGGCCCGATGTGACCCGGCCCGTCCCGGTGCCGCTCTCGACGCTCGAGCTGTCGGCGCCGCGCCGGTAGCCGCTACTTCCACTCCGCGACGAAGACGCCGTCCCAGTCCTCGGGCGGCGGGGCCGCGAGCAAGGCCCGCGCGCGCCGCCGGTAGAGGGCGATCGGTCCGTCGGCGGGCGCGTCCCGCGCAAGCTCGTCGAGCAGCCGCAGCGCCTCCTCCCACCGGCGGGCGCGGTAGAGCGCGAGCGCGTCGTGGTAGCGCGCGAGCATCTGCCGGCCGGCCGGCGGAATCGCGTCCGCGCGGTCGATCACCTCGTAGCATCGGAGCGGCTCGGCGCGCCCCTTCACCGCCACCAGGTCGAGGAGGCGATAGGTGAAGACGTCGGGAGCCGCGGCCACGGTGGCCTCGCCCACCACCACCCGCACCCCGTACTCCTTCGAGAGCCCCTCGAGGCGCGCGGCCACGTTGACCGGATCGCCCACCGCGGTGTAGATCAGCCGGTCCTTCGAGCCCATGTTGCCCACCACCATCTGCCCGGTGTTGATCCCCACTCCGAGATCGAGGTGCGCCCAGCCGCGCGCCTCGAACACCGGCCGGAGCACCGCGAGGGCCGCGACCATGTCGAGCGCGGTCTCGCAGGCCCGGCGGGCGTGGTCGCCCTGGTCCATCGGAGCGTTCCAGAAGGCCTCGATGGCGTCCCCCGCGTACTGGGCGAGGACGCCGTCGTGGCGGAAGACCACGTCGGCCATCTCGGCGCGGTACCGGTTGAGCAGCGCCACGAGCGTCTGCGGCGGCAGCGCGTGGGCGAGGGTGGTGAAGCTGCGCAGGTCGCTGAACAGCACCGTCATCTCCCGCGTCTCGCCGCCCAGTCGCAGGCGATCGGGGTCGTCCAGCACCCACTGGCTCACCACCGGCGAGAGGTAGCGCCCCATCGCCTCGCGGATCATTCGCTGCTCCGCCTGCTCGGTCACGAGGCGGGCGGAGAGCGCGGCCGCGAAGGTGATCAGGAGCGCGGCGGGCGGGTACGCGAGGTCCAGCACGAGCCCGCGCTCGAAGAGCACCGCGGCCGCGGTGCCGTAGACGGCGAGCCCGCCCGCCACCGCGAGGCCGGCGGGCAGCGGGCGCCACGCCGCCACCGCGAGGGCGGCGACCATGGCCATCAGCGCGATCAGGCCCACCGTGAGCGCGGGCGCGGCCGGGACCAGGAAGCGCTGGTCGAGGACGGTCTCCACCGCGTTGCCGAGGATCTCCACGCCCCACATCCGCGTGTCGCCCGTGGTGGGCGTGGCGTGCTCGTCCACCCCGCGGATGGTGGGTCCGAGGAGCACGATGCGGTCGCGGATCAGGGCGGGGTCGAAGCGGCCCTCGAGCACGTCCACGAACGAGACGATCCGGAACGAGCCGCCCCCGGCCGGCTCCGACGGCGGGCCGAGGAAGTCGATCAGCATGGTGTCGTGCTCGGCCACCGGGATCGCCCGCCCCGCCGCGTGAACGTGCCCGGCGGTCGGCGGACCGTCGAGCACCGCGGGGCGCCGCGTGAAGTGGGCGACGATGGTCAGCGGCAGGCTCGGCACCTCCTCGCCGCCCGCGCGCAGCAGGAGGGGCAGGCTCCGCACCACGCTGTCCTGGCCGGTGGTGATGTTGGCGAGGCCCTCGTCGCGGGCGCCGCGCCGCACGGTCTCGGCGGGCCGCACGAAGGCCTCGAAGTCCTGGGCCACGCCGGGCCGCGGATCGAAGGCCCGCGGGCCCTGGGCCACCACCGGCACGATCACGTTGTCGGCCCGGCGCATCGCCTCGGCGAGGGCGTCGTCCTCGGGCCGCGAGGCGTCGAAGAAGATCGCGAAGGCGATGACCCGCGGGCTCGCGGTCGCGAGCGCGTCCAGCGCCCGCGCGTAGAGCGTACGCGGCCATGCGGACAGCGGGCCGTGGCGCGGCAGGAGCGCCTGGTAGCTCTTCTGGTCGATGCCGACGATCACGGTGGAGCGGGCCGCCTGGGCCGGGCGCGCCGCGAACAGCAGGTCGCCCATGCGGGCCCGCGAGGCCGCGAGCAGGCCCCACAGGCAGGCCGCGGCCAGCACCAGCGCCACCCCCGCCGCGGGCACGCAGCTGGCGAGCACGCGCTTGCGCCCGCCGCGCGACAGCGCCCTCAACGGCCCACCGTGAGCACCGAGATCTCCGGCGGCACCCCGAAGCGCACCGGCACGATGCTGGTGCCGATGCCCGGCGTGACGAAGAGGTCGCGGCCGTCCTCGCGCACGTGGCCGATGGCGAAGCGCTCGCCGAAGCGCGAGGGGACGATGAGGCGGCCGAAGATCGGCAGGTTCACCTGGCCGCCGTGGGTGTGGCCGGCCAGGGTGAGCAGCACGCGGGGCGGGACGCCCACGAAGACGTCCGGATTGTGGGTGAGCACGATCACCGGCGCGCCCTCGGGCACCGGGGCGAGCGCGCGGCCGACGTCGGCGGGGCGCGTGTAGAGGTCGCTCACCCCCGCGATCCAGAGCGGGCCGCCGCGCGTCTCGACCGGCAGGGCGGTGTCCTCCAGGACCCGGATGCCCGCCTCCGCGAGCGCGCGGCTCACCCGGCCCCCGTCGTACCACCAGTCGTGATTGCCCAGGACCGCGAACACGCCGAGGGGGGCCGCGAGGCCGCGCAGCGCGGCCGCGGTCCGCTCCGGCTCGACGAAGCGCCCGCCGATCACCCCGTGGATCACGTAGTCACCGAGCAGCACGATCAGGTCGGGGCGCGCCGCGTTCGCCCGCGCCACGATCCCGGCGAGCTTGTCGACCGTGACGTGCGGCGCGCCGGTGTGCAGGTCGGCGAGCGCCACGATCCGGAGCGGGCCGAGCGCGGCGGGCCAGCGCGCGATCGTCAGCGGCGTCTCGCGCGTCACCACCCAGCCGGGCTCGATGAGCACGGCCCACGCCGCGAGCGCGGCGGCGACCGCCAGGAGCGTCAGTCCGACCGTGGAGATTCGCCGCGCGACGCGGGTCGGGCTCAGCGGTACTCCCGGAAGAACGCACGGAGATCCTCGGCGAGCGCGACCGGCTCCTCCATCGCCGCGAAGTGCCCGCCCGCCGGCATCGCCGTCCACCGGCGGATGTTGTACATGCGCTCGGCCCAGGCGCGGGGCGGCCGCACGATCTCTCTCGGGAACGCCGCGTAGGCGGTCGGCACCTCGATGCGCTGGCCGTCCGCGATGGGCCACGGGGCGTGGTAGCGGGCGTAGTAGGGCCAGAAGGACGCGTTGATGCTGCCGGTCACCCAATAGATCATCACGTTGGTGAGCAGCTCGTCCTTGGTGAAGCGCCGCTCGACGTCGCCGCCACAGTCGCTCCACGTCCGGAACTTCTCGACGATCCACGCCGCGAGCCCCGCCGGCGAGTCGTGGAGGCCGAAGGCGAGGGTCTGCGGCTTGGTGCCCTGGATCCACTGGTAGCCGGTCTCCTCGCGCAGCCACTGCCCGAGGTCGTCGAGATACTGCTTCTCCTCCGGGGTGGGCTGGGCGGGCGGCTTGATGTCGCGGCGGAGCGAGAGCAGGTTGACGTGGATGCCCACCAGGCGATCCGGATGGGTCGCGCCGAGCCGGGAGGTGATGAAGCCGCCCCAGTCACCGCCCTGCGCCGCGAAGCGCGGGTAGCCCAGCACGTCGGTCATGAGCGCGGCGAAGGCGTCCGCGATCTCGGCCACCCCGAAGCGCGGCTGGCCCGGCGCGTAGGAGAACCCGTAGCCGGGCAGCGACGGCGCGATCACCGTGAACGAGTCGGCCGGGTCGCCGCCGAAGCGGGCGGGGTCGGTGAGCATGGGCAGGATCTTGTGAAACTCCCACACCGAGCCGGGCCAGCCGTGGGAGAGCAGCAGCGGCAGCGGCCGGGGTCCGCGCCCCTCCTCGTGGATGAAGTGCAGGTCGATGCCCGCGACCGGCGCGGTGAACTGGCGGAAACCGTTGAGCCGCGCCTCGTGCGCGCGCCAGTCGTAGCGGTCCCGCCAGTGCGCGACGAGATCCTTCATGTAGGCGAGGCTGGTCCCGAAGGCCCACTCCGCGCCCGGGGCCTGGTCGGGCCAGCGCACGCGGGCCAGGCGCTCGCGCAGGTCGGCGAGCGTCGCGTCGGGCACCTCGATACGGAAGGGCCGGGGCGGCATCAGAACACCGGCCGCTCGATGTAGGTGCCCCACACCTGCCGGAGCCGGGCCGTGATCTCGCCGAGCGAGGCGCGGGCCTTCACCAGCTCGATCGTCACCGGCATGAGGTTGGTGCCCGGCTCGCGGGCCTCGCGCGCGAGCCGGTCGAGGAGGCGATCGACGAGGGCCTGGTCGCGCCGCCGCCGCGTCTCGGCGAGCCGCTGCACCTGGCGCGCCTCCACCGCGGGGTCCACCCTGTGGATGGGGATCGGCGGCGGCTCGGACGGCTCCACCATGACGTTGACCCCGATGACCGGCTGCTCGCCGGCCGCCTTGCGGCGGGCGAAGTCGTAGGCGGAGTCGGCGATCTCGCGCTGGAAGAAGCCCTCCTCGATGGCCTTGATGGTGCCGCCCATGCCGTCCACCCGGGCGAGGATCGCGCCCACCTCGGCCTCGATGCGATTGGTGAGGGCCTCCACGTAGTAGGAGCCGCCGAGGGGATCGACCACCGCCGGCACCCGCGTCTCCATCGCGATGATCTGCTGGGTGCGAAGCGCAATCTTCATCGCCTCCTCGGAGGGGATCGCGTAGGCCTCGTCCATGCCGTTGGTGTGCAGCGACTGGGCTCCGCCGAGCACCGCGGAGAGCGCCTGGAGCGTGGTGCGGATCACGTTGTTGAGCGGCTGGGCCTTGGTGAGGGTGGCCGCCGCGGTCTGGCAGTGGAAGCGCAGGCGCATCGACTCGGCCTTCGTGGCGCCGAATCGCTCCTTCATGAGGCGGGCGTAGATGCGGCGGGCGGCACGGAACTTGGCCACCTCCTCGAAGAGGTCGGCCTGGGCCACGAAGTAGAAGGCCAGGCGCGGGGCGAACTCGTCGACCGGCACGCCGGCCCGGGTCACCTCCTCAACGTAGGCGATCGCGTTGGCCATGGTGAAGGCGAGCTCCTGCACCGACGTGGCCCCCGCCTCCGAGATGTGATAACCGCTGATGTTGATGGGGTTGTAGCGCGCGAGGTTGCGCGCGCTCCACACGATCATGTCGCGCATGATCCGCATCGACGGCCGGATCGGGAAGATCCACTCCTTCTGGGCCACGTACTCCTTCAGGATGTCGGCCTGCACCGTCCCGGAGAGGCGGTTCGGGTCGAAGCCGCGCGACTCGGCCAGGGCCACGTACATCGCGAGGAGGATCCACGCGGTGGGATTGATGGTCATCGACACCGAGATGCGCTCGAGGTCGATGTCGGCGAACAGCGCCTCCATGTCGTCGAGGGTGTCGACGGCCACCCCCTCGCGCCCCACCTCCCCGAGCGAGCGCGGATCGTCGGAGTCGTAGCCCATGAGCGTGGGCATGTCGAAGTCCACGCTGAGCCCGGTCTGGCCCTGCTCGATCAGGTAGCGGAAGCGGCCGTTGGTGTCGGCCCCGGTGCCGAAGCCCGCGATCTGGCGCATCGTCCAGTTGCGGCCGCGGTACATCGTGGGATACGGGCCGCGCGTGTACGGATACCGGCCGGGCAGCCCGATGCTGTCGGCGGGCGCGTCCGCGATGTCCGCCGGGGTGTAGAGCCGCTGCACCGGCAGGCCCGAGCCGGTGCGGTACTCGGCCCGCGCCTCCGGCTGGCGCCGGAGGAACTCGGCGAGCTCCCGGACCTCCCAGTCGGCCTTCTCCTCGGCCTGGCGTCTCAGCGCGTCTGCGTCGAACATGGCATGCCCTTTCCTCAGGAGGCGGGCCGCGCCGCCACCAGGTCGCGGATGCGCGCGACGATGGTCTCTGGCGGCGTGTCCTGCAGGAGCACGTCCGCGACCCCGAGCTCGCGCAGCACCGGCACGTCCTCGTCGGGGATCACCCCGCCCGCGACCAGCCGGATGTCGAGCGCGTCCGCTTCCCGCATCAGGGCGAGCACGCGCGGGAACAGCGTGAGGTGGGCGCCGGAGAGAATGCTGATGCCGAGCACGTCCACGTCCTCCTGCACCGCCGCGGCCACCACCTCCTCGGGGGTGCGGTGGAGACCCGTGTACACGACCTCCATCCCCGCGTCGCGCAGGCAGCGCGCCACGATCTTGGCGCCGCGGTCGTGGCCGTCGAGGCCGACCTTGGCGACCAGGACGCGGATCGGTCGCTCGCTCATCGGAGCCGCATCGGGGCGCGCTGAGCCCGGCGCGCGCTAGGGCGACCGACGGCCGTCGGGTCCGGCCGGTGCGGCCACCACGCCGTCCAGGAGCTCGCGCACCTTGAGCGCGAGCGCGTCCGGGGTGAACGGCTTGGAGAGAAACGCGATGCCCGAGGCCAGCACGCCGTGCCTGACGATGGCGTCATCCGTGTAGCCGGACATATACAGCACTTTCAAGTCCGGGCGCAAGGTCGCCAGCCGCTGGGCCAGCTCGCGCCCGCTCATCTGCGGCATCACCACGTCGGTCACCAGCAGGTGGATCGGCCCCGCGTGGCGGTTGGAGACCTCGAGGGCCTCGGCCCCGTGGTGGGCCTCGAGGACGGTGTAGCCGCTCGTCTCGAGGATCTCGCGCACCACCGCCCGCACGCGCTGGGCGTCCTCCACGAGCAGGATGGTCTCGCCCCGCCCGGTGGGCGCGCCCTCGGCGGCGACCGCGCGCCGAGCCGCGGGCGGCCCCTCGGCCGCGCGCCGCGGCTCGGGGGCGATCGCCGGCGCGGCGACCCGCGGCAGGTAGACGCGGAAGGTCGAGCCGTGTCCCGGCTCGCTCTCGACCGAGATGTGCCCGCCGCTCTGTTTCACGGTCCCGTAGACGGTGGAGAGCCCGAGCCCGGTGCCCTTGCCCTGCTCCTTGGTGGTGAAGAAGGGCTCGAACAGGTGCGAGCGCGTCTCCTCGTCCATGCCGCCCCCGGTGTCGCTCACCTCGAGGGTCACGTAGGGCCCGGGCCGCGCGTCGCTCCACTCCTTCGCGGCGGCCTCGTCGAGGTCCACGTTGGCGGTCCGGATCGTGAGGCGGCCGCCGTCGGGCATGGCGTCGCGCGCGTTCACGCAGAGGTTCAGGATCATCTGCTCCATCTGACCCGGATCGGCCTTGACCCCGCCCAGGTCCGGCGCGGTCACCGTGACCAGGTTGATGGTCTCGCCGAGCAGCCGCTCCAGCATGGCGTGGATGCTGGCCACGATCCCGTTGAGATCGACGAGGCGCGGGGCCACCACCTGCTTGCGGCTGAAGGCGAGGAGCTGGCGGGTGAGGGTGGCCGCTTGGTCGGCCGCCTCGCGGACGCCCTCCGCGTTCTGGCGGAGGGGATGGCCGGCGGGGAGCCGGCGGAGCATCAGGTCGCTGTCGCCGCGGATGACCATGAGCAGGTTGTTGAAGTCGTGGGCGATGCCACCCGCGAGCTTGCCCACCGCGTCCATCTTCTGGGCCTGGCGCAGCTGCTCCTCGCTCTGGTGCAGCGCGCGCTCCGATCGCTTGAGCTCGGTGAGATCGACGGTGAGGCCGCGCAGGGTCACCGGCTGACCTTCCGGGTCACGCACCACGTGGACGATGTCGCGGAGCCAGACCTCGCGCCCGTCCGCGGCCACCGCGCGGTACTCGAACTCGTGGTCGCGGCTGCCCGCGAGGGCCTCGCGGTACACGCGCATCACCGCGTCGCGGTCCTCGGGGTGGATGCGCCGGGCCCAGAAGTCGGGCTCGCGCATCCAGCGCTCGACCGGATAGCCCAGCACCGTCTCCGCTCGCCGGCTCACGAACGAGAAGGTGAGGGTGCGCGCGTCCGCCTCCCAGACGATCGCGTCGAGGCCCTGGATCAGGTCGCGGTAGCGCTGCTCCGACTCCTGGCGGGCCGCCTGCAGCCGCTCCTCGGCGGTGAGGTCTTCGATGACGAGCAGCAGCTGTGGGGAGGAGTCGTCGGCCATGTGGATCGGGGTCATGGCCACGCGGGCGGGCTTGGTCTCCCGGCGTGCGTACACGTAGAGATCGTAGAGGGCGCCCGGCTGGGCCGCGCCGGTCTCGAGCACCCGGCCCGCGCCGCGGACCAGGCGGTCCGCGCGCACGATCTGCTGCAGGTCGCGCCCCACCACGTCCTCCTCGCGGAGGCGGAACGCCTCGAGGAAGGCGCGGTTGGCGGAGAGCACGTGCAGGTCCGCCGAGAGGAGGAGCAGGCCCGCGGGCACGCTCGCCACGATGGTGTCGGCGTAGCCTTGCAGGTTGGACATCTCCCGCTCCCGCCGCATCCGGTCCTGGAGCAGCCGCGCGCGCTGCTGCTCGCGGTGCAGCGCAACCAGGAAGCCGGCCAGGGCCAGGAGCAGGAAGGTGGCCGCCGCACCCGCGAGCCGGCCCGATCGCTCGAACTCGGCGAGCACCTCGCTGCGATCCACCTTCAGGGCCAGCGTCCACCCGGCGGGACTCACCCGCCGCACCGCGGTCACCACCGGCACGTCGCGGTAGTCGATCGCCTCCGCCACCGGCGCGTGGCCCTCGGCGGCCGCCCGCGCGAGATCGCGCAGCGCGGTCAGCGAGCGCTGCACCACCGCCGAGTCGGCCGGCGCGGGCTGGCGCGGCGGCGAGAGATACGCGGGCGGCGCGCTGTCGAGGTCGAGCAGGAGGGTCTCGCCGGTGCGGGTCGGCTCCGCGTCGTCGGCCAGCAGGGGATAGAGCGAGGCGTCCGGCTTCGTGCCGAGCGTGACCACGCCGAGCAGGGGCCGCGCGTCGCCGGTCGCGCCGGCGGGTGCGCCGTCGGCGAAGACCGGGACCGTGATGACCAGCAGGCGGCCCGCGCCGGTGTCGCTGAAATCGAAGCGCGGCTCGCGGCTCGCCGCGACCTCGGCGGCCGTCTTCGCGGGCTCGAGCGGGGCGGTCGCGCCGGGCGCCGCGGCCGAGCGGGCCACCGGGCGGCCCTGCGCGTCGGAGACGACGAGGGCCACGTAGCCGTAGGCGGTGGCGACGCGCGTCAGGTGGCGGGCGAGCGCCTCCTCGTCCCGGCTCTGGCCCGCGAGCAGCGAGCGCACCGCGGGGAACGCGGCGAGCACCTCCGCGTCGGCGCGCCGGGCCGCGAGCCACCCGGAGACGAGCCGGGCCCGGTCGGCCGTGATGGTGGCGATGCGGGTCTTCCAGTGGGTGAGCGCGGTCTCGCGCTCGGTGCCGATCTGATGCGCGGTGAAGACGACGACGAGCACGGTGCCGGCGATGAAGGCGGCGACGTGAAACCAGGGGATGCGCTCGGCGCCGGCGGCCCGGCGCTCGTCGCGTCCCCGCTCCCCGCGCGGGCGAGCGTGAGGCACGCTATCCAGAATAGGGCAGG